>DATNIH010000088.1:0-11778 GCA_035604515.1 Caulobacteraceae bacterium | reverse complement strand
TCGCCGCGGCGAGCGGGACCTGTTCGGCCGCGAGCTGAAGGTCACCCTGGTGGCGGTGGCCGACGAGATCGCGGCGGCCGCCTCACTGGTGATCGGCGAGGGCGACGAAGGCGTGCCGACCGCGCTCGTGCGCGGCGCCGTGTACGACGCCGCCGACGACGGCGCCGCCAGCGAGCTGGTGCGGCCGCTGGACCAGGACCTGTTCCGATGAGGCGCCCACCATGGGCCATGTGATCGCCCTCTGCGGCGGGGTCGGCGGCGCCAAGCTGGCGTTCGGCCTGACGCGCGTGCTTGGCCCGTCTGATATGACCGTCGTGGTGAATACGGGCGACGACTTCGAACACCTCGGCCTGGCGATCTCACCCGACATCGACACGGTGCTCTACACCCTGAGCGGCCTAGCCGACCGGGAGCGCGGCTGGGGCCTTGCCGGCGAGACCTGGTCGTTCCTCGCCGCGCTGCGGCGGCTGGGGGGCGAGGATTGGTTCCAGCTGGGCGACCAGGACCTGGCCACACACATCGATCGCACGCGGCGGCTCGCAGCCGGCGAGACGCTCTCGGCCGTGACCGCGCACCAGGCGGCGCGGCTGGGGGTCACCCACGCTGTCGCGCCAATGTCCGACCAGCCGCTGCGCACCTGGGTCGACACCGAGGCCGGCGCCCTGCCCTTCCAGCACTATTTCGTCCGCGAGCGCAGCGCGCCGGTGGCCCATGCGGTGCGCTTCGAGGGCGTGACGGACGCGCGGCCGACACCGGCCTTCACCGCGGCGCTGGCCCGGCCCGATCTCGACGCCATCGTGATCTGCCCGTCCAACCCCTACCTCAGCGTCGACCCGATCCTGGCTGTCCCCGGAATACGCGAAGCGATCGCCGCCGCTGCCGCCCCGACCGTGGCGATCTCGCCGATCATTGGCGGTCGGGCGCTCAAGGGACCGGCCGCGAAACTCATGGCTGAACTCGGACACAAGCCCGGCGTCGTCGCCGTCGCCCGCCATTACGAGGGGCTGATCGGCGGGCTGATCCTTGACGAGACCGACGCCGCTGACGCCGACGCGATCCGTGCGCTCGGCGTCGCCGCGTGCGTCACGGCCACAGTGATGCGCACCGACGACGACCGCGCCGCCCTCGCTGCAGCCACCTTGGACTTCGCCGCCTCGCTCCGCGCCGGCGCCGCGGCAAGGCGGGTGGGCTGATGGCGCAGGCGGTGATCGCGGCGCGCGGCGGCGCCCGGGCGAAATCGCGATGCGCGGCGGTGCTTTCCGCCAAGGACCGCGAGGCGCTGACGGCGGTCATGCTCGACGACATGCTGGCCGCGCTGGCGCGGTGCGACGAGATCGCCGGCGCTTGGGTGGTGACCCCCACCGCCGAGCTGGCGCAGCTCGCCGCCGGCCGCGGCGCCCAGGTGGTGCTCCAGGCCGAGCCGGCCACCCTCAACGCGGCGTTCGCGCTCGCTACGGCCCGCATCCGCGAAATTGCCCCCTATGAGGCGCTGATGCTGATGCCGGGCGATCTGCCGCTGCTGCAGGCCGACGACCTCGCGGCGGCCGTGCATCTGTCGCGGACTCACGCCGTCGTGCTGGCGCCGTCGTACGATGGCGGCACCGGGTTGCTGGGGCTGCGGGCCGGCGTCGCAATGGCGTCCGAGTTCGGCGGCGGCAGTTTCCGCCGCCACGCCGCCGCCGCGGCTCGTCGCGGCCTCTCTCTGGCGCTCCTCGAAGCGACGTCGTTCAGCCACGATGTCGATCGGCCAGAGGATCTCCTCCACGTCCTCGAGGAGGGGCCGGGCGCCAGAACTGCGGCGTTCCTGCGTGAGCGGCTGAGGCCTCAGGTCATACCCTGAGCGCCCGCCCCTCCGGCCTCAGCTTGGGCCCGCCTCATCAGCGGCGCCGGTCATCACCCAGGTCGCCCCACGCCGGCGACGCAGGACGAAGAAGTAGAGGCCGGCCGCGACCAGCATGACGAAGGTCGCGATCAGGCTGGGGCGGCCAACGGCCAGGTCCAGCCAATTGGCGTAGAGGATGTAGACCAGCGCCAGCAGGCCGACGAAAGGCGCCAGCGGGAACAGCGGCATCCGGTAGACGCCGTGCGCGGTTCTGCGGCTCACGCGTCCAACGATCACCGCGACGCAAAGCAGCGCGTACATCACCACCACGCTGGCGCCGGTCAGCACCAGCAGGACGTTGAAGGGGATGAAACAGGCGGCGATCCCCGTGGCCCCGGCCAGCAGCGCGGCCACCCAGGGGGAGTCGAACCGGTCATGCACCCGCACCAGCACGCCGTTGAGCTCCTGGTGCCAGACCCGGTCGCGGCCGCTGGAATAGAGGAACCGGGCGTTGATCAGCACGATCGCAATCACCGCGTTGACGATCGACAGCGCGACGCCCAGGCCCACCGCCGCGCCGATCACCGGTCCGCCGGTGGCGCGAACGAAGTCGCTGAACGGGCTCGGTGAGCCCAGCAGGGCCGCCAGGTCCGGCGCGCCCAGCAGCACCGCCGTCATCGGCACGAACTCGAACAGCACGGTCAGGCCAAGCGCCCAGAGGATGGTCCGCGCGACCCGGCGCGGCGCATCGTGCATCTCCTCGCTGAAGTACACCGCAGCGCCGAAGCCGTTGTAGGAGAAGACCCCGACGGCGGTGGCGAGCGCGATCACGCCGAGCGGCGCCGCCTTGAGCACGCCCGCGTTCAGCACCATCGGATGGGCGATCAGCGAGGCGACGCCGCGGTGCATGTGGGAGAACCCCAGCGCGGTCAGTACGATCAGCGCGACCACCTCGACCAGCAGGAAGGCCCCGGTCACCCAGGCGTTGAGGCGGATGTTCAGGATGCCGAACACGGTGGCGGCGGCGACGATTCCGACCGCGACCGGGACGCTCTGCGCCGCCGGCCAGATCGCGGTCAGGTAGGTGCTTGCCCCCAGCGCCAGGATGGCCGGCGGCAGGGTGGAGCCGACCACGTTCATGCCCATGAAGACGAAGCCGACGAAGGGGTTCAGCGCGTGGCCCATCATCGCGTATTCGCCGCCCGCCAGCGGGAACGCCGACGCCAGCTCGGCGTAGACGAACGCCATCGCCAGGGCGACCAGCGCCGCCGCGGCCATGGCGAGGAACGCGCCGGTGCCAGCCTGCTGGATGATTCCCGGGATGACCACGAACACCGACGAGGCGGGCGTCACGGCCGACAGCGTCAGGAACAGCACGCCGGTGACCCGCATGCTGCGGGTGAAGCTTCGCGGCGCCGCTTCAGCGGGCGACGTCGAGGGCGAGTCTGGCCCTGGACCGCTGTCTGACTTCATTGGTTCGCCGCGACGCCAGGGACGTCGTCCCTAGTGTGAGCCCAGTTGTCCGCCAGGTACGCGGCGACGGGCGAGGCGACGAGATAGAGCGCGTTCAGCGCCTCGGCGGTCGCGGGGAAGCTTTCGTGGGTTTCCTTGGCGAGGAACTCGGCGGCGGTCATGCCGGGCGGCCCGACGGTGTAGTCGCTGCCGGCGCGCAGGATCAGCACACGGGCGAGATCGGCGCGGCCGGCGTGGGCGAGGAAGCTCAGGCCCTGCATGACGCCGGTGTCCTCCTCGGCCGACATGGCGAAGACGCCCTTGCCGCCGGTCCAGTAGCTCACCCACTGCCGGGCCCAGTCGTTCAGGCGCTCGCCGTACCAGTTGCGCGCTGACATCAGGCCTTCGCCCTCGAGCACGAACGGCGGCGTGGCGCCCAGCCCGGAATAGGGCGCCCGCAGCTTCGCCAGCAGGGCGTCGTCGGGCAGCTTGATGTCGCGGGTCCGGGCGTAAGCCCAGTCGACCAGGCCGGGGTTGAGGGCGTAGGCGACATTGGCGTCCGCGCTCAGGGCCGGCGGCGCCGGGGTCTGGTAGGGCGTGGTGCGACCGTAAGGGACGATGCCGGTGGGCCAGTCGGGTGGCGCATCGCGCGGGTCGAGTTCCTGCGCCAGGTCGCCGTCGACCACCCAGCGCGCCCAGGCGGCCGAGCCGGCCGAGGCTACCTTGGGATCGACGCCCGCAGTGCCGGCGACGATCCAGTAGGCGTGGGTGAGGTCGAAGCGCGGGTCGGCCCCGAGGGCGGTGATCGAGGCCGCGGCGCGGGCGGTCGCCATGCCGGTCAGGATCGCCAGCACGTGGCGCTGGGGATCGTAGAGCAGCGGATGCACGCCGAGCGGAAACGGCAGCTCGGTGTTGAGCGGCCACTTTGAGCGCCAGGCGTGCAGCTCGCCGAACGTGTCCTTGCCGTTCAGCTCGACTTCCCAGGTGGTGACGATCACGACCCGGACCTCGATCGGCTTGGCCTCGGCGACGCTCGGGGCGCCGACCAGCAGCAGCAACGCGACGAGGAGCGATCGGAACGGCATGGCTCAGCCCTTGGCGATGTAGACGAAGCGCAGCACGAACAGCGCCGCCAGCACATAGACCAGCCAGTCCGCCCGGCGGGCGCGGCCGGTGAAGAAGGTCAGCAGAGCGTAGCTGATGATGCCGAAGGCCAGGCCGTTGGCGATCGAGTAGGTCAGCGGGATCGCGATCAGAGTCAGGAACGCCGGGATCGCCACCACCGGGTCGGCCCAGTCCACCTCGGCCAGCGCGCCGACCATCAGCGAGCCGACCAGGATCAGCGCCGGCGCGGTCGCCGCGCTCGGAATCAGCGCCACCAGCGGCGCGACGAACAGGGTGACGAGAAAGAGCAGCCCGACGACGACGCTGGTGAGGCCAGTGCGCCCGCCGGCGGCGACGCCCGAGGCGCTCTCGATGTAGCTGGTGACCGTACTGACCCCCATCAGCGCGCCGAACATGGCGGCGATGGAGTCGGCGAACAGGATGCGGTTCAAGCGCGGGATGGTCCCGTCCGCCTCGACCAGGCCGGCGCGCTTGGTCACCGCCACCAGGGTGCCGACGTTGTCGAACAGGTCGACGAACAGGAACACGAAAATGATCTCGACCACGGTCGTGGCGAGGTTGCCGCGCAGACCGAGGGCGGCGGGGATATCCAGCTTGAAGGCGGTTAGAGAGATCTCGCCGAGGCCAAGGCCTGGGCCGGGCGCATGGGTGAGGCCGGCGACCCAGCCGCCCAGCGATGCGACCAGGATGCCGATCAGCATGGCCGCGCGGACCTTGAGCGTCATCAGCACCCCGATCACCAGCAGGCCCGCCATCGCCACCAGCACGCCGGGCGAGGTGAGGTCGCCGAGGCCGACGGTGGTGGCCGGGTTGGCGACGATCACGCCGGCGTCCTTCAGGCCGATGAAGGCGATGAAGAGGCCGATCCCGCCGGCGACCGCCGAGAACAGCGAGCGCGGGATGGCGTTGACGATCAGCTGGCGCGCGCCGGTCGCGGTCAGCACCAGGAAGGCGGCGCCCGAAATGAACACGCACCCGAGCGCGGTCGGCCACGGCACGCCCATCCCCTTGACCACCGTGTAGGTGAAGTAGGCGTTCAGCCCCATGCCGGGCGCCATCGCCAGGGGCATGTTGGCAAGCAGGCCCATCAGCACGCAGCCGGCGCCGGCCGCCAGGCAGGTGGCGATGGCGACGGCGCCGACAGGCAGGCCGGCGTCGCCCATGATCAGCGGGTTGACCACGACGATGTAGATCATGGTCAGGAAGGTAGTGAACCCGGCCAGCACCTCGATCCGCACCGACGTGCCGTTGGCTTCGAGCGCGAAGAATCTATCCAGCATGCGCGTCCCTTATCGGCCACGCTTGCCAGCCGGCCAAGGCTGGGGACATCTCAGAGGGATGCACGAGGATTTCATCGCCGGTCTGCCCAAGGCCGAGCTGCACATGCACATCGAGGGCAGCCTCGAGCCGCCGATGCTGTTCGAGCTGGCGCGGCGCAACCGCATCTCGATCCCGTTCGCCAGCGTCGAGGCGCTGCGCGCCGCCTACAGCTTCGAGCGGCTGCAGGACTTTCTCGACCTCTACTACCAGGGCGCCGCCGTGCTGCGCACCGAGGCGGACTTCCACGATCTCGCCCTCGCCTATTTCGAGCGCGCCGCGGCCGACAGCGTCGTCCACGCCGAGATCTTCTTCGACCCGCAGACCCATACGGCGCGGGGAATACCGTTCGCAGTCGTGGCCGACGGGCTGCTGGCGGGGATGGCGGCGGCGCAGGCGAAGCACGGCGTCACCTCGAAGCTGATCCTCTGCTTCCTGCGCCACCTCTCCGAGGACGACGCCTTCGCGACCCTGAAGGAAGCCGAGCCCTGGCTGGACCGGATCGCGGCGGTGGGGCTGGATTCGTCGGAGCTCGACCATCCGCCGGCCAAGTTCGCGCGGGTGTTCGAGCAGGCCGGTGCGATGGGGCTGAAGCGCGTCGCCCACGCCGGCGAGGAGGGGCCGCCGGAGTACGTCACCGAAGCGCTGGACCTGCTGCACATCGACCGCCTCGACCACGGCAACCGGTCGCTGGAAGACGCCGCCCTGACCGAACGCCTGGTGCGTAGCGGCATGACCCTGACGGTCTGCCCACTCTCCAACCTGCGACTCTGCGTCGTGCCCAGCCTGGAGGCCCACCCGATCGCGCGGATGCTGCGGCTGGGCCTGCGCGCCACCGTCAACTCCGACGACCCGGCCTACTTCGGCGGCTACATCAACGACAACTTCCGCGCCGTGGCGCCGCTGCTGACCCGCGACGAGCTGGTAACGCTGGCGCGCAACAGCTTCCTCGGATCGTTCCTGCCGCCAGACCAGATCGCAGCCCACACCGCCAAGCTGGATGCGTATGCTGCGGGATAGGCGCCTTGCTCTTCCCCCCGCCTGCGGGGGGAAGTGTCGCGAACGAGGCCCGCTGGGGCCGATGTGCGACGATGGCGGCGGCGCAGGGCCGTTGCTGACGCCCGTGCGTGTCTCCCCTCCGTCGCGCATCGCGTCGCTCCGCTCCGCTCGCCAGCGACACCTCCCCTGACCTGCGTGAGGGGAGGAGCGATGTTTCAGAACTTGGCCTGAAGGCGCAACTCGGCGGTGATCGGGTCGTTCATCACCAGGAAGTCGTTGCCGTAGAGGCTGGGCGAGGGCTGCCAGTTGCGCTGGTTGGTGAAGTTGTAGACCGACAGCGTCACCACATACCGGCTCCACTCGTAGAACACCGCGGCGTTCAGGGTGAACTGCCAGGGGATCTCGGGCGAGCGGTAGTAGGCGATGCCGTTGGCGTTGGCCGTGCTGGCGATGTTGCTGGGCACCAGCGGGAGGAAGCCGCCGAGGTCGGAGGCGTTCACATCCAGAAAGCCCGACGGCGTGGTCTGGATCGGCCCGGTCACCTGGGCCCCGAAGCGTAGGCCGATCCCGGTGTCGAACTTGTAGTTGCCGAGGAAGTTGAACACGTGCTGCGGCACGCCCGGGTCGTTGAACTTCTGTCCGGGCACGAAGCTGGCGAAGAGCGCCGCGCCGTCGACGTTCTGACCCAGCTGGGCGGGGTAGTTGTAGAACCCGGGCGCCCGGTTCAGCGTGGTCTTGATGAACGAGTAGCTGGCGGTGGCGAAGAAGCTGCGCATCGGCTGGTAGTTAGCCTCGACCTCGAGGCCGCGGATGTCGGCGTTGTCGAGCGTCGCGCCGCCGAGGCCGGTCCGGATGGCCCGCTGCTGGTCGAAGATGGCGCCGCCGGCGAACAGCTTGTTGTCCAGCAGGTTCAGCTTCAGGCCCGCTTCGTAGAGGTAGCTGTCCGAGCGCAGCAGGGTGCTGTCGGGGACCTGGCCGTAGGCGTTGACGCCGCCCTCGCCGCCGTTCGGATCGACGCTCTGGGTGAAGTCGAAGGTCAGGTAGCCGCTGATCCAGGACTGCGGCTTGTAGACCGCGCTGACGTTCGCATTGGCGAGGCCGTAGACGCCCGTCGTGTGGCTGAAATCGAGGTTGGTGAAACAGTTCACACAGACCGGGCCGCCCAGCGGGTCCTGGGTGTGGTCCTTGACGAAGTCGACGCGGCCGCCGAGCAGCAGGCTGAGCTGGTCGGTCAGCTGGGCGCGGTCCTGCACGAACAGGCCGCCGTCGCTGAGGTCGGAGATGCCGGTGTTGCCGCCGTTGGTCGAATCGCGGCCCGGGGTGCCGAACTGGGTCGAGCCGAACGGTGTGGCGTAGGGGAAGGCGTCGGCGAAGGCGACCTGGTAGGCGTTGTTGTAGGCCCAAAGCACCGGGTTGGCGGTCAGGTCGTAGACCGAGATGGTCTCGGCGCTGAAGTTGGTGATGTAGTTGACGTGGGCGAAGCGGTAGGTCCCGCCGATCACCATCTGGTTCTCCACCGACGGCGCAAACGGCAGCACGAACTTGAGGTTCAGCGACGCGCGGTTCTCGATGGTCCAGGAGCCGTTGGAGGCGTCGGCGAAGTAGTAGGGCTCGTGGTTCTCGCTGTTCTGGAAGTCGAAGAAGGTGTTGTTCTCCAGCGTCATGTCGTCGCCGAAGCGCCAGGTCTGGATCAGCTGGGCGTTGTAGAGCAGCGCGCGCGTCTCAACCCCCGGCGTCTGGTCGATGGTGATCCGGGGGCTGATCGGCACGGCGCCGGTGAGGTTCACCGTGGTGAGGATCGGCGGGACCGGCGAATAGGGGTTGCCCGGCGAGCCAACCGCGATCGGCGGTGAGCCGATCAGCGCCGAGAACAGCTCTCCGTTCGGCGAGCCCTGCAGGTACTGGGTGTTGTCGATCAGGGCCTGGTTGACGCGGTTCAGGCCCACGTTCTCGGTGAACTTCTCGGCGTTGACCTCGGTGTTGAAGTCGAGCTGGTAGTTGTCGTTCGGCGTGTAGCGAAGGGCGGCGTAGACCGCGTTCTTGCGCATGTAGTGGTCGAAGAAATAGGTGCTCCAGCTGTCTTCACCGGAATAGCTGATGCGCAGGCCCAGCTTGTCCGGGATGATCGGACCGCTGACGTCGATGCTGAAGCGGTTGTTGCCGATGGTGTCGAAGGTGGCCTCGGCCTGGATGGTGGTGGAGGACAGGCTTGGCCGCTTGGTCAGCAGGTCAACCTCGCCGCCGACGCCCGCGCCAGGTCCGTCGATCACACTGGCAGGGCCCTTGGTGATGGCGATGTTGTCGAACGCATCGAAATTCAACGGCACGCCATAGCCGTTGTCGGTGAAGCTGGAGCGCATGCCGTTGTAGAACACGTCGGCGTACTGGCCGCGGATGCGCGGGATGTTCGGCGTACCGAAGGCGCTGTCGGTGTAGCTGCTCGAGGTCAGGTACGAGAAGGCGCGCGGATCCTGGATATTCAGGGTGTCGAGCTGCGTGGTCGAAAGCAGCGTGGTGTTGCGCGGCGTGTCCATCACCCCGAGATCGAGGCCGTAGACCGAAGTCGACGTCATCCGCGTCGGCAGCACCGTCTCCTTGTAGGGAATGCCGTTGACGACGACCTCGGACACCTCGGTCGACTTGGCGGTGGGGGAGATCGACTGCGTCGCCACCGGCGCCTGGGCGGTCGCATCTGTATCCGCGTTCGCCGCCAACGCTGCGGCCGGGATCAACACCGCCATCAGGCCAGCCATCAGCGCCAGCCCACTCGCCGCACCGCAGAGCCGCGCCTTCGCCTTACCCATCACCGTCCCCCCGGAATCACGACTTGAGGCCAATAGACACTACGACATGGCAAGCCTGTTGCGCAGTACACTGACTGGTGGAATTTGCTCGCGGGCGCCGTGAGCTTGGGCGCCTGCCGCCCGTCGACCAGACGCTCGGACCAAGAACCGCTCAGTCTGCCACGCCGACGCCCACCGCAGGCATCCACGCTTGCGTGCGGCCGCGACGCCGCTGCCGGGGACGAGTGCTAACCAGCAGATCGTCGATGACGGTCATGGCGAACACCGGCGCACCGCCGTCGAGGACCGCCTCGTCCAGCATCGCCCGCGCTTCGGCATCGTCGTGGTCCATGCCCAGGGACATCGCCGCAAGCCAGGCTTGCTCGTCCGGCCATTCCGCGGCGCCCACGAAACGACCATCCGCCGTGCGGCAAAGCCTCGAGCCATGGCTGCGGTAGCGGCGTGTGATAGCCACCGTGCCGCGCCGCCACGATTCCTGAAACAGTTGCTCCTTGCCAGGCTTCGCGCGCCACTCGTAGATCACCAGGAACATGCTCAACCCCGAACCAGCATCCACCCGAAGAGGCCTGTTCTAGATGGCCATGTCGGACGCCGGCCGTCAGCGGGAATACGACGTCGATCCGATGTTTCTGGGTCGCTGGTCGCCGCGGGCGTTCACCGCCGAGCCGATCCCCGAGCGAGTGCTGATGTCGGTGTTCGAAGCGGCGCACTGGGCCCCCTCGGCGTTCAATCTGCAGCCGTGGCGCTTCGTCTACGCCCATCGCGACGGCCCGGGCTGGGAGACCTTGCTGGGGCTGTTGATCCCGTACAATCAGGCCTGGGCCCAACGGGCCGCAGCGCTCGTCTTCGCCATATCGCATCGGTTCCGCCGGCGACCGTCGGGCGAGCTCGAGCCGATCTACAGCCACTCTTTCGATACCGGCGCCGCCTGGGGCTATCTCGCCCTGCAGGCGCATCGCCTGGGTTGGGCTGCGCACGGCATGACCGGGTTCGATCACGAGGGCTGCTACGCAGCGCTTGGCGTGCCCGAGGACGAATACCGCGTCGAGGCCGCCATCGCCCTTGGCCGGCAAGCTGACAAGGCCATCCTGCCGGACAGCTACCAGTCGCGTGAGGCGCCGAGCGATCGCGAGCCGGTCTCGCAGCTGGTGTTCGAGGGCCGCTTCGAGCCCTGAGTCCGCCTTGACAGGGCCGCCGGGCCCGCGAGAGTGTTAGTTGAGAGAAACGGCGTTCCGGTCACCGAAACATGCCCCTCGACGATGCAGTTGGCTTGGAGTCGGTCGATCTCGTGCTCGACCTGATCGAGCGGCTGGCCGCATCGCCGCGGCCGCTCGGTGTATCGGAGCTTGCGCGGGATCTGCACATCTCCAAGGCCCGCGCCCACCGCCACCTGCGCGCGCTGCTGCGGCGCGGCTATGCCCGGCAGGATCCCTCGACCGACCGCTATGAGATCGGCGCGCGACTGTTGCCGCTGGGCGAGATGGCCCGCGAGCGGTTCGGCGTGCTCGAGGCGATGCGCCCCGAGATGGTCCGCCTGCGCGAAGCGACCGGCCAGGCGGTGACCGCCTCGGTGCTCACCGACGGGGCGGTGACGGTGCTGGAAATGCTGCCCGGGCGCACGCTGATCGAGTTCGGCATCCGGCCCGGTGCGCGGCTCGAACTCACCGCCTCGGCGCACGGGCTTGTCGCGCTGGCGTTCGGACATGCGTCACTCCTCGACGGCGTCCTGGAGGGGCGCCAAGACGGCGCGGCGCTGCGGGCCGAAATCGCGACCGTGCGGCGGCAGGGCTGGGCGACCGCGCCCGATCGCGTGCTCGTCGGCGTGAACGCGTTGGCGGCGCCTGTGTTCGACCATCGCGGCGAGTGGCGCGCGGCGCTGGCGATCGTCGGCTCGAGCCAGCTGATCACCGGCGAGCCGTCGGCCGACCAGATCGCCGAGGTCACCAGCGCGGCGCGGCGCGCCTCGCTGCAGCTCGGATGGAGGGCCGCGGCCGCATGAGTTACTCCCCATGAGCTACTCCCTCGCGGTCGACATCGGCGGCACCTTCGTTGACGTGGTGCTGCGCGCGCCCGACGGCACGCTGACCATCGACAAGACCCTCACCACCCATCACGACTTGCTGGAGGGCTTCTTCCGCGCCGTCGATCTTGCGCTAGACAAGGCCAACGTCGAGCCGCAGTCGCTGACCGGCGTCGTGGTCCATGCCACCACCGTCGTCACCAACGCGCTGATCGAGCGGCGTGGGAAGGCGACGGCGC
>DATNIH010000087.1:0-13283 GCA_035604515.1 Caulobacteraceae bacterium | reverse complement strand
GAAGGACCTGCGCGGCGCCGAGCCGTTCGAGGAGACCATGCGCTACGAGGGCGGGGTCGAGGCCTTCGTGCAGCACCTCGACAAGGCCAAGACCGCGATCCTCAAGACCCCGATCGTGGTGCGCGGCGAGCGCGAGAGCGTACACATCGACATGGCGATGTGGTGGAACGACGGCTACCACGAGAACGTGCTGTGCTTCACCAACAACATCCCGCAGCGGGATGGCGGCACGCACCTGTCGGCCTTCCGTAGCGCGCTGACCCGGATCATCACCGGCTACGCCGAGAGCTCGGGGGCGACCAAGCGGGAGAAGGTTTCGCTCTCGGGCGAGGATGCCCGCGAAGGCCTGACCTGCGTGCTCTCGGTCAAGCTGCCCGACCCCAAGTTCTCGTCGCAGACCAAGGACAAGCTGGTCTCGTCCGAGGTGCGTCCAGCGGTCGAGGGCCTGGTGGGCGAGGGCCTCTCGTCCTGGTTCGAGGAGCATCCGGGCGAGGCGCGGCTGATCGTGCAGAAGATCACCGAGGCCGCCGCGGCCCGCGAAGCCGCCCGCAAGGCCCGCGAGCTGACCCGCCGCAAGAGCGCGCTCGACATCTCGTCGCTGCCCGGCAAGCTCGCCGACTGCCAGGAGCGCGATCCGGCCAAGTCGGAGATCTTCCTGGTCGAGGGCGATAGCGCCGGCGGTTCGGCCAAGCAGGCGCGCAACCGCGAAAACCAGGCGGTGCTGCCGCTGCGGGGCAAGATCCTCAACGTCGAGCGCGCGCGCTTCGACAAGATGCTGGGCTCGGACCAGATCGGCACCCTGATCACGGCGCTTGGCGCCGGCATTGGCCACGACGACTTCGACATCGACAAGATCCGCTACCACCGGATCATCGTCATGACCGACGCCGACGTCGACGGCGCCCACATCCGCACCCTGCTGCTGACGTTCTTCTACCGGCAGATGCCGCAGGTGATCGAGCGCGGCTATCTCTATATCGCCCAGCCGCCGCTCTATAAGGCGACTAAGGGCAAGTCCTCGCGCTACCTCAAGGACGACCCGGACATGGAGGCGTTCCTGGTCGATGAGGGGCTGGACGGCGCCGAACTCGACCTTTCGTCGGGCGAACGCCGCACCGCCGCCGATCTGGAGAGCCTCGTCACCGCCTCCCGCAACGCCAAGACCAACATCCAGCGCCTCGCGGCCCGCGCGCCGGCCTCCGCCATCGAACAGGCGGCGCTGGCCGGCCTGTTCGGCGAGACGCCCGATCCCGTCGCCGTCGCCTCGCGGCTCGATCTCTATGCCGAGGAGGGCGACGGTCCCTGGTCGGGCGAGCGGGGCGAGGGCGGCTATGTGTTCTCGCGTGTGCGCCGCGGCGTCACCGAGCGCATCGTGCTCGACGACCTGCTGTGCCATTCCGCCGACGCCCGCCGTCTCGCCGAGCGGGTCGCGGGCCTCGGCGACGCGTTCGCCAAGCCCGCCACCTACCGCCGCCGCGAGCGCAGCCAGACCGTGCGCGGGCCGCTCGACCTGGTCGACGCGGTGTTCGACGCCGGCCGCCGCGGCCTCACCATCCAGCGCTACAAGGGCCTGGGCGAGATGAATCCCGAGCAGCTGTGGGAGACCACGCTCGATTCCAACGCCCGCACCCTGCTGCAGGTGAAGGTCGCCCATGCCGACGACGCCGACGACATGTTCACCCGCCTGATGGGCGACCTGGTCGAACCCCGCCGCGACTTCATCCAGGACAACGCCCTGGACGCGGAGGTGGATATCTAGCTCAACCCTTCCCCCTCAGGGGGAAAGCGGCGCGTCGTGCGAAGCACGCGTCGCCGATGGGGGGAGTCCTCTCCGGAGAGAGCCCCCGTTGTCGCGCGCCTCCGGCGACGCGACGTTTCCCCCGCTACGCGGGAGAAATGTTTGATCGAGCGACTGAGACGATGCTGGCAAGGACCTCCTCAAGGTCCTTGTAGATGTCGGAGGCGATGACCCGGTGGGTGCGGACGCCGTTGGCGGCGAGATAGGCATCTCGCCGTTCGTCGCGTTTGCCCTGGTCGCCCTGGTTGTGGCCCCAGCCATCCACCTCAACGGCCAGGCGGGCTTCGTGGCAGTAGAAGTCGAGGATGTAGGGATCAAACGGGTGCTGGCGGCGGAACTTGAGGCCGCCGAGGCCCTTGCCGCGCATCCTGGACCACAGCAACCGCTCTGGCGGCGACATCTCGTATCTCAGATCCTGCGCCCGCTCCACCAGCGTCGGCCGGCGCTCGTCGTCTCCGCCGCTAGAGACGCCCAGCACCCCCAGCACCGCTTCCCCATACCGCGCCAGCTTGACCTGCCCCACGCCGCCGATCCGCGTTAGCGCCTCCGGCGTCGCCGGTCGCTCCCGTGCGAGATCGGCCAGCGTGCGATCGGAGAAGATGACGTAGGGCGGCACCGCCTGGCGCTTGGCTTCCTCTCGTCGCCAGGCGCGCAGGGCCTCGAAGGTTGAGGCGTCGCCCGCCTGGATCGTTTCCGCCGTCTTGGCGCGGCGGGTCGCCCGGCTCTCGCGGTCCGGCTCCAGCGCCCGCCGGATCGTCACGCGCTGCGCGCCGCGATAGACCGCGCGCACCGCCGCCGCGTCGCCCAGGCCGATCAGCGGGCGGCCATCGTTCGGGTCCTCCACCAGCAGACCCTCGAACAGCAGCTGGTCGATCAGGCCGCGCCAGCCGGCTGGGCTGAACTCGCGGCCGATACCGAAGGTCGAGAGCGCCGCCTCGACCTCGCTGACCTGCTTGGTCTTGCCGAGCAGATGATCGACGATGCGGCCGCGCCCGACCCGGCCCGACAGCCGATGCACCGCCGACAGTGCCTTCTGCGCCGCCAGGGTGGCGTCGACGCCCTCGACCGGCGCGATGCAGAGGTCGCAGACGCCGCAGGGCTCGACGTCTTCCTCGCCGAAGTAGCGCCGCACGGCGGCCGCGCGGCACGAGAGCCCCTCCAGCATGGCGTAGAGCTGGCGCACCTTGCGCACCTGCACCTGGCGCACCTCGTCCGGCAGGTCGCGGCCGGCGATGCGGCGCATGGCCCAGTTCATGTCGGCGGCGCCGTAAAGGGTGATGCCCTCGGCCGGCTCGCCGTCGCGTCCGGCGCGGCCCACCTCCTGCCAGTAGGCCTCGATCGAGGCGGGTGGGTCGGCGTGGATCACGAAGCGCACGTCCGGTTTGTCGATGCCCATGCCGAAGGCGATGGTCGCCACCATCACCGCCCCATCCTCGGCCAGGAACCAGGCCAACCGCTCGGCGCGGACCCGGCGGTCGAGCCCGGCGTGATAGGCCTTGGCGGCGATGCCCTGCGCCGCCAGCTCCTGGGCCAGTTCCTCGGTCCCGTCGCGCGTGCCGACATAGACGATTCCAGACCGCCCCGGCCGCGCCTTCACCAACTCCGCCACGCGCCGGCCGGCGCGCTGCTTGTGCTCAGCGAACAGCGCCAGTTCCGGTCGTGCGAAGCTGGCGACGAACTCCTGCGCATCCTCGAGCCGCAGCTCGGTGCGGATGTCGGCGCGGGTGCGCGCATCGGCCGTTGCGGTCAGAGCCAGGCGCGGGACGCCCGGGAACAGCTCCGCCAGGCGACCCAAGGCGCGGTAGTCGGGCCGGAAATCGTGACCCCACTGGCTGACGCAGTGCGCTTCGTCGATAGCGATCAGCGACAGATCCAGCCCGCGCACGCGCCGCAGCACCGCCTCGCTCATCAGCCCTTCCGGAGCGACATAGAGCAGCTTCAGTTCACCAGCTTCGACACGCCGCCAGGTCGCGTCGCGCTCGTTCAGATCGAGGTTGGAGTCCATCCGCGCGGCCGCGACCCCGGCCTGCTTCAGCGCCTCCACCTGGTCGCTCATCAGCGCGATCAGCGGCGAGACCACCAGCGCCAGGCCCGGGCGCATCAGCGCCGGAATCTGGAAGCAGACGCTCTTGCCGCCCCCGGTCGGCAGCACCGCCAGCGCATTGCGCCCCGCCAGCGCCTCTTCGATCACCCCCGCCTGCAGCCCGCGGAACTCCGCATGGCCGAACACGCGGCGCAGAATCTCACGGGCTTGATCCAGGTCGCCGGCCATCGGCGCTGCTATGGCAGTGGGCGGGAGGCTCGACAATAGCCATCTAAATGGCTATCTGAACGCCATGTCTACCTATTCTGTCGCTCAGGCGAAAGACAACCTGTCCAAACTGCTCGACCAGGCGCTCGCCGGCGAAGAGGTGACGATCACGCGCCGAGGCAAGCCGATCGCGCGACTGGTGGCGGAACTGAGCGCCCAAGTTCCGGTCGATCGCCCGAACTCGCCGTTCGACATTGACTGGCTTCGGCGGCATGTGGTCACGCCGAAGACGCAAGTCGATAGCGGAGAGTTGCTTCGCCGAATGCGCGACGACTACCGGTATTGACGTCCTATTTCGACGCGAGCGTTCTGGTGTCGATGTTCGTTCGGGACGAACATACCGACCGCGTGCATCGCTGGATTGCGACCTTAAGCGATCGGCCGCTTGTTAGTAACTGGGCGGTCACCGAATTCACCTCGGCGCTCGGACTTCGGCGGCGCATCGATGTCCTGAGTCGCGATGAGCGCGAACAGATCGAGTTAGCACTGGATGGTTGGCTGTATAGCGCCGACCGGATCGAAGTGGCGGCCGCCGACCTGACTTTCGCGAGATTTCTAATGCGTTCAGAGGCGACACCGCTGAAGGCGCCCGACGCCCTCCATCTGGCTATCGCGATGAGATGGGGCGCACGACTGGCGACCACCGATCGTCAGCTCGGCCGCGCCGCGGAGGAGGTGGGCGTTCAGGTCGAAGACCTTTAGCCGCATGCTTAACGGCCGTTCACCCTTCCTCAATCGGCTGGAGCGTCCCATGCGCTTGAGCTAAGAGCGCCGGCAGGGGACGGGGCGCTCTTCCAAGGCGCGAAAGCGAAGACGAACAAGATGGCGAACGGCCCCGGCGCGCCCCGCGCCAGACGCACACCGCTGCAGGCGTTGTTCTACTGGACGCTCGTGCTGGGTGTCTGGGGCATGATCTTCGTGGTCGGCTTCCTGGCGGTGTTCGCCACCGACCTGCCGGACACCTCGACCCTCTACGACGTCAAGCGCCAGCCCTCGATCTCCTATCTCGACCGCTCGGGTGCGCTGGTCGCGGTGCGCGGCACCCAGGAATCGCCGCCGGTCGACATCGACCAGCTGCCGCCCTATGTGCCGGCCGCCTTCGTCGCCATCGAGGACCGCCAGTTCTACCACCACTTCGGTTTCAACCCGTGGGGCATGGTCCGGGCCGAGTTCTACAACCTGACCCACCATGGCGCGACGTTGCAGGGCGGCTCGACCATCACCCAGCAGCTGGCGCGCAACCTCTTCCTCACCCCGACCCAGAGCATCCGGCGCAAGGCGCAGGAGCTGATCCTGGCGGTGTGGCTGGAGACCAAGTTCAGCAAGAAGCAGATCCTGGCGCTCTATCTCAACCGGGTGAACTTCGGCGGCGGCGCCTACGGCATCGAGGCCGCCTCGCAGCGCTACTTCAACAAGCCCGCCGCCCAGCTCACGCTGGGCGAGGCGGCGCTGCTGGCGGCGACCATGAAGGGGCCGTCGCGCTACAACCCCGCCGCCAACGGCGACCGCGCCGCCAAGCGCGCCACCTCGGTGCTGAACGCCATGGTCGAGACCGGCGCGATCACCCCGGCGCAGCGCGACGCGGCCTTTGCGGCGCCGGTGCGGGTCTCGGCTACCCTGGCCAGCCAGCGCGCCCAGTACTTCACCGACTGGCTCGACGCCCAGGTGCGCACCCTGCTCGGCAGGGAGCCGACCGAGGACCTGGTGGTGGAGACCACGCTCGACCTGCCGATCCAGGCGGCGGCGGAGCAGTCCGTGCGCGCCGGCGTCACCGCCCACACGAACCAGGGCGTGCAGCAGAGCGCGCTGGTGGCGCTCGACGGCGAGGGCCGCGTCCGCGCCTACGTCGGCGGCGTCGCCTACGCCGACAGCCAGTACGACCGCGCCACCCAGGCCCAGCGCCAGGCCGGGTCGTCGTTCAAGCCGTTCGTCTACCTGACGGCGATGGAGGCCGGCCACACGCCCAGCGAACAGGTGGTCGACGCGCCGATCACCATCGGCAACTGGTCGCCGAAGAACTTCGAGAACCGGTACCTCGGGCAGATCACGCTGGAGACCGCGCTGGCGCAGTCGATCAACACGGTCGCGGTGCGCCTGGCCAACGAGGTCGGGACCAACAACGTCGCCAACACCGCCCATCGCCTCGGCATCACCTCGCAGATCCAGACCGATCCCTCCATGGCGCTGGGCGCGGTCGAGGTGACACCGCTGGAGATGGCCGAGGCCTATGACGCCTTCGCCAACGGCGGCTATCGCATCCACGCCTACGGCATCGAGCGCATCCGCACCGCCAGCGGCCAGGTGCTGTACGACCACGGCGTCGACAAGCCCCAGCCCCAGGCGGCGATCGGCCAGCCGGCGCTGTCGGAGATGGCCGAGATGATGCGCCAGGTGGTGGCCTCGGGCACCGGGGCGCGGGCCAAGATCCCGGGCTACGACCTCGCCGGGAAGACCGGCACCACCAGCGACTATCGCGACGCCTGGTTCGTCGGCTTCACCGGCGGCTTCGTCACCGCGGTCTGGGTCGGGCGCGACGACAACACGCCGATGAAGCGGGTCACCGGCGGCGGCGCGCCGGCCGAGATCTGGCGCGGCTTCATGGCCCCGATCCTGCCGCACATCCAGGCCCAGGCGATCCCCGGCGGCGCGCCCATCGGCCCACCGCTGGACGAGATCGGCAACCTGCTCGACAACCAGACCGAACCGGCGGCCCCAGACCAGCCGCCGCGATCGTCACCGCAAGACGGCCCCGACCCGCCGTTCTGAGGTGCAAGTTCCCTTCCCCCTTGCGGGGAAGGGTTAGGGATGGGGGTGTCGGCTCGATGGCAGCCGCTCGTCCTGCGACTCTAATTCGTGAGACCCATTCCGCCCCCCCCCCGACCCCTCCCCGCAGGGGGGAGGGGAGTGGTTCACCCGATGGCGTGCAGCGCCGGCCCGTGCGTGCGCAGCCAGGCGCGGTGGGGGCGTTCGTCTCCCACCAGCCGGCGCGTCTCGGCCCAGAAGGCCGGGCCGTGATGCGGATGGAGCAAGTGAGCGCACTCGTGGGCGGCGACGTAGTCGGCGACCGCGGTCGGGGCCAGCGCCAGACGCCAGGAGAGCCGGATCGACGCCGCGTGACGCGCATCGCCAGGCGAGCAAGAGCCCCAGCGGGTGCGGGCGTCGACGATCGAGAGCCGCGGGACCGGTTCGCCGAGCGCGGCGCAGTGGTAGGCGAGCCTGGGCGCGAACCAGGTCTTCGCCTCGCGCTTCAGCAGCTGCACGATCGCCCTGGCGTAGGCGGCATCGTCGGCGCCGAGCGCCAGCCGCGCGCCGCGCTCCCAGCCTTCGGCCTCGAGGCTGGCCCGGCCGGGCGAGCGGCCCAGGCGGCACGGGACGCCGAACACGATCAGCGCCAGCCCTGGCGCCAGTCGCGTCGGCGGCTTCAGTTCCGGCGCGCGCTCGGCGATCCATCCGCTCCGCTCGTAGGCGAACGCGGCCGCCTCGCCCAGCCGCCGCAGCGACGGGGCGATCGCCAGCACCTCGCCTTTGGCCCGGTCCACGCGCAGCGAAATCCGGCGCGCGCGCCGGCTGACGGTGAGACGCACCGGCACGGCGCCGACCTCGATCACATCGCCGTCGGCATGGCGACTCGCGCGCTGGAACATGGCCCTTGCTACCCGGTCGGGCGGACGCCGAGAATTCACATTCCGGCCCAGCGCCCGAAACCGGCTTGCGCTTCCCCCGAGGCGCCCGCTTACTCACCGGCGGAACATTGCGATCCGAACGGGAGACTATCGTGCGGGATCTGATCATTCGCGGCGGGACCATCGTTGACGGGACCGGCGCGGCGCCGTTCGAGGGCGACGTGGCCATCGACGCCGGCCGCATCGTCGAGGTGGGCGAGGTGTCAGGCCACGGCCGGCGCGAGATCGACGCCAAGGGCCGCCTGGTCACGCCCGGTTTCGTCGACATCCACACCCATTACGATGGCCAGGCTACCTGGGATCCGCTGCTGGCGCCCTCCAGCTGGCACGGCGTCACCACCGCGGTGATGGGCAACTGCGGCGTCGGCTTCGCGCCGGTCCGCCCCGAACACCACCAGTTCCTGATCGAGCTGATGGAGGGCGTCGAAGACATCCCCGGTTCGGCCCTGAACGAGGGCATCGACTGGAAGTGGGAACGCTTCCCCGAATATCTCGACGTGCTGGAGAGCATGCCGCGCGCCATCGACGTCGGCGCCCAGGTGCCGCACGCGGCGGTGCGCGCCTATGTGCTCGGCGAGCGCTGCAACACCGACTACGTGCCAACTGCCGACGAGATCGGCCAGATGGCGGCGCTGGTGCGGGAGGGCGTCGAAGCCGGCGCGCTGGGCTTCTCGACCTCGCGGACGCTGCTGCACAAGGACCTGAAGGGTGTCTACATGCCCGGCACCTTCGCCGGTTCCGACGAGATGCTGGCGCTCGGCATGGCGATGAAAGGCCTCTCGCACGGCGTCTACGAGCTGGTCTCCGACCACCTCGGCGAGGACGACGAGTGGGAGTGGGTCAAGGCGTTCGCCAAGGAAAGCGGCCTGCCGGTGACGCTGGTCGCCACCTCGGCCGGCGCCTACGAAGGCGACAAGATGTACAATATCGCCGAGGAGTCGCGGGCGCAGGGCATGGAGATCCGCCCGCAGATCGCCGGGCGGCCCACCGGCATCCTGCAGGGCCTCACCTCCAGCTTCCACATCTTCGCCGGCCACCCGACCTACAAGCGCGAGTTGGCGCATTTGCCGCTGGAGCAGAAGGTCGCGGCCATGAAGCGCGATGAGATGCGCGCCGCGCTGCTGGCCGAAGAGAGCACCTTCAAGAGCGGCCCGATGGCGGCCAATCCGTCCGAGTTCCTCTACCGCGTGTTCCCGCTGGGCGATCGGCCGAACTACGAGCCGGACCGCTCCGGCAGCGTCGGTGGTCTCGCCGAAGCGGCGGGCGTGACGCCGATGGAGATGATGTACGACCTGCTCATCCGCGATGGCGGGCGCGAGCTGTTCTACCAGCCGCTCGGCGGCTACTTCACCTACAACTTCGACTTCTTCCGCAAGAATATGCAGCACCCCAACGTGCTGTTCGGCCTGTCCGACGGCGGCGCCCACTGCGGGGTGATCGCCGACGCCGGCATGCCCACCTTCATCCTCACCCACTGGGCGCGCGACCGCACCAAGGGCGCGCAGTTTCCGCTGGAGTTCCTGGTCAGGAAGCTCACTCGCGACACGGCGATGGCCTACGGCATGTCCGACCGCGGCCAGTTGAAGCCCGGCCTGCTGGCCGACCTCAACGTGATCGACTTCGAGGCGCTGCGGCTCTACCGGCCCGAGGCGATCTACGACCTGCCGGCCGGCGGTCGCCGCCTGGTGCAGCGCGCCGACGGCTACCGCTACACCATCAAGACCGGCCAGGTGACGTTCGAGGACGGCGAGTCCACCGGCGCCCTGCCAGGTTCGCTGGTGCGCGGCGGCCGGGAGGCGCGCATACTCGCCTGACAGGAGCCCTGCCATGACCGCGCGCAGCTTCGACGTCGAACCGCTGGACGCCACCTTTGGCGCGGTGGTCACCGGCCTGGAGCTGGCGCGGATCGACGAAGCCGCCTTCGCCGAGCTCTACCGCACCTGGCTCGACTACGCGCTGTTGGTGTTCCCCGGCCAGCACCTCGGCAACGCCGAGCAGATCGCCTTCGCCCGCCGCTTCGGCGCGCCCGAGTTCGAGATCGCCCCGATCAGCAACGTGCGGGCCGACGGCACGATCCGCGTCGACGACGGCACGGACGATGCGGTCAAGGTGTTGAAGGGCAACATGGGCTGGCACACGGACTCGACCTACATGCCGGTGCAAGCCAAGGGCGCGGTGTTCACCGCCCACGTGGTGCCCGACGAGGGTGGCGAGACCGGCTGGGCCGACACGCGCGCGGCCTACGATGCGCTGGATGCGGCGACGCGGGCGCGGATCGAGCCGCTAAGCGCCTACCATTCGCTGCGCTACAGCCAGGGCAAGCTCGGCCACGTCCAGAAGCCGGGCAGCGCCTATTCCGGCTACGGCATGGATGTCGCCGAGGCGCCGCTTCGGCCGCTGGTGAAGACCCACCCCGAGACCGGCCGCAAATGCCTGACCATCGGCCGCCACGCGCACGCCATCCCGGGCCTCGATCGGGACGAGTCGGAACGGCTGCTGGATGAGCTGGCCGCGTTCGCCTGCCAGCCGCCGCGCGTCTACCACCACACCTGGACGCCGGGCGACGCGGTGGTCTGGGACAACCGCTGCCTGATGCACCGCGCCTGCCCGTGGGACATGACCAAGCCGCGGGTGATGTACCACTCCCGCATCGCCGGCGACCCGGCGAGCGAGGGCTGGCGCGCCGTCGCAGCGTAGTTTTCACCACAGATCACCGCAAACTAGGGTGCCCGGACCCTGGCGCCGCGTGCGGGCGGCCTGCCCTCGTCCCTGCTTTGACGATTTCAAAGACCGACGTCGGCGTGAGAAGGCTCACGATTGAATCGCCGTCAAGGCCGTGAGGCGAGCGTCGGAGTGTGGGGCCATGCCAGACATCGAGGTGCGAGACGCACGGCGTGAGGATGCGGCCGAACTGGCCGAGCTGCTCAACGCGATCATCGCGCGCGGCGGCACGACAGCCCTCGAGGATCCGTTCACGCCGGAGCGGCTGGCCGACGCCTATATCGACGGCCCCGACACCCTTTGCTGCTTCGTCGCGGTCGATCGCGTCACCGGGCGGATCGAGGGCTTCCAAGCCCTTGGCCGCTATGCCGGCCTACCGCTCGACGTCGGCGATATCGGCACGTTCGCCAGGCTCGGCGGCACTCAGCAGGGAACCGGCTCGGCGCTCTTCGCCGCGACGCGCGACCGGGCCGTCGAACTGGGGCTCGCCGCTATCAACGCGACAATCAGGGCCGACAACGCCGGCGGCCTGGCCTTCTACGCCGGGCAGGGCTTCCAGGACGCCTCGATCACCCCGGCGGTTCCGCTGAAGGACGGTTCCCGCGTCGACCGGGTGAACAAGCGCTTTGCGCTGAAGCCTGCCTAGCGGCGCTGACGACGTTGGCGGCCGGATAAGGGGTCGGGTGTCCGTCACCTCGATTGAGCGTTGCGGAATGGCCACACAGCCAGGGCCGCTGCTTGGCGCGCCCATTGACGGAGCGGTGTCGGTCCAATAGTACACCATATGGTGAACTATCAACGACGCCAGCTCGAACGCGCATTTGCAGCCCTCGTCGCCCCGGCGCGGAGGGTGATTCTTTCCCCCATTCGGCTGGAAGAGAGCCCGTCGATCGCGAGGGACGAATGACCAGCCTCACACTGGTCCGGCGGATCGCTGCGCGCCCTTCGGTTGTTTTCGACGCGCTGACGACCGCCGACGGCATCGCCTCTTGGTGGGGCCCGGAGGACTTGCCGGTGACCGTGGCGGAAATCGACGCCCGCGCCGGCGGCGCCTATCGCGTGCGTTTTCGCACCAGCGATGGCCTGGAGCACGAGGCCTGCGGCGAATGCCTGGAGGTGACCAAGCCTGTCCGCGTCGTCATGAGCTGGCGTTGGGCGCTCGGCGGCGCGCCTGAGGAGTTCGGTCGGGTTTCACGCATCGAGATCGATCTGAGGCCCATCGAGAGCGGCACCGAGCTGACGTTCACTCACGCCGACCTCAGAGACGCCGCGTCGCGGGACAGCCACGAATGGGGGTGGACCGGCTCCCTCGCCAAGCTCGTGCGACACCTGACCGAAGTCCCGGTCGAACACGCTCGGGGCTGATCAGTCGCATGCCCAGGACATGGAAACCGAGGGCGCCGAACGCGACCCAGCCGATTTCGACCGTGGCCGGGCCGACGAACGGCGCGCGAAGGGCTTGCTCCGTGAACCTTCCCCCCTTGCAGTCGCTCCACACCCTGGAAGTCCTGAGCCGGCATCGCCGCATTGGCGCCGCCGCCGCCGAGCTTGGCCTCTCGCACGCAGCTGTCAGCCAAACGGTATCGCGCCTGGAGAAGCGGTTCAGCGTGCAACTCTTCCTCAAAAGCAGTTGGGGCGTAGAGGCCACGCCGCAGTGCCGGGATCTGGTCGACGCTTACTTGTCAGCGTTCTCGACATTGCAACGCGCGTTGAACGACGTCAGATCAGGACGACGGCTTCGCGTCCTATTGCCTAAGATGGCCTGGTTTTGGCTTGCTCCCGCCATCACGCGACTATGCCGATCGACGCCGGATCTCAGCTTTAGCACCTATCAAGATAATGACGTGGTTGATCTGGGCTCGGCGGATTTCGCCATGGTCGCCGGCGGCCACGTTCCGCCAGGAGGCTTCGCGGGCACGGCGCTTTACGACGAACGACTGATCCCCGTCTGTTCGCCCAAGTTCGCCAGGGATGCCAGAATTGAGACACCGTCGAGTTTAGCGCGCGTGTCTCTTCTGGTTTCGCGTCAAGAACTCTGGACATCGTGGTTTTCGCGCGCAGGACTCATGTCGGAGCCCAGTGTATCTGGGCCTCTGTTCGCTGATTCTACGCTGGCGATGGAAGCGGCGCTGCGAGGGCAAGGCGTAGCGCTCTGTTGCACCGTCGCGGCGACCGCGGCTGTTGCTCGCGGCGAGTTGGTCACACCCATTCCAATCTCCGACAAGACGGACCGTAGACTATGGGCGGTCTGGCGAGGCGCGCAGAGCGAGCCCGCGATGCAGATCTTGGACTGGCTCCTTGCCGAATTGGAAGCGGGAAAGACCGCCCACGTCGCCCTCGTTGAGGAAACGCCTGCAACGCCTGCCGCTGCGCGATGGCTCGATTGCAATAGGCGTTCGGTGAATACCGACCTGCCGTGGTCGTTTACTGGAAATAGGCGGCGTGAAATCGCTCAAGTAGCGGATGTTTACCCATGAGGAGGTTAAACCAGACTCCAATAAATCTTGCTTAACCATCGGGTCCGGGGGGGAATACTACCCGGAACACCTGCAACCTGATGCCGAGCCCCTGTACGCCAGGATGCGCTCGCGTTCCGGAGGACATTGCTTTGACGAAAACCAACGTGCGTGGACGCCTGCTGGCGTCGACAATGATCACGGGCGCGGCCCTGATCGCCCTGGGCGGCTACGCCTACGCCGCAGACGCGGCCTCGGCTGGCCCGATCCAGACGGCTTCCGGCTCTGTCGCCGTCGCCGTCTCCAAGGTCCAG
>DATNIH010000086.1:0-19782 GCA_035604515.1 Caulobacteraceae bacterium | reverse complement strand
CGCCGCACGATGGCGCGGCCCACGACCTCGGAGACCAGCACCGCGCCGACGGCGATGGCGGCGGAGACCAGGCAGAGCGCAAGGGTGCGCGGCTCGTCGCCGGGGGACTGGGTGGCCTGGTAGATCGCGGTCGGCAGGGTCAGCGTCTCGCCCGGGATGGCGCCGACGAAGGTGATGGTGGCGCCGAATTCGCCGAGCGCCTTGGCGAAGCCGAGTACGACGCCGGCGGCGAGGCCCGGCGCGGCGAGCGGCAGGGTCAGCTGGAAGAACCGTACGAGCGGCGGCGCGCCCAAGGTGAGCGCGGCCTCGCCTACTTCGGGTTCGATCGCCTCCATCGCCAGCCGCATCGGCCGCACCATCAGCGGGAAGGCCATCACCGCCGCCGCCAGCGCCGCGCCGGTCCAGCGGAACGCCAGAACGATCCCGGCGTGCGCGAGCAGGCCGCCGATCGGGCCGGCGCGGCCGAACAGCACCAGCAGCAGGTAGCCCGTCGCCACCGGCGGCAACACCAGCGGCAGGGTCACCGCGGTCTCCAGCACCACACGGGCGGCCAGCCGGCTGCGGGACAGGGCGTAGGCCGCCAGCACCGCCAGCGGCAGCTCGGCGACGACCGCAGTGCCCGCGACGCGCAGCGACAGGGCGATGGCGTCGAGGTCGTCGCCGGTGAGCAGGCTCACGCGTCGGGCGCCGGGACGAGCATGTGGTGGCGCGCCTTGCCGCCCAGCGCCAGCGCGAGGTCGGTGAGCGCGTCCAGGTCGGCCACGACTGCCGTCTGCCGGCCCTGAGCGGCCTCGTCCGCCAGAAACCCGGCGTCGGTCTCCGCCAGGGTTCGCCGCGGCGCGTCCCGCCGCCCCAGCACGGCGACGTCGGTGGCGACGCCGTGGCCCAGCACCAGTGTGTCGGCCTCGGCCAGCGCCCGGGCCGCGCGCAGCGAAATTAGGTCGCGCGCCTCGGGGGTCTGGATCAGCCACACCACGCCGAGCGTCACGACGCCTTCGGCCAGCGCCGCGCGCATCAGCCGCTCGGCCGTCTCGAGGTCGCCGGCCTCGGCGGCCTCGGCGACCACGCCGCCCATCATCGCCCGCAGGAAGGCGCGCCGCTGGGCCAGGTCGGGCAGCGCCGCGCGCGTCTCGGCCCGCAGCTTGCCGAACAGTTCGACCAGGCGCCCGAGGCCCGCCGGCAGCTTGGCCTCCAACTCGGCGCGCACCAGCGCCGCCACGATCGGGGCCGCGCCGGCGGTGCCGATCGCCGCCACCATCTGGCCGCGGTCGATGATCGCCGGGGTGTGGAAGTCGGACAGCTCCGGGTGGTCGGCGACGTTGGTCGGCACGCCGGCGCCGCGGGCGGCCAGCGATGCGGCCTCGCAAAAATCCGCGTTCGGGCTGGCGATGAAGGCCAGCGCCGCACCGGCGTAGGCGTCCGGCGCCAGAGCCGCGGCGCCCGTCACCCGCTCGACTGTCGCCGGTGAGCCGGCCAGCAGCCGCGCCTTGGCTTCCGCGCCCTCGCCCTCACCGGCGATCACCACGCGCCGGCCGCTCAAGGGAAAGAAGGCGGGGAAGGCCTCCATCAGAGTGTCATTGGGCTGATTTCAGGTAGTCGATGATCGCCTTGCGGTCAGCCGCATCGGCCGCGCCGGCGGTCATCTGCGTTCCCGGCGCATACGTCTTGGGGTTGGCGATGAACGCGTCGAGCGCCGCCTCGGTCCAGGTCCCGCCCTTGGCCTTCAGCGCATCGCTGTATTGGAAGTCGGTCAAGCTCGCGACCTTGCGCCCGACCACGCCCCTCAGCGCCGGCGCCGTTCCGCTGGGCGGGGCGACGGTGTGGCAGTCACCGCACTTGTCGTTGAACACGTCCTGGCCGGTCGCGGCGAACGCCGGAGGGGCGGCGAGGGCGAGGACAACGGCGAAGGCGAGGCGCATGGGCGGCTCCGGTGGTGCGACGCAGCGATACCGCGCCGGGCGGGCGGCCTCAATCGTCGGCCGTTGCGTCGAAGAGCTCGGGGAGGTCGCGGGCGCCATGAACGACCCGGACGATCGTGATCGCTTCGTCGTCTACACGGTAGAAGATCAGGTAGTTGCCGACCGGCCAATAGCGAAGGTCGGCTCGGATTTCCGGACGCGACTGGCCGATCTGCGGGAACTGCAACAGCCGTTCCTGGGCAGCCAGAATCCGCAACAACAGACGGTCGGCTGCGGCAGGGCTGTCCTCCGCGATGTGCCACCAGATGTCCTCCAGGTCACGCTCAGCGGCCGGAAGCCGGTCCAGGCGCAGCGTCAAGCGCGCTTGGCCATGCGCTTGCTGGCCGCTGCCTTGATCTCCTCGAAGGAACGAGCGGGCGCGGCGGGGCCGCTCGCGATGCCCTCATCCCACAGCCTTCGGATGCGTTCGATCGCCGCGGTGCGCGCCGCCCGCTTACCTTCCCAGTCGCGCAGCGCATCGCGAACTGCCTCGCTGGCCGATGCGAACTCACCATCCTGGACGGATTGGCGGATTGTCTGAGCCTGCTCGTGAGTCACGGCGATCGACAGTTTCTCGATCTTCGACATGTGGACACCTCTCGGGTAGGAAATAATGCTACCGCTACCTCGTGATGTCGAGATCGCTTCCACGGCGCGCGCAATCATCTTAACATTGTGCAGATCGGCTTTCCGGAGATCCGCGTCATGGCGACGATGCTCAACATCAACGGCAAGGACGTCGCGGTCGCGGCCGCGCCCGATACGCCGCTGCTCTGGGTGCTGCGCGACGAGCTGCTGATGACCGGCACCAAGTACGGCTGCGGCATCGCCCAGTGCGGCGCCTGCACCGTGCATCTGAACGGCCAGGCGATGCGCTCGTGCCAGGCGCCGATCGGCACTCTGGCGGGGGTGAAGATCACCACCATCGAGGGCCTGGGCGGCGCGCACCCGGTGCAGGCGGCGTGGATCAAGGGCGACGTGCCGCAGTGTGGCTACTGCCAGTCGGGCCAGATCATGAGCGCGGTGGCGCTGCTGGCGAAGACGCCCAAGCCTACCGACGCGGACATCGATCAGGCGATGAGCGGCAACATCTGCCGCTGCGGCGCGTACCAGCGCATCCGCGCGGCGATCAAGGACGCCGCTGGCGCGGTCACGGCCTAGGAGGCGGCGATGAACGCACACGTCAAAGAAATCACGCCCAGCCGCCGGGCCTTCATCGTCAGCGCCGTGGGCGCGGGCGGGGCGCTGCTGGTCGGCTGCTCGCCCGCCGACGTTCTCAGCCTCGGCGCGCCGAAGCTGGACTTCGGCGCTTTCGGCCCCTTCATCCGCATCGATCCGGACGGCTGGGTGACGGTGGTCAACAAGCACATCGAGTTCGGCCAAGGCTCGCACGCGGGTCTCGCCGCCATCGTCGCCGAGGAGATGGACGCCGACTGGGACAGGGTGAAGATCGTCCAGGCGCCTGCCAACGCCAAGGTCTACGCCAACCTGAAGACCGGCGTGCAGGCCACCGGCGGGTCCTCGGCCATCGCCAACTCCTGGGACCAACTGCGCCTGGCCGGCGCGGCGGCGCGGGCGATGTTCGTCCAGGCCGCGGCGGCGCGGTTCGCGGTCCCGGCGGCCGAGCTGGCGGTCAAGGACGGCATCGTCTCGCACGCGAAGAGCGGACGCCAGGCTAGCTTCGCCGAGTTGCTGGCCGAGGCCGGCAAGATCGCGCCACCCAAGTCGCCCACGCCGAAGTCGCCGGCGGAGTTCACCCTGATCGGCACGGACCGGGTGCGCCGCAAGGACACGGTGGCGAAGTCGACCGGGACCGCGCGCTTCACCCAGGACGTCCACCTGCCGAACATGCTGACGGCGATGGTTGCCCACCCCACCAAGTTCGGGGCCAAGCCGAAGAGCTTCGACGATACGGCCGCGCGCAAGGTTCCCGGCGTGGTCGACGTGTTCGCGATTCCGAGCGGCGTCGCCGTGGTCGCCAACGACACCTGGTCGGCCAAGCAGGGGCGCGAGGCGTTGAAGGTCGACTGGGACGAGACCAAGGCCGAGGCGCGCGGTTCGGACGTGCTGCTCGAGCTCTACCGCCGCGCCGCCGCCTCCGCCGGCGACACCCCTGGCATCAAGTGGCAGCCGTGGGCCGCCAGGCCTGCGCCGTCGCCGCCCGCGTCCGGTCCGGTGGTCGCGGTGAGCTACGACTTCCCGTTCCTCGCCCACGCGCCGATGGAGCCGATGAACTGCGTGGCCGAGATCGGCGGCGGCAAGCTGAAGCTGACCGTCGGCTCCCAGGCTCCGTCGATCGACCAGCTCAACACGGCCCTGATCGTCGGCGTGCTGCCAGCCGCGGTGGAGGTGGAGCAGCTGTTCGCAGGCGGCTCGTTCGGCCGGCGCGCCAACTTCAAGTCCGACTACGTCGCCGAGTGCGTCCACATCGCCAAGCGCGTCGGCGGCGGCCGGCCGGTGAAGCTGGTGTGGACCCGCGAGGACGACATGACCGGCGGCTACTACCGGCCGCTCGCGCACCACCGGCTCAAGGTGCAGTTGGCGGCAGACGGTCTGCCACATCACTGGTTCCACCGCGTCGTCACCCAATCGATCATGAAGGGCATGCAGATGCCCGGCGCCCTCGACGAGAGCGCCGTCGAGGGGACCAAGGACTCGCCCTACCTGGTGGCGACGCCCTACGTCACCGGCGAGGCGGCGCTGATCGACCTGGCGGTGCCGGTGCTGTGGTGGCGCTCGGTAGGCGCGACGCACAATGCCTTCGTGATGGAGCACACCATCGACCAGCTGGCGCGCAAGGCCGGCCGCGACCCGGTGGACTATCGCCGCACGCTCTACGTCAAGGCCGGCGCGTCCGGCGCGCGCCACCTCGCGGCGCTTAACCTCGCGGTCGAGAAGGCGCCCTGGGGCAAGCCGGCCGACGGCTATGTGCAAGGCGTCGCGGTGCACGAGAGCTTCGGCACCGTGGTGGCCCAGATCGCCGACGTGAAGCTTGAGGGAACTAAGCCGCGGGTCGGCCGCGTGGTCACCGCCATTGACTGCGGCATCGCCATCTCGCCGGACCAGATCGCCGCGCAGATGGAGGGCGGCACCTGCCTTGGCCTTGCCGCCGCACTGTACGGGGCGATCGAGCTCAAGGACGGCGTAGTGCAGCAGACCAACTTCGACGGCTACCGCGTGCTGCGGATGAACGAAGCGCCGCAGGTGGAGACTTACATCGTCCCCTCGATGCGTCGCCCTTCCGGCGTCGGCGAGCCCGGCACGCCGGTGATCGCGCCGGCGGTGGCCAACGCGCTGCTGAGGCTCACCGGCCAGCCGACCACCAGCCTGCCGCTGGTGAAGAGCTGAAGCGACTGTACCTGCGAAGCCCTCAGAACGCGCACCTCCCCTTCCCCTTGCGGGAAGGGGTCAGGGGTTGGGGTGTCAGCTCGTTCCCAGCCGTCTAGATGGGGGAGGGGATATGGTCTGCCTGCTCGCGTCATTGCAGCTGCGGCGAGTCTCACGGCAGGTCCTTGGGCCAGTCGATGTCCACCAGCACACCGCGGTCCGCGGCTTCCACCAGGGCGAGTCGGTCACCGAGCCCCCGCAACACCTCACGCGCGCCCTGGTCGCCGGTCAGCGCAATCAGCTGGGGCAGCAACTCGGCCGAGAACAGCACCGGGTGGCCGCGCTGGCCGTCGAAGCTTGGGGCGGCCGCTGGCGCGCCGCCAACGACGGCGGCTGCCAGGGCCGGCAGGATCGCCGGCGGGATCAGCGGCATGTCGCCCAGGAACACGAAAACGCCGGCGGCGTCCGGCGGCAGGCTGGCGACGCCGGCGCGCAGGGTGGCGCCCATGCCTTCGGCGTGGTCCGGGCAATGGATCAGCCGCAGCCGGCTGGCTTGCCCGGTCCGTTCGGCGAAGGCGCGCGCCGCCGCCTCGACCTTGCCGTCCGCGCCGGTCACCACGGTGACGTTGCGCACCGGCGCCGCGAAGGCGGCCGCCAGCGCGCCGTCGATCAGCGCGCCGCCGCGCCAGGGCGCGGTCAGCTTGCCGCCGCCGAAACGCGAACCCGCCCCGCCGGCCAGCACGACCGCTTCCCATGCGTCCAAAGGCGCGCCCCCTGTCGCCACGCGATGTTCCTTTCTATGTTAGCCGCGTCATGACGCCTTACGACACCGCCTCGCCGCAAGTGCGGCCTGACGCGCGGACCGCGCCGCTCGTCGACGGCTTCGGCCGCGCGGTCAGCTATCTGCGCGTCTCAGTCACCGATCGCTGCGACCTGCGCTGCGTCTACTGCATGGCCGAGCACATGACCTTCCTGCCGAAGGCGCAGGTGCTGACGCTGGAGGAGATCGATCGCATCGCCTCGGTGTTCGTGGCCACCGGCACGCGCAAGCTGCGGCTGACCGGCGGCGAGCCGCTGGTGCGCAAGGGGTTCCTGACCCTGGTGGAGCGGCTCGCGCGCCACCTGGCGAACGGCTCGCTCGACGAGCTGACCCTGACCACCAACGGCACCCGCCTGGCGCAGTTCGCCGGCGACCTCGCCCGCCTCGGCGTCCGCCGCATCAATGTCTCGCTCGACACGCTGAAGCCCGACCTGTTCGCGCTGCTTACCCGCGGCGGCAACCTGGGCCAGGTGCTGGCCGGGATCGATGCAGCGCTGGCTGCGGGGCTGCGGGTGAAGATCAACACCGTCGCCCTGGCCCACGACAACGCGGCCGAGATCCCGGCCCTGATCAAATGGGCCCACGGCAAGGGCATGGACCTGACGCTGATCGAGACCATGCCGATGGGCGAGGTGGAGGCGGACCGCACCGACCAGTTCCTGTCGCTGGAGGCGGTGCGCCGCGAGCTGGCGGGGTTCTGGACCCTGATCGACCTGCCGCTCTCCACCGGCGGGCCGGCGCGCTATGTCGAGGTGCGGGAGACCGGTGGGCGGCTCGGCTTCATCACCCCGCTCAGCCATAATTTCTGCGAGGCCTGCAACCGCGTGCGGCTCACCTGCACCGGCACCCTGCACACCTGCCTCGGCCGCGAGGACGCCGCCGACCTGCGCGCCGTGATCCGGTCCGGCGCGGACGACGCGGCCTTAGTCGAGGCGATCCGGGCGGCGGTCGACGCCAAGCCCAAAGGCCACGATTTCCACATCGGCCCCGGCCTTAGGCCTGCGGTGGCGCGGCATATGTCCACGACGGGGGGCTGATGCGGGTGCTGCTGTTCGGCCGCCTGGGCGACCTGGCCGGCTGGCGCGAGCGCGCGTTCGAGCCGGCGCCGGCCAGCCTCTCGGCCCTCAAGGCGCTGATCGCGGCGCAGGACGCGGCGCTGGGCGCGGCGCTGGACGGGCCTGGGGTGCAGGCCGCCGTCGACCGGGCTATCGTGCGCGGCGAGACGGCGCTGGCGGCGGGCGCCGAGGTCGCCTTCCTGCCGCCGATGAGCGGCGGATGATCCGGCTCACCACCGAGCCGTTCGACTCGGGCGCCGAGCTTACGGCGTTCTGCGCAGGCAGGACCGAGAGCGGCGCAGTAGCCAGCTTCGTCGGCATAGCCCGCGGCGACGCCGGCGCGACCACCGCGCTGGAGCTCGAGGCCTATCCCGGCTTCACCGAGGCCGAGATCGGGCGGATGGCCGCGACCGCGACGACCCGGTTCGCCCTGCATGACGTGCTGGTGGTCCATCGCCACGGCCCGATCGCGCCGGGCGAGCCGATCGTGATGGTGGCCACCGCCTCGGCCCACCGCCGCGAGGCGTTCGAGGCCTGCGACTATCTGATGGACTACCTCAAGAGCCGCGCGCCGTTCTGGAAGAAGGAATATGGCCCGGCCGGACCGCGCTGGGTCGAGCCGACCGCGCGGGACTTGGACGACATCGCCCGCTGGGACTAAACCCGCGCCACACAGCTACGGAAGGCCGCGCCATGACCACCATGCTCGCCCCTGGCGGCAAGCTCGACGAAGCCGCGGCGTTGACGCCGGTGCGCATCGCCGTGCTGACCATTTCCGACACCCGCGACGAGGAGAGCGACACCTCCGGCCATGTGCTGGTCGAGCGGCTGACCGGCGCTGGCCACCAGCTGGCCGGCAAAGCCATCGTGCGCGACGATGTCGGCGAGATCCGGGGGCAGGTGAAGGCCTGGACCGGGTCTGGCGAGGTCGACGTGATCCTCACCACCGGCGGCACCGGCATCACCGGGCGCGACGTGACGCCGGAAGCGATCGAGCCGTTGCTGGACAAGCGCATCGAGGGCTTCTCGGTGATCTTCCACCTGGTCAGCTACCAGACGGTGGGCCTCTCGACGCTGCAGTCGCGCGCGCTGGCCGGCATCATCGACGGCGTGTTCATCTTCTGCCTGCCGGGCTCCAACGGCGCCGTGCGCGACGGCTGGGACCGGGTGATTTCGCCCCAGCTCGATAGCCGCCACAAGCCCTGCAACATGGTCGAGCTGATGCCGCGGCTGCTGGAGCGGTGAAGACGCCGATGACGGTCGACGAGACGCGGATTCTGGTTCCCTGCGGCGCGCTTGGGTCGGGGGTGCGGGCCGACGAGGTCGACGCCGGCCTTGCGCTGGCGCCGCACGCGATCGCCCTGGATGCGGGATCCACCGACAGCGGACCGGCCTACTTGGCCACCGGTAAGTCGAAATACAGCCGCGAGGCGGTCAAGCGCGACCTGGCGATCCTCATGCGGGCGGGGCAGACGGCGGGGATCCCGCTGCTGATCGGCTCCTGCGGGACTTCGGGCTGCGATATGGCCGTCGACTGGACCTTGGACATCGTGCTGGAGCTGGCGCGGGCGCAGGGCGATACGCCCCGGATCGCCGTGCTCTACGCCGAGCAGGACAAGGCGGCGTTGAGCGCCAAGGCGGCCGCCGGCGCGGTGCGGGCGCTGAGCCCCGCCGGCCCGCTGGACGACGCGGCGCTCGGCCCTTGCGGCCACATCGTCGCTCTGCTGGGACCGGAGCCCTACATCGCCGCGGTCGAGGCCGGCGCCGACATCGTGCTCGGCGGCCGCACCACAGATACCGCCGTCCTCGCTGCGGTCGCGCTGATGCGCGGCGGCGCGCCTGGCGCGGCCTGGCACGCGGCCAAGATCGCCGAATGCGGCGGTCTGTGCACCGTCAACCCGACCAGCCCCGGGGTGATGATGAGCGTTGACGGCGAGGGCTTCAGCATCGCGCCGCTGTCGCCGACCAACCACTGCACGCCCTACACCGTGTCGGCGCACATGCTCTACGAGAACTCAGACCCGTTCCGGCTGGTCGAGCCAGGCGGCGTGCTGGACGTCACCGACGCCCGCTATGCGGCGTTGGACGAGCGCACCGTGCGGGTCACGGGATCGCGCTGGGAGCCGATGCCCTACACCATGAAGCTGGAAGGCGCCGGCGGCGGGCCGTTCCAGACCATGATGTTCGTGGGCATCGAGGATCCCGAGGTGCTGGCGGACGTCGACGGGTTTGTCGGCCGCATGGACTATGCCTTGCGCCGACGCCTTGCCCGCACCCTGCCCGAGCAGGCGGCGCAGATCGACGTTTCCCTGAGACCCTATGGCTGGAACGCCGTCTCCGGGCGCCCGCCGCCGCCGGGCGCGCCGCCCCCGCGCGAGATCGGCCTGATGTTCGTGGCCACCGCGCCGACCCAGGCGCTGGCCACCGAGGCGGCCAAGGTCTGCAACCCGTTCTTCTTCCACTTCCCGGTGCGCGAGGGCAAGGAGCTGCCGAGCTACGCCTTCCCGTTCTCGCCGGCGGAGATCGAGCGCGGACAGGTGTTCGAGTTCCACCTCAACCACGTCGTCGCGACGGACAGTCCCTTCGAGCTGGTGCGCACCAAATGGGTGGAGACGGCGGCGCGCGCCCGGGCGAGCGCCGATGCCTAGGTTGCGCGAGGTCTGCCGCTACGTGCGCTCCAAGAACGCCGGGCCGTTCTGGATCACCGTCGATCTGTTCTTCGACGGACCGGGCAGCTATGCGCTCTACGCCGACGATCCCGCCATCGGCGCCGCCGCGGTCGCGCAGCTGTACGGCGTCGACGCCGGGCAGGTGAAGCGCTTCAAGGTCGACGCCCTCAACGTGGTCAAGCTTTCCTTCCCGCGCCTCAAGCCCCAGGGCGGCGCGCTGGAACGCGACATGCACGGCGGCCAGCAGTTCGTTCCGTTGCTCGATCTGGATCTCGCCTAAGGCCGTCCGATCGACGCCGGGCGCCCCGCGGCGATATTGCGACGCACCATTGTGGCTTTCGGGGTGGCGCCCAAGGTTGCGCGACGCGCCGCCATGGCGAATTTCAACGCATTCCCGTCGGTATTTGACCGCAACCGAGGCACGACCGCGCTGCGCCGCAATATTCTGATGCTGCGTCGCAAAATGCCGCTGGCAAGGCTTGTGCGAGCCGGCTAAGTGAACGGCGATAAGTCACCTAAGACTCATTTCGGGAAGCGTTCGGGGGAGGGGTTCACCCAACCTCAAGTCTGGAAATCATCATGTTTCGTAAACTCGTGCTTGCCGCAGCGTTCGCGGCCATCGCCATTCCGGCCGCCGCGGAAACCACCGTCACCGTGAAGGTCGCGGGGCTGGACGCCAAGGCGGCTCACGCCGTCATCCTCGAGGCCGCCCAGGTCGCCTGCCGCACGGAACTGGCCGATCAGTCGAGCCTCGTGCGCAGCTATACGCAGCCGGACTGCATCCGCGCGGCCGTCGCCGCCGCCGAGACCAAGTACGCCGACATGCGCGGCCTCGCCACGCGCTGATCGCAGGCAGCGAGACTACGGCGCGGGTCCGGGTCGCCAGCGATCTGGACCCGGCTGGCGCCGATCCAGTTACGCCGCCTTCGTGGCGTGTGCGAACAGACCCAGAAGCGCCGCCCGCATCTCCAGCCGGTGATAGGGCTTCAGCAGGTTTCGCGTGCAGGCCGGCGAGGCGCCGCTGATAGTCGTCCGCCATGGCCGCTCCTAGCGCCTGGGGGTATGAAAACCAAACTTGAGTCTCGCGAGGACCCGCCGATGAGCCAGCTCACCCATCTCGACGCCGATGGCCGGGCGCGGATGGTCGACGTGTCGGGCAAGGCCGCGACGGCGCGCGAGGCGGTGGCGGCTGGCCTGGTGCGGATGACGCCGCAGACGCGGGACCTGGCGTTGACTGGCGGCGCGCGCAAGGGCGACGTGATCGCAGCGGCTGAGATCGCCGGGATCATGGCGGCGAAGAAGACCGCCGAGCTGATCCCGCTCTGCCACCCGCTGCCGCTCTCCAAGGCCGAGGTGCGCATCGCGCCGACCGACGAGGGCCTGGCGGTGACGGCGCGCGTCGCGACCACCGGACCGACCGGCGTCGAGATGGAGGCGCTGACGGCCGTGAGCGTCGCCTGCCTCACGCTCTACGACATGTTGAAGGCGGTCGAGCGCGGCATGACCATCGAGGCCGTGCGCCTGCTGGAGAAGACCGGCGGCGCGTCGGGCGACTGGCGGCGGACATGACCTTGCTGTCGGTCGAGGACGCCCGCGCGGCGATGATGGCGTGGGCGGTGGCGCTGCCGGCGGAGACCGTCGCGCTGGCCGACGCGGTGGGCCGCACGCTCGCTGAAGACATCCACGCGATCCGCGACCAACCACCTTATCCGGCCTCGGCAATGGACGGCTGGGCGGCGGCCGCCGCGGACATCCCCGGCCGCCTGCGGATCGCCGGCGAGAGTGCGGCCGGGACGCCCTATGCGGCGGCGCTGGGGCGGGGCGAGGCGGTGCGCATCTTCACCGGCGCGGCCCTGCCGCCGGGCGCCGACACGGTGGTGATCCAGGAGGTCGCCCGCCGCGACGGCGAACTGGTCGAACTGCCGGCGACGCCCAAAGGCCAGCACGTTCGCCCGGCCGGCTGCGACTTTCACGGCGGCGAACGGTTGCTGACCCGCGGCATGAAACTCGACGCCTGGCGGCTGTCGCTGGCGGCGGCCGGCGGCCGCGGCGAGCTGGCGGTGGCGCAGCGTCCGAGGGTGAGCTTCCTCTCCACCGGCGAGGAGATCATCGATCCGGGCAGCGAGCCTGGCCCCTACCAGATCTTCGACGCCGGGACGGTCGCCCTGGTGGCGCTGGCCGGTCGCTGGGGCGCGGCGGCGAGGCGGCTGAAACCCGTGGGCGACGACATCGCCGCCACCGCCGCAGCCGTGCGCGAGGCCGACTGCGAGCTGATCGTCACCGTCGGGGGCGCCTCGGTCGGCGACCACGATCTGGTCAAGCCGGCCCTGGCGCAGTTGGGCCTGGAGCTGGCGGTGGAAAGCGTCAATGTCCGCCCAGGCAAGCCGACCTGGTTCGGCCGCCTCGCCGATGGGCGCCGCGTGCTGGGCCTACCGGGCAACCCGTCGTCGGCGCTGGTGTGCGCGGAGCTGTTCCTGCACCCGCTGTTGCGGGCGATGCAGGGCGCGGACCCCGCCGTGCCGCTGGTCCAGGCCAGGGCGGCGGACGCCTTCCCCGCCAACGGTTCGCGCGAGCACTGGATGCGGGCGAAGGTCAGCACCGGCGCGGATGGGGTGCTCAGCGCCGAGGCGTTCGCCGATCAGGATTCGTCGTTGGTGTCGGTGTTCGCCAGCGCCGACGCCCTGGTGCGGCGGCCGGCGGGCGCCGCGGCGCTTGAGTCCGGCGGACTGGTCGACGCGCTGCTGCTGGAGCGGGCGTAGCGGAGCTGGGTGATCTCGCCGAGCACCGAGATCGCCACTTCCCAAGGCGCCTTGCCGCCGATCGAAAGGCCGATCGGCGTGCGCAGCCGCGCGATATCGGACTCGCTGACCCCTGAGTCCCGCAGCCACGCGAGCCGGTCGGCCGCGCGGCGCCGGGCCCCGAGCGCGCCGACGTAGAACGCCTTCGACGGCAGTGCGTAGGTTAGGGCGGCGTGGTCGGCCTCGGCCTCGTGCGTCGCCACCGCGACGGCGGTCCAGGGATCGAGCCCGATCGCCGCCAGCGCCTCGGCTGGCTCGCCGCGGTTATAGGCGACCTCGAACGGCGGCGGGGTCTCGGGCCCTTTCGGGCGCACGAGCGTGGTCTCGAACCCGGCCAGCGCGCCCAACTGGGCGATCGCCAGCGCGGTGGGATCGCCGCCCAGCACCACCAGCCGCGGGACCGGCTCGAACGCGCGGCGGAAGCCGCCGTCCCAGGCCAGCGGCGCCTCGGTTGGCGGGGCGCAGAGGCGGCGGCGCCCGTCGGTGATCCAGACCGCCGGCGCACGGGCGTCGCGCAGCGCCAGCAGGCGCCCCACGGCTTCGTCGTCCGGCGCGATGCGCTCGACCAGCAGGTCGATCCGCGCGCCGCAGAGCAGGCGGATGTCCGGCCAGGGGCTGCCGGTTCCATAGACCAGCTGGCGTGGCTCGCCGTCCGCCAGGCAAGCCTCGGCATGGCCGACGACGTCCGCCTCGAGGCAGCCGCCCGAGAGGAAGCCGGAAAGCAGGCCCTCGCCGATCACCATCTGGGTGCCCACCGGCCTCGGTCCGCCGCCGTCGAGGGCGACGATGGTGGCGACGGCGCAGGGCTTGCCGGCCGCCCGCGCCGCTTCCAGCGCCGGCCGGGCGTCGTCGCCAAGGCCGAACAGCGGCCAGTCGGGCAAAATCACGCTCATCGCACAGTCACATCCATCCGGGCCCTTAACCTTTGATCAACCGCCTCGATACCGCTTCTTAAAGGTCGGTGGGCCATCTTCAGCCCAATGTGCATCAAGCGCAAAGAGATGGTGGGCGCAGCATGAGACCCTCGCTTCGTAAGCTGGGGCTGGGCGCGTCGCAGTTCCCGACCGGCGCGGCCCTGCGCGGCAGGCCCCCCGAGGTGGAGGTGCGCGACATGCTGATCGCCTCTGCACGCGCCGATCTCGGCTTCCTCGACGCCGGCGGCGCGGCGGCGTCGTGCGAACTGATGCTGGGCGAACACTTACCCCGCCCGGTCCCGATGGGTGTGCTGATCCGCTCGATCCGCGGCGAGCGCGGTCCGGACGTGGTCGAGACCGAGGTGCGCGCGAGCCTGACGCGGCTGCGGCTGACCAAGGCCCGCGCGGTGGTGGTGCAGAGCGCCAGCGACCTCTTCGCACCGTCCGGCCAGGCGCTGTGGGACCGGCTGAAGCGGCTGCGCGACGAGGGCCTGTTCGATCAGGTCGGCGTCTGCGCCTACGCCTCCGACGACCCGGTCGGCGTCGCTCGCCGTTTCAAGCCCGATCTGATGCAAGCGCCGGCCTCGCTGCTCGACCAGCGCCTGCTGCTCGACGGCAGCCTGATGGCGGTGCGCGAGATGGGGATCGAGGTGCACCTGCGCTCGATCTTCCTCAACGGCCTGTTGTTCCTGCCGCCCGACCGCGTGCCGGCGCAGCTCAAGGGCGCCGCCGGACGCCTGTCGCGCGCGCGCCGCATGATCGCCGAAGGGCGCTCCGACCCGCTACAGGCCGCACTCGGCTTCGCTTTGTCCCGCCCGGAAGCGGATGCGGTGATCGTGGGCGCCTCGTCGGCGGCCGAGCTCGCGGCGGTGATCGCCGCCGCTTCCAGTCCCCCACCGGATCTCGACTGGGACGAGATGGCCATCGACGACCCGATCGCCCTCGACCCCGACCGCTGGGTGGCCGCCTAGCAGGCCCGACAGGCCGCAGGCAAAAAAGATTCAACGCGGAGGTCGCGGAGGATACGCAGAGGTCGCAGAGAGACTGTGCGGCTCCGCGTCCTCTGCGTATCCTCCGCGATCTCAGCGTTCAAACTTTCGGGCGCGCCTGCGGCGCGCATCTCCCGTCAGGCGAACTGGCGCTCCTTGTCTTCCGGGAAGAAGATCGCCTCGGCGTTGTCGGCCACGTCCTGGGCGGTCCAGGGCTGGGTTGGGGTGATGCCCTTGGCCAGCACCATCTTGATCTCGCGCACGCCGCGCGAGGAGACGCTGAGCACCTTGCCGGTCTGCTCGCCCGAGAGGTCGGAGACCATGTAGAGCACGCCAGGGGCTATGCGTTCCGGCAGGCTCATCGGGTCGGGCTCGCGGTCCTTGCGGCCGGGCAGGTCGGAGGTCATCCGGGTGTAGGCGCCGGGCGCCAGCGCCCAGAGCCGGATGCCGTACTTGCGCCCCTCGATCGAGAGCACGCGCATGAAGCCGTAGAGCCCGGCCTTGGCGGCGCCGTAGTTCGACTGGCCGAAGTTGCCGAACAGGCCCGAGCCCGACGAGGTCATGACGATGACGCCCTTGACGGCGTTGTCCTTCATCCAATGCCAGACGGGCATGGTGCAGCAGTAGGCGCCCTTCAGGTGCACCTTGATCACCGCGTCCCAGTCGGCCTCGGACATGTTGGTGAAAGTCTTGTCGCGCAGGATGCCGGCGTTGTTCACCAGGATGTCGACGCGGCCGAAGTTGTCGATCGCGGCCTGGAAGATGTTCTGGCCGCCCTGCATGGTGGAGACGTCGTCGCCGTTGGCCACCGCCTTGCCGCCGGCCGCCCTGATCGCCTCGACCACCGTCTGCGCGGCGCTGAGGCTGCCGCCGGTCCCGTCCCGCGCGCCGCCGAGGTCGTTGACGACGACTGACGCGCCTTCCTGGGCGAACAGCTTGCAGTAGGCCTCGCCGAGGCCGTTACCGCCGCCGGTGACGATGGCGACCTTCCCATCGAGCAATCCCATCTGAAATCCTCCCATTGTTGCAATGGGCCGATCATCCTGCCGTGGGAGCTCGCCGGCAAGTCACGGTGCACGGATCGTCACGGGGAGGCCAGCCTGGGCGGCCCGCGAAATGAGGCGCAGATCGGCGCTCACCATTTCGCAACCACGCGCCTCGGCGAGGGCGACATACATGGCTTCGTAAGTCGAGAGACCGTGGTCGCTCGCCAAGGTGAAAGCGCGCTGGAACAGATCGTTCGACGGTACAAGTTCATCGAACATCGTCTGCGAGGTGGCGATCATGTGTTCGGCCGCTACGCGCGGGAAATGGCCCCTTCGGAGGCGTTTCACGGCGACGTTGGCCAGCTCCACGAGGACGAATTCGGGGGCGACGAGGCGAACGCCAGAAAGCACAAACGCCTCCGCGGCACGGGAGCCCTCTTCCTCAATGAAGACCTTGGCGGCGACGGAGGCGTCAAGAACGACCTCATCGGGCATCGCGCGCTTCGCGAATGATGTCCGTGCTGTCTCCTGGAACGCGCGGCGAGTTCGCGCGGAACCACTCAATGAGTTGCCGACGGCGCTCAAGCGCTAACGCGTTCAGTACGCCGGTCGCCGCTTCGGAGAGGCTGCAGCCGCGCTCCTTGGAATATTCTTCCAACAGGTGGATGGCGCCGCCGGCCAGTGCTGCGCGATCGATCGTGATGGTTTCGCTGGGCGGGGTCGCCATGGACGTCGCGACGTCAGAGATTTCTGGCGACCGATCGTCTCGCACGAACACGACCTTTTCCTCGGCGAGATTCACTCGGCTAGTCTTCCAACCAATGCGCATCCAGGCGTCGGCGTGGCTGTGTGTCGCTGTGTTCGACCACCAGGGCTGATGCTGTCGTGCTGACATCGGCAATGGGCGGTCGAGAATGTCTTCGATTTCGGAGAACCGCAGGGGCGCCTGGCTATCGCGACGGCTCTCCAAAAAACGGGTTAACGGCTCATATCTGCTCATTGCTCTCACCTCTCGGCCGGCTGATATCCATCCATAAAAGTATATATACCTACTATAAATGGATATCACAACTGTCATTTCCGACGCGGGCGAAAAAACTCCCGCAGCATCATCGCGCTCTCCTCGCCCAGCACTCCCCCCTCGACTTCCGGCCGCCAGTGGCAGGTGGGCTGGTCGAAGAAGCGGGGGCCGCTGACCACTGCGCCGCCCTTCTCGTCGGTGGCGCCGAACACCAAGCGGCCGATGCGGGCGTGGCTGATGGCGCCGGCGCACATGGCGCAGGGCTCGAGGCTGACGAACAGCGTCAGGCCGGTTAGGCGGTAGTTGCCGAGCCTGGCCGCCGCGGCGCGCAGAGCCAGGATCTCGGCGTGGGCGGTGGGGTCGGCGAGGCCGATCGGGCTGTTGCCGGCGCGGGCGATGACCTCGCCGGTGGCGGGATCGACCACCACCGCGCCGATCGGCGCTTCGCCGCGGGCGGCGGCGGCTTGCGCCTCTTCGAGGGCGATGCGCATGGTCGGCTCGTCATGGATCATCGGGACGACGCAAGCGCCGGCGGCGGGGAAGGTCAAGCTGAAGCCGCCCAACCTCAAGCCGGAGAGGGCGAACGGATCGCCAAGGTGCTGGCGCGCGCCGGCGTCGCCTCGCGGCGTGAAGTCGAGCGGCTGATCGAGGCCGGCCGGGTGGCGCTGAACGGCGAGACGCTGCGCTCGCCGGCGGTGAAGGTCTCGGCGAAAGACGTGGTGACCCTCGATGGCAAACTGGTGGCCGCAGCCGAGCCGACGCGGCTGTTCCGCTACCACAAGCCGCCCGGCCTGGTGACCACGCACAGCGATCCGCAAGGCCGACCGACGGTGTTCGAGGCGCTGCCGCCTGGCCTGCCGCGGCTGATCTCGATCGGGCGGCTCGACCTCAACTCCGAGGGCCTGCTGCTGCTCACCAACGATGGTGAGTTGGCGCGGATGCTGGAGTTGCCCGCGACGGGGCTGCAGCGCCGCTACCGCGCCCGCGCCAGAGGGCGGATCGATGCGGCTAAGCTGGCGCGGCTGGCGAACGGGATCACCGTCGACGGCGTCCACTACGGGCCGATCGACGCGGAGGCAGAGCCCGGCCGCGACGGGGCGGCGAACCAGTGGATCAGCGTCAGCCTCACCGAGGGCAAGAACCGCGAGGTGCGCAAGGTGCTTGAGGCGCTGGGCCTGACGGTGAACCGGCTGATCCGGGTGGCGTACGGGCCGTACGAGCTGGGATCGTTGGAAAAAGGCGAGGTTCAGGAACTCCCCTCCCCCTTGAGGGGAGGGGTCGGGGGTGGGGGGCTGGTCGCCGGAAAAGCTGGCCGCCGCTTCAAAGCAAATCCGCCTGCACCGAGAAGTGTCGAGAACCCCCCATCCCTGGCCCTTCCCCTCAGGGGGGAAGGGAAAAAGTATAAGCCCGGCTGGGCGAAGGCGAAGGTCAGGCCTTCTGGATCTCGACCGGCTGGCGCGCGGCCCGCAGCGCCTCGCGGGCCGAAGCGGTCCGCATCACGGCCAGGAAGCTCGCCCGCTCGTCCGCCAGGCCCTCGGACAGGGGGCGGTCCAAAGCGGCGCGGGTGAGGCGCTTGGCGAAGGCCAGGCCCTCGGCCCCACGGCTCGCCAGTTCTGCGGCGATCTCCAGCGCGCGGGCAAGCGGATCGCCCACCACCTCGTGCACGATGCCGAGCGTCCCGGCGCCGGGTCCATCGACGGTCAGGCCGCGCAGGATCATCTCCAGCGCCTTGGCCTCGCCGATCACCCGCGGCAGCCGCTGGGTGCCGCCGCCGCCGGGGAAGATGCCGACCCGGGTCTCGGGCAGGCCGATCGCGGCGACATCCTTGCCGGCGATGCGCAGATCGCAGGCTAGCGAGAGCTCGAAGCCGCCGCCCATGCACAGCCCGTTGATGGCCGCGATCACCGGCTTGTCTGCCGCGACGATCAGGTCGGTCAGTTCGAGGAAACCCGGCCGCCGCGCCGCGGGTTGGGCCGGCTGGGGCGGCGGCGTAGAGCCCCCGAGGTTATCGGACATGACCGAGAGCTCGCCGACGTCGTAGTGGCGGATGAAGACGCCAGGCAGACCGCCGGTGATCACGATCACCCGCACGCCGGCGTCGGCGATCGCCGCGCTCATCGCCTCGTAGGTTTCGGTCGATCCCGCGGCCGTCATCGTGCCGAACGGCGGGTTGGCATAGGTGATGATGCGGACGGCGCCGCGGTCCGCGGTGGTGACGAGCGTCATGGGTTTCCTCCTTCGGTGTCCTTCTCGGCGAGCCGCCGGGCCAGGGTGCGCGTGCGGCGAAAGGCGGTGAACGCGGTTCCCAGGGCGACAATCGCGAGCGCGATCATCAGGGTCTGGCCGCGCCAGCCCCAGAGCGGCTCCAGCGCGCTGACGAGGCAGGCGATGGTGAGCGCGGCCATGCGCTGCGGCTTGGCCATCGGTCCGGAAAAGTCGGCGGCGAAGCCGAGGCCCCGTCCGAGTTCGCGCAGGTAGGCGGTCAGCAGCGCGAAGGCGGCGCAGGTCCAGCCAAGCTCGACCGCGAACATCATGCCGCCGCCCGCGGCGCAGTAGCCGGCCGCGGCGAGCAGCACAACGTCGGAGAAGCGGTCCGGCAGCTCGTTCCAGATCGCCCCGGCCGGCGAGCTGAGGCGATGCTCGACCGCAACCATGCCGTCGAGCAGGTTGCAGATCAGGCGCAGCTGGATGGCGGCGGCCGCCGCGAGCAGCAACGCCGCCCGCACGGGCCACAACTCGATCATACCCGCGCCGAGCAACATCGCCGACCCGAAGGCGGAGAAAGCGAAGCTGGCGGCGGAGATCAGATCAGGGCTGGCGTTGGCGTCAGCCAGCGCCGCCGCCGCCCGCTGGGCCCAGCCGGCCTCGCGCGACTTGATCGGGCGGCGGTTGTCGATTTCGGCCACGGGTCCCTCGCCATCGGACGTTGGCACAGACGATCGCGCGACACCAAGCGAACGGCGCTTGCGCCGGCAAGCTGGGCCGGGACAAGCTCCGCCGCGATGCCGGCCCCGCTCCGCCTCGATCTCCTGGGTTACGCCCTGCCGCCGATCGCCTGGCCGCTGGTCTGGGGCCTGGCCGGCGTGCTGGCGATCCTGACCCTCGGGGCGCTGGCGGCGATGCTGTTGCCAAGGCTCCGGCCCGGCCGCGACTATCGCAACCTGCAGCAGCGAGTGGCCTCGTGGTGGGTGATGGTCGCGCTGCTTTGCGCAGCGTTGTTGTCCGGCTGGCAGGCGACGCTGGGG
>DATNIH010000085.1:0-26208 GCA_035604515.1 Caulobacteraceae bacterium | reverse complement strand
GGCGCAGTCCAGTCGGAAGCTGATGCATCGGTCAGCTTAGTTTTACGCCGTAACCTAAAGGCGATCACAGCGTGAACACGATCGGAACGTGTTTCGAACGCAAGTCAGATTCGGAGGCGACGTGCCTGCGCTGGTCATTTGAGAGGATGTAATGTCAGGAGTACCGCTCATTCGCGTAGTGCGCGCGAGGCATTCGTTGGCGAATGAAACCCGCTGGGACGACGAGATGACCGTGCTAAGCCGCGCGCAAAGCGCGAGAGCATGGCTGCTTGAGTCCATGTTGCCTCTCTGGACCTCGGCAGGCTTCGATGAGACGACGGGGCAGTTCGTCGAGGCGCTCGACGCCGACGGTCGGCCCTTAGCTTTGCCCCGTCGCGCGCTGGTGCAGGCCCGGCAGATGGTCGTGTGCTGCGCCGGCGGCCGCCTGGGTTGGCGCGGGCCGTGGGCAGAGCGGGTGGCGGCCGCCGGTGGCGCTCTCCTCTCGCGCGGGCGCAACAAAGATGGCGACTGGATCTACAGCTTCGACGGGGCCGGCGCGCCGGCCGATTCGAGAAGCGACCTCTACACCCAGGCCTTCGTCATCCTGGGGTTCGCCGAGGCGGCGCGGGCGCTCGGCCGGAGCGACTTCCTGGCGGCCGCCATCGCCACGCGAGAGCAGCTGCAACGCGCATGGCGGGATCCGGGGGGCGGCTACCGGGAGGGTGAGATCTCTCCCCACACGGGACGGCAGAACCCGCACATGCATCTCCTGGAAGCGTTCCTCGCCCTGCATGCGACGACCCGGGCGGCGGATGACCTTGCGGCCGCAACGGCGGTCGCCGAGCTCTTCATGCAGACGCTGCTAGCCAGCGGCGATCGCGTCCTCGAAGAGTTCGACGCGAGATGGCGGCCGATCGAAGCCAGCGGCGCGGCGCCGGGCCACCAGTTCGAGTGGGCGTGGCTGTTGGAGCGCCTGCGTCTGGCGGGCGGCGGAGACCGATCGGCCACAGCGCGGGCGCTTGCGGGGTTCGGCGAGCGGTTCGGCGTCGACGCGGCCGGCTTCGCGATCGACGCCATCGGTTTGGACGGGAGCGCTCTTTCGTTCACAGCGCGGCTCTGGCCGCAGGCCGAGCGGCTGAAGGCCGCCCTCGCCGGCCTCGGGCCAGAGCCGTTGAGGGCGGCCGGCGAGGCGCGCCGGGCGCTGGCCGCCTATCTCGACGTCCCGGTCGCCGGGGCGTGGCGCGATCTGCGGCGACCGGACGGCCGGTTCGAACCCGGGCCGGCGCCGGCCTCGAGCGGCTATCACCTGGTCAGCGCCCTCGAGGCGTTCCTGCAGCCCGCCAGAGAATGATGGCTTCGGACCGAAGCGGCCCGAGGCCGGCGGCAGCCTACTTCGCGGCGACGACCGCCGCCGACAGGACGCCGGTCCAGGGAACCGTGCGCAGGACGAGGGTCGGACCCTTGGAATCCTTGTCGGCATTCTGATCATCGTAACGGACCGCGACCACGAGCGGCTGGTCGGTGAGAACCTGGATCATGCAGGCGACCGTGAACGTGCGGGAGCCGGTCGACCATTTCGCCGTGTTCGTCACCGGGCTGCACTGCCACCCCTGCCCGCCGATCGTCAGCCGTTGAGCGGCGCCCGCGCCCTTGGCCGTCGATGTTCCTGAGGCGATCGCCACATACTGGCCGGCCGACTTCGCCGGGATCGTGCACTGGGCCAGGCTCGGGTTCACCACCTTGCAGGCGTCTTCGCCAATCTTCGGGTGGTCGTAGCCCGTCAGGCCGGGCATCGGCACGTCAGGCGCGGGGTTGGCCGGTTGCGCCATAGCCGAGGCGGCCGCAGCGGCCGTGGCCAAGGCGATGAGGGCGACGAAAGCGGTTCTCATGGAGGGGATCCTGTGACTTGCGGAAGATGGTCTGCGCCGCGAAGCCCCGTCCGCCCTGCGCGGCCCGTCCTCTAGCAGTTTTGAACCACGAAAAGCACGAAAAACACGAACCGAAGCGCGGCGAGCTCGAGACGGCGGGTCCGATCGCGCCTATCGCGCCAGGCGTCGGTCAGCTCGTCGAGCTGCACATCGACATATCGGAGGCCCTGCTGGACACGACGTCGAGCGCGAGCGACGGTGAGCTCGGGGGACCTTGCCGATGATCGTCAACCAGATATACCGCTGGGCTCGCGAGCAGCCCGGAAAGACCGCGCTCATCTGCAACCATCGACGCGTGGACTACGCGACGCTGGCGCGGGCGATCGAGGCGACCCGGGTGTTTCTCGAGGGTCAGGCCCTGCCGGCGTCCACCGTCGCCGCCTTTGTTTCTCCAAACATGTTCGACGCCTGGATGTTCGTCATGGCCGCCCGGACGCTCGGCCTGACCACCATCGTGGTCGAGACGCCGGCTCAGGCCGAGGCGCTCATGCTTCGCAACGTGAGCTGCCTTGTGGCGCCGCAGCGCCAACAGGTGAACTTGCACACCGGCGACCTCGCCGGCGTCCGCCGGGTCGTAATCCCCGAGGAGATCTACGTCGGCGTCAATGCCGGCGACCCGCCGCGTCCGCTGCCCGAGCGGCCGCTTGGCGGGCACATCCTCTACACGTCGGGGACGACCGGCGCGTACAAGAAGCTGCTGGTCGATGGCGCCGCCGAGGACCAGCGCAATGCGGAGCGGGCGCGGATAAGCGGCATCACCGGCGACACGCTGTTCCACGCGCTGTTCTTCGGATTGTGGACGGGCGTCGGATTCAAGACCACCTCGGCGGTCTGGCGCGTGGGCGGCGGCGTCGTGATCGACCAGACACCCGAGAGAAACGCGAACTTCCTCGCCTATCCGATCACGTTCACGCAAACGACCCCGGCTACGTTGCGGGAGATCTTGGATGCCCGCGATCTGGCGGCCGGTCCTGTCGAAGGGCTGCTGCTCCGTTGTGGCGGCGGCTTCGTGCCGGAGAGTCTGGCGCGAGCTGCTGTCGCCCGCATCTCCCGGAACTTCCTGGTCGGCTTCTCTTCGACCGAGATGGCGAACTCCCTGATGCAGTCGCCGTTCGAAACCACCGAGGATCTGGTGTGGCTTCGACCGACCGGCGAAGACCGCGTGCAGGTGGTCCATGACGACGGCGTCGAGTGTCCAGCAGGCGTCGAGGGACTGTTGCGCGTACGCATCGGCGAGGGGGACAGCACCGGCTACCTCGACGATGAGTGGGCGACCGCGCAGTTCTTCCGCGACGGCTTCTTCTACCCCGGCGACATGGCTGTGCGCCGCGCCGACGGCCGCATCCGCGTGCTCGGCCGCAGCGCAGACGTCATCAACGTCAACGGCGTCAAGTATGCCGTGGGACCCATCGAGGAGCGGCTGCAGCGGAGCCTTGGCGTCGAGGAGGTTTGCCTCTTCACCGGCCTGTCGGAAAGCGGCGTCGAGGAGCTCGTCGTCGCCATTCAGTCGAAGCGGGATCACGACGACGCCGAGGTCAAGCAGGCGCTTGGCGCCTCGAGCCTGTTCGAGCGCATCCGGGTGGAGACCTTCCGCGAGTTTCCCCGCACGACCGCGGGTCTGGCAAAGACGCTGCGCAGCGAGCTCAGACGCCTGGTCTTCGAACGCCCCGCCACACCTCTCTCATAGGGAGGGAGAGGGACCGGGAGCGCGCACCGGCGCATTCGTGTCTTTCGTGCTTTCGTGGTCTGAACAGCAAGAGGGCCGGTCTTTCGACCGGCCCTCGAAGGTTTGAACTGTAAGCCCGCCCCCTAGAAGTTGATGGAGATCGTGGAGCGCCGGTTGAGCGGCTCCTTGACCCCATCGGGGGTTGGGACGGCGAGGTCGGTCTTGCCCTTCCAGTCGACCTGCAAGGTGGACTGGTTGACCCCGTCGGCGACCAGGGCGTCGGCCGTGGCTTTCGCCCGGCGTTCGCTCAGCCGCATGTTGTAGGCGAACCCACCGCTGGTGTCGGTGTGGCCGACCACGATCACGCGGGTGGCGTTTCCGCCCTTGGCGTAATCGGACGCCTGCTGCACCACGCCCATCGCTTCCGGAGTCAGGATCGACTGGTCGAAGGGGAAGTAGACCACGAAGTCCTTGGCCTCTGGAGGCGGCGGAGGCGGAGGCGGAGGCGGCGGAGGCGGCGGCGGAGGCGGCGGCGGCGGCGGTGGCGGAGTGCCCCACCGATACGTCAGCCGAGCCGACACGGTCTCGTCGTTGTAGCTGCCGTTGACCGTCGCGTCGTAGGCCACGCGGTACTGCAGGTTCTGGCCGTCGCCGCCCATCACGGCAACCCCGAGCACAGCCGAGTCAGAGCTTTGCTTGGCGCTGATCACGTTGAACTGCGAGCCTGGAGGCGCGGCGGCGTACTCGACGTTAGCGGTGGCGTGATCCGACCCGAAGCTGTGATCCCAGGCGATGGTCGCCTGCGGATACACGATGCCCCATGGGCCCGAGCCCACCGTGAACATCCCGGTGAACCGACCGCCGAGGTCGAGCGACCACGGAGTGTCGTTTCCGCCGAGGATGGTCAGGTCAGCCCCCGGGACGCCGGTCTCGGTGTGGTTGTGCAGATGGGCGTCGACATAGCCCAGACCGAGGAACGGCGTCGCCGTCACATTGTCGCCCAGCTCGAATGGGCGACCGACTTCGCCGTACAGCGACCAGACGTCCGCGCCAACGCCCGCGTGCTCGGTGCCGGCGGGATCCGGGTTGACGTCGGTTGCGAACCCGCCCAGGAGCGCCGGGATGTTGATCTCCCGGTGCGCGTTGCCGGTGTAGCTGGCGTAGCTGCCCAAGCCGCGGACGTAGAAGTTCTGCGGCATCTCGTAGGAGGTGTAGATCGCCCCCTGCCAGCCGGTCATGTCGATCGCGGCATTGCCCGCCGGACCTTCGTGACCTGGGGTGTTCGGACCCTGGAGGTTGCTTTGGACATAGCCGATCGCGCCGCCCAGCAGCCAGTTCTGGGTGAACGACCAGTCGCCACCGAAGTAGAGAGCCCAACCATTGGTGTCGTACTTGGGCGCTTCGATGTCACCGCTATGGTCGCCCCACGTACCGGAGATCCGGCCCCACACCGCGCCCGTGTGCGGATCGCGGCAGTTCGTCGGCGAGCCCGGCGTGTGGAACGTATAGTCGTCCGAGCAGTCGATCTCCTCGGAGACGATCCGATTGAGGTCCTTGGTCGACAGTTCCAGCGACTGCAGATAGTTGGCGTAGGGCTCACCGGCCAGCTGGTCGAGGGTCCCCGGGTAGGTCGCCGCCGTCTGGGTGAACTCGTCAAGCACCAGATTGGCGAACGGAGTGCCCGGGACGACCGAGTGGTACACGTCCTCGATGCCGGTGCCGGCCGAGCGCTGGTTGATCGTCAGGCCAGGCACCGCGTTGAAGTGAACCCGGTTGACAGTCAGGACGGCCGTCTCCGGCGTCGGGTAGGTCACGACCGCGTCCAACAGAACCGACGGTTGGGTGACATCCGCCGAGTCGGTGAACTGCCCAGTAATCACACCGCCCGTGCTGTGCTCCGCCGTATCGATCGAAGCGCTCGCCGAGGCGATGTTGGTGTCGACGATCGTGTACGAGATGGTGTCGGGGAACAGCTGCAGATCCGGCCTCAGCACCAGGGTCCCGGCCAACGTTGCGTTGTTGGCGAAGATCTCCGGATTTGAGAGCGGGCCCCCGCCAGGCGCCAACGCCACCAGCTCAAGAGTGAGCGTGCTGCCGGCGTTGTCGTTGAACTGGTTCACGAACCCGCCGGCCGCGTACTGGATGTTGTTCGGGCCGGGGAGCGGCAGGTCCTCGAGATAGAGATCGCCGCCCGAATTGAGGTTCAGAGTGCCGTTGTACTGAACGAGCGACGAGCCCGTCATTACCGAACCAGTCCAGGCGTTGCTAAAGGCGTTGTTGATGACGCCGACGTAGTCCGTCTCGCCGTTGCTGACGTTGATCACGTCCTGGTTGCGGATGTCGATGTCGCCTTCCACGAAGCCCGGCGCCGCGGCGCCGCCCGCAAGGTCGATCGTCACCGGATTCTGCGCACCAGAGCCGTTCGACGCAAAGTGCGTGAGGATCGCAATACCAGGCGTGAAGTCGAGGCCGCCATCGCTCGAGTCGGCGGCCTTCAAGGCCCCGCCCGCGTTGATGATGGTGACCGAACTCGTCCCCACCGACGCCGTGCTGGTGTTCTCGGCGTTCACATTGATGCCGACGGCCACCGCCGTGCCGGACGAGGAGTCGACCGTGGCCTGAACGCTGAACGTGCCGCTGTTGAAGACCGTCACGTTGCCGCTGTTTTCCGTCAGATCGACGCCGGTGGCCCTGGCCGTGGACGAACCGCCCAAAGCCGCCGCCCCAAACGCGATCGCCGACACCCGGTAGGTACCGGAGTTGACGATCGTGCCGGAGAGTCCGCCTGGATCGATGTCGATGCCTTTGGCAAGGGCGAAGGCCGCGGCCCCGGCCGCGAAGGCCTGGACCTGGAACACGCCGGTATTCGTGCCGCTGACGGTCGGGCTGTCCGTGCTTTCGGCCGTAAGCTCCCAGCCGAACGCGCTCGCATGGCCCCCGGCCAACGTCGTCCCGCCGGCCGTCGCGCTCGCCGACACCGTGAACGTCGCGGTGTTGAGGAACGTCGCCACCCCTTGGGTGCCGGAGCCGTCGAGACTTTGTTCGACGCCGGCTGCTTCCGCTGCGGCGACGGCGAAGCCTGGTCCCAGCACGACGTCCGGGCCGGTGCTGGTCGCGGTCGCCGTGGCGACCACCTGGAACAGACCGGTATTCACGGCCAAGGCGGAGTCCGCCCCCGTGGTCGAGGCGCCACGGAACGCGCCCTGTTCGACCCCGAGAGCCACAACTTCGACCTCGGCCTCCGACGCCTTAGCGCTGCCCAGGCCAGTGACCACGAAGCTGCCCGAGTTGACTACCACCGCCGACGACGTCTTGCCGGCCTCGACGTCCTGTTCGACGCCGAACGCTTCCACGCCTGCGCCGGCGCCGCTCGACCCGACAGCCTTGGCCTGGCCTAGCACCGAGAAGACGCCGAGGTTGGTGAAGTTCGCCAGCCCCACGCCCTCGACCTTGGAAGCGGTCGTGCCGGTGCCCGCGAAGACCCCTTGGTCAACGCCGCTGAGCAGCGCCTCCGCCTCACCGGTCCCTAGCAATCCGGTCGCCGATGCGCTGGCCTGGAACGCCATGTCAAAAGCGGTCACCACCGAGGCGGTGGCCGTCTGGATGGCATCGGCCTCCTGAGCGATCCCGGCGCCGATCAGTGCAGCCGCGATGGCAGTATCGCCGGCAAGAGCGTTGGCGGAGGTCAGGACCGTGAAGGTGCCGGTGTTCAGCACCGAGTCCAACGCCGTCCCCTTGCTGCTCGACGCAACCGCGAGCTGCCCAAGCCCGTCGGCGACGACGGCAACGGCTGCAGCGGTCACCCCAGCCCGCACCGCGGCGGTCGAGAAGATGTTGACCGTCCCGCTGTTGGTGAAGAGGTTCGCAACATTGACCGTGGGATCGGCGATCTGGCCGATGCCGGCGCCGACGATGTCGAAGCCGAGGCCGGTGTCGACCACTTGCGGCACAGAACCCTGTGTCACCAACGGGATGCCGACGCCGCCGCCGAGGCCGGTGAGGCAGCCGACGCCGGCGAAGGTGAAGCAGCCGACCTCGCAGCCCGAGATGCAGCCGATCTCGCTCGTATTGACCGCGCTGAGATTGAGCTTGCCGGTGCTCACGATCGAGCCGGAACAGGTGCCGACGCCGGCGAAAGCGCTGCCGGTGTCCTGCGGGTCGGAGAGGACGTTGACGCCGATGTTGATGGCGCCGGTGTTGGTCAGGATGTTGACCGCCGTTCCAGCCGTAGCCGCCGGGTCCCCGACCGCGAGTTGGCCGACGCCGACGAAGATCGCGCCCGCCGCGAGGGCTTCGGAGGTCGCCAACGACGTAACCTTCGACATCACGTTGATCGTGCCGGCGTTGGTCAGGGTGTTGATGCTGGTCACCCCGTCCAGCGCGACCTGGCCGACGCCGAAGATGACGACGCCAGCCCCCAGAGCGTTTCCGGAGAAGGTATTGAAGTTATGCGCGCTGGCGATCGCCTGAACCTGGATCGTCGAGTTCCCGGCGTTGGTCAGCGTGTTGGCCGCGACCGCAGCCCCGGCCACGGCGTCAGCCACCTGGACGACACCTAGCCCGACCAGCGAAACGTCCGTTACCCCGATGAAGCCTGACTCGTCGCCTGTCGCGCTGGAGGTGGAGGAGACGACCAGCGTCCCAGAGTTGGTCAGGAAGTTCGCCGCCACGGAGCCAGTCCCGACGCCGAAGTCGATCGCCGCCTGGACCACGCCAGCGCCGACGAGCGCCGACGCGTGCGCGGAGCCGTCGGTGGCCGAGGCCACCGCATGGCTGGCGACGCTCAGGTTGCCGCTGTTGGTCAGGGTGTTGACCGCCGTGGTCCCGGTCACGACCACGTTCAGCGCTTCCTGCGCGACGCCGACCCCGACGATCGCAAACGCGCCGGCGAAGTCCGTCGCGACCGCAACGGCGTTCGACATCACGCTGAGGTTGCCGCTGTTCGTGAGGGTGGTGAGCGCGAACCCGCCGCTGCTGGCGGCTTCGCCCGCCTGGACGATGCCCCCGATGATCTCGGCCGAGGCCTCCGCGCTGCCGCCTGAGGCGGTCCCGACGGCCGACGACAGGATGTTCACCGAGCCCGCGTTGGTGATCGTCGCCGAGCCGATGACGACGCCCGCCGCCTCCTGCTCGATGCCGAAGCCCATGCGGGCGAACACGTGGGCGTCGCCGCTTGTCGTCGCGGTCGAGATGGCATTCGACATCGCCGCGATTTGCAGCGTGGCGTTGCCGGCGTTGGTGAGGGTGGCACCCCCGCCGCCGCTGAGCGGCACCAGTTGTTCGATGCCGATCGAGACGATCGTGCCGGCGAAGGAGTCGTCGGCCGCCAGCGTGTTGGCGGTGGCGCCGATATCGATGGTTCCGCTGTTGTTCAGCACGACAGTGCTCAGCGTACCGTCTTCCGCTTCCTGCCCGATCCCAAGGCTGAGGCCGGCGAAAGCGCCGGCGTGGCCGGTGTGGCCGCTTAGGCGCTCAGTCGTTGCGCCGTCCGCCGTCGCACTTGCGGTGGCCACGATGTTCAGAGCGCCGGTGTTGGTCAGCGAGACCGCGGCACTCGAGTTGACGAGATCCGAGCTCAGCGCCTCGGCGATCTGGATGACGCCGTCGCCGATAACGGCCCGCGCATGGGCATGCGTGGAGCCGTTGGCGGTGGCGGTCGAGAGGATGTTGAGCGTCCCGTTGTTGGTCAGGCTGTCGGCCGCGGAGACCTGGGTGGTTCCGACCGCCAGGGCGAACTGCTGGATGCCCTTACCGAGCGAGGCGTCGGCGCGAGCCTCTCCGGTCACGTCGCCTAGCCCCGTCGTGCCGTGCGCGATCGAATTCGCCACCGCTGCGATGGTGAGGTTGCCGCTGTTCGTGAGGGTGACGATTCCCGTCGAGCCCGCGACAGCTATTGCCGTTACCTTCTGAACGATCCCGTCGTCGACGATCGCCTGGGCGCGCGCCGCTGTCGCGCCTTCGCCGACCGCCGAGGCGGACGCGGACGCGATGATGTTCAGCGTGCCGGTGTTCGCCAGGGTCGCAGAGGTGGTCTGGGCGCCGGTGGCGGATTCCGAAATGGCGCCGGAGGCCCCCTTGCCGATCGTGGCATGGGCCCTGGCGTCCGATTCGGTCACAGCCGCGAACGAAATCGCCTCGATGTTGAGCGTGCCTTCATTGGTGAGGCTGGCCGCGGCCGTCCCGTTCGTCGCGATGACGGCGTGCGCGGTGAGGAAGATCCCTGCGCCCAGGAGAGCAGTGGCGTTGGCCTCGGTGGCGCCGGTCGCGCTGGCCGAGGAGATGATGTTCATCGTGCCGGCGTTGTCGAGCGTGGCGGCGACGTTGACGGCGTTCGTCGCCTCGTCCGAGATGCCGACGCCCAGGTGGGCGTGAGCGGAGGCGGAGCCGGCTTCGGCGTTCGCGATGGCGCTCGCCACGATGTTGAGGGTAGCGGCGTTGGTCACCGAGGCGGTGGCCGCGGAGCCGGCCGCGCCGTTCGCGGATGCGGTCTGCTGGATTCCGGCCGCGAACCCTTTCGTCGCGAGGTTGGCCGTGGCCTTAGCACTTCCGCCCAGCAATCCGTCCGCGTTCGCCGTGGCGCTGGCGGTGATCGTCAGCGTGCCGGCGTTGGTGAGCACGGCTTGGGCGTTCTTGGCGGTGTGGACGTCCTGATTGATGCCGTCGCTCGCGATCGTCGCGTGCGCGTGCGCGTTGTTGGTAGTGGCCGTGGCGTTGGCGATGGCCTGGATGGTCAGCGTGCCGGCGTTGGTGATCGTCGCCGTGGCTGTTGCGCCGACGTTATTAGCCGTCTGGATGATCCCGTTGTCGAACTTGGCCGTCGCGATCCCGCTCGAGCCTTGCCCATTCGCCACCGCGGTGACCACCAGGGTGCTGTTGTTGGTGAGCGTCGCGACGCCGCCGGTCGAAACCTGCTTGCCGCCGACGGTGGTCGCGAAGATCGCGGTCCCCGTGTTCGGGCCAATATTGTCAGTTCTCGTGAACCCGATCGTGAGCGGCGCCGCGATCGTATCCGTAGGCGTCGCGAACGTGTGCAGCGGCGCGGCGAGCGCAGCCGAACCAATCGACATCCCGAGTGCGACCACGGAAGCCCCGGTGAGCAGTGCACGGTTTCTGCGCGACTTCATGTCGTAGTTCCCCCAATCGGTCCGGCACCACATGCCGACCACCTCGCCTCCCCGATACTGAAGGTCAGCGGCACAAACAAGGGTTTCCCGGCTGGCCGGCGCAGGAAAAGATAACATCGTTACGGTATCTGTGGTTGTATGTCGGCGAGCTTCCCCGCCAGCGTCCGGCCGCTCGCCGCCGGAAAACCAAGCGCCGCCCGCAATCTACAAGGAAGCGGCCCGCCCGAGCCCGACCAGCGTTGCACAAACGCCACTGCATAACGCTGTCTTAAGAACCGCCCGGCGAGGCGAGCCGGCCGCCAGAACCGACCTCTTCCGCCGTGGCCGTCCGAGCTATATGGCCTGTTCCGTCGACGCGGCCCCGCCGCTAGGCTTCTATCTTCGGACCGTGGCCCTGTTGGGAGAGCGGCGTGGCCTTCAAACACATCCTGATCGCGGTCCCGACCATGGCGGGCCTGATGAAGACCAGGACCACGACGACGCTGGTCCTCTTGATGCGCCAGCTCACCCGCGCCGGGATCGAGGCCGAGTATCTGAACGTCGACTCCTCCGACATCGTCTACGCGCGCAACTTCTTCGCCCGCGAGATGCTGCGGCACGAGGAGCTGGACGGCCTGCTGTTCGTCGACTCCGACATGTCGTTTCGCCCGGCGCTGGTGCGCAAGATGATGGCCCTGGGCGCCGACGTGGTGGGGACCGCCTATCCCAAGCGCGCCCTCGACATGAATCGCTACTCGCGCGCCATGGCAGCGGCGGGCGGCTTCTCGGCCGAGGCCAAGGCCCGGGTCCTGGCCAATGCCTACAACTTCACGTGCGTGCCGTCGTGGACCGAGGCCCAGCCCAAGCAGATGCAGATCGTGGCGGGCTTCACGAAGATGGCCGCGGCCGGCATGGGCTGCACGCTGATCAGCCGCGCGGCGCTGCAGGCGATGATCGACGGTAAGGTGGTCGAGCAGCGCAAGGACATCATCGACGGCGACGAGCAGCTGAGCTGGGGCTTCTTCGACTGCCTCAAGGTGGACGAGCTCACGCTGTCTGAGGACTTCTCCTTCTGCTATCGATGGACCCGCCTGCTCGGTCGCGACCTCTGGGTGAACGTCGACGAGACGGTCACCCACCTGGGCGACTTCCCCCATGAGGCGCGCTACATCGACCGCCTGGCCAAGATGCCTTCCGACGACAGCGCCGCTCAGCCGCCGGCGGCGCGCGCCCCCGACTCGACCGGCGTCGAGGTGAATGCCGACGTGATCACGCTGGATGCCGACCTGGTCGCCGGCGCCCAGCCCTGATGCCGGCTTGCCGGCAAATTTGAATTCCTCTAACGCCGGCGCCACGCTTGGGGGCGTTTCACGGAGATCGAACAGAATGAAGTCCACCCTGCTGCTGGCGGCCCTTCCCCTCGCCTTGGCGACGACCGCACTGGCTGCGCCCGATGCGCCGCCACCCAACTACCCATTGCCGCAGGCGTACAACGCCTATTCCCAGCCGGACGTGACGGACTGCGCCTCGACCGGGCCGCTGGAGCGCCACTGCACGGTGCCGGCGATGACGGCCGGACGCTACCTGATCCTGGCCGCCAGCTCCGCCACCGCGACCCAGGCGGACGCGACCCAGACCCTGGCCATCAAGTTGGGCGAGACGCCATGCGCGGCGACAAAGCCTGCGCCGTTCACCGACAAGAAGGGCCTGCGGCTCGGTTGCGTCGTCAGCTTGCTGACGGACAAGCCGATCGTCGTTTCGGCGGTCTTCGAGACGCACGACGCGACCCCCAGCGCGGACGGGCCGAAGCTGGTCTTCCAGCGCCTGCCCTGGACAGGGGTCGTAGAGTCCGCCGCCGTGGCCTTCCGCGCCCCCGCCGCCGCAGCGGCCGCCGCGCCGAAGGAATAAGCGCGCGAGGCGCCTTTCCGGCGAGTTTTCCGCGGCCTACTTCCATCAGGGTTGAGCAGTAGGGTCATGGGCGACGACAATCTGACGCTGAGCGTCGTCAAGCCGGTCGCGGCCGCGCCCAGCGGCCCGGCCGTGTTTGGGATCGTCAGGGACGAGAACTACTTCCTGCCCTTCTTCTTCGACCACTACCGGGCGTTGGGCGCGGAGCTCTTCCTCATCTACGACGACCGGTCAGGACCGGCGACCGTCGACTACCTGATGCAGCAAGCCGACTGCGTGGTCCTCAGATCCGACAGCGCCTTCGGCGATTCGTTCAGCCAGGGCGATCGAGGCGAGCCGCGGAACCTGCCGCAGGTGCTGAAGGAGCGGGTCTGCGAGACCTTCCTGCCCGGACGCTGGGCGCTCACGGTCGACGCCGACGAGTTCCTCGTCTTGCCCTCGGGCTGCGCGAGCCTGCCCGAGTTCATCGGCGCGCTGGAGCAGGCGGGCCAGCTCTTTGCAACGGCGCCGATGGTCGACTTCTACGGCGAGACCCTCGAGCGGAGGAACTACCCGCACAACGTGGACCCCTTCTCCGGCAGCCCCTATTTCGACGCCGGCCCCTACTACTATTGGACGGGCCTCATCTGGCCGTTCAGGCTGAGCGGCGGCATCCGGTTCCGACTCTTGAAGATGCTGTGCGAGCGGCACATCGACCGCATCGGCGCCATCTTCGGGGTCGAGAGCCTGCCGCCGCTCAGCAAGTCGTGGAAGGTCCCGCTGCTCAAGCATGGCTGCGGCATCGTGCGAAAGGGCGACCACGAGGTCAGCGCGGCGCCGCGGGCGAGCGACCTTTCGGCCGCGCTCGCCCACTTCAAGTTCTATCCGGACCTGGACGCGAAAATCGACAATGCGCTGAGGGAGAAGCAGTACTACGGAGGCTCGACCGAGTACGCCTTCCTCAAGGCCGCGATCGAGCTCTTCGGCCAGGAAAGCTTGCTCGGCCCCGAGGCCCGCCGTTTCGAGGGCCCGCAGTCCCTCGAGCAAGCCGGCCTCCTCGGCCCGGCCCGCAGCGGCGCGGCCGCCAACACACTTCTCCCAGCGGGAGAGGGAGGGGTTTAGAGGCCCACGTCGATGAGTTGGCCGATGCGTGCGGCGAAGGCCGGATCGGACATGCCGCTGGTGGCGTTTCCCGGCGTGAAGGTGATTTCGCCGAGCTTTATGTCCTCGATCCCGTCCGAGTAGAGGTCGATTCTCGCGAAAGACAGACCTTCCGCGATGCGCTCCGCGGCCTCGACGATGGCCTCGAGATTCTTCGGCCGATCCCGGCAGACCACCTCGTGACCGAAATCGACTGGAAGCAGATTCCAGGCGGTGTCGTAGAGCGCACTCGTATAGTCGGGCGGTTTTGGAATGGTGAAGCTGATGAACTCCGCCCGCCCGTGGAAGCAATAGACCCTGTACTCGTCCGGCGGCGCCACGCCGTTGAAGTCGATGAACCGCTCAAGGTACAGCTTCGGCTTGAACGTGCAGTATTGCCATTCGCCGGTGTCATAGCCGAAGCGCGTGGCCAGCCAGCCGCCTGCCAACATCCGGATCTGTTCGCGCCACGCCGCGAGCTCTTTTGGCAGGTTGAGGACGAGATTGAAGCCCCATCCGTGATTGGCCTTCAAGACGAAGCGTCCCGCCGGCAGGTCGGCCGTGAACAGCTCGTCGACGCTCTCGCCCACCCATACAACGGAGGGAACGAACTCATCGCCGAGGCGGGCGCGGACATGAGCCTGCGCCTCGAGCTTGTCCGCCAGCGAAGGCATGGGCAGTGGCGCAAAGTATTTGCGCGAGTAGATTCGCTCCGAATAGCTTGCCGGGGTGGACAGAGGTGGCACATAGCCGTGCGCGTTCTTGAATATCTGACCGCCGACGACAATCGCCAGCAGAAGATCGTTGGTGTTATAGAAGTCGATCCCACGCATGTGGCCGGCCGGCGGCGGATGGCGCGGCCAGCGGGCAGCCGCGACCATGGCCTTGACCTGGTCGACGAGGTTGTCGCGGACCGCTGGCTCGATGCTCATCGGGTCAGACGATAGCGCAGCGTGGTGATCAGCGCGCGTACCATTCGGAACCCGCTGGAATGCGACGTTCAGCTGACCAGCGGGCTCGCCCTCCCTGGAGACGCGAATTTCTACATGCCGACGTCGAGGAGTTTGCCGATGCGGGCATCGAAGTCCGGGTTGGACAGGCGGCTTCTGGCGTTTCCCGGCGTGAAGGTGATCTCGCTGAATTTTACGTCCTCGATCCCGTCCGAGTAGAGATCGATTCTCGCAAAGGACAGCCCGGTCGCAATACGCTCCGCCGCCTCGATCATGGCCTCCAAATTCTTCGGCCGATCGCGGTGGACAGGCGGGCGACCGAAGTCGACCGGAAGCCGGCTCCAGGCGAGGTCGTAGAGCGCGCCGGCATGCTCGCCAGCTCTTTCGACGCGGAAGTTGATGAACTCCGCGCGGCCGTTGAAGCAATACAGCTTGTATTCCTCCGGCGGCTCGTCGCCGCGGTAGTCAATGAACCGCTCCAGGAACAACCTCGGCTTGAACGTGCAGTATTGCCACTCTCCTGTGTCGTAGCCAAACCGCGTAACCCGCCAGGCGTCGGCCAGCCTCCGGATTTGTTCCCGCGAGGCGACGAGGTCCTTGGGGAGCGTGAGGACCAGATGGTAGCCGCATCCGTGACTGGCCTTCAGGAAGTAGCGACCAGGCGGCAGGTCCGCCGCGAACAGCGCGTCGATGCTCTCGCCCACCCAGACCACCGAGGGAATGAACGCGTCGCCCAGGCAGCCGCGGACATAGGCATGCCCCTCGAGCTTGTCCGCAAGCGAGGGCATGGGCAGCGGCGCAAAGTATTTGCGCGCGTACAGCCGCTCGGAATAGCTCGTCGGATTGGACAACGGCGGAATATAGCCGTGGGAGTCCTTGAAGTGTTGGGCGCCGACCACAATCGCGACCAGGAGGTCGTTTGAGTTGTAGAAGTCGATGCCGCGCATGTGGCCGGCCGGCGGCGGATCGCGCGGCCAGCGTCCCTCCGCGACCATGGCCCGCACCTGCGCGACGAGGTTGTCTCTGACCGCAAACTCGATGTTCATCGGGTCAGACGATAGCGCAGGGTGGTGGTCAGCGCGCGGCCATGCACGGCCCGCTGGAACGTGACGTCGAGGTTCAACTGGCCGCTAGGGCTCAGGAATTCCCGCCGAATCTGGTCGTAGATGGTGCGCCGGATCTCCTCCGGCGGGTCAACCCCCAGCGCAGCCAGGTCGTTCTTCACGCGGCGATAGAGACTGTTGATCACCACGTTGACGCGGGGATTGCCGACGGCGTGGTAGAACCCGCGGACTTCGTCGCCATGCGCCGCGAACCTGAGCAGCTCCCCCGGAAACGTTCCTGCCTGCCGCCCCGAGTCCTCGAGGCGCTTGACTACATCGATGTCTTCGCCGCCCCACCCCTCGAACACCTCGTCGTAGCCGCCGATCGCAGCGAAGTCGCTCCTGGCGACGACAAACGTGCCGGAGAGCTCTGGCGAAATCGGGGTCGGCCGGAGGAAGACGCCCGCTCTCAGCAGCGGCGCGATCGTCGCGACGAAGGCCGGCGCGACCGCGACGTCGGCGTCGACCAGGAAAAGCCACGGCGCCGTCGCCGCGGCCACGCCACGGTTGCGGGCCTCGGCCAACTTGAAGTGCGGACGGTCCGCGACGTGGACCACCTTCGCCGCCGGGAACGTCGAGCGCACCCAATCGCCGGCCCCTTGCGGGCAGTCATAGTCGACGACGACGACCTCGCAGTCCGGCAACGCCATCAGCGTCGGCAGCGTCTGCTGCAGGTGCGCCAGCCGACCCTTGCAGGTCGTGATTGCGGAGATCAGGGTCACGCGGTTGGCTTCGCTCCCCCCTTCCGCTCCCTCCGAGGGGGGTGTTTCGGGACCTCGATGTGATCCGGCGGAAGGCCGGTCTGGTAGCGGTCGTACATCGCCGCGTAGGCCGCTTCGATGTGGCGGGCGAAGCGCTCGGTGTCGAAGAGCGGGCTCGTCCGACGATGGCGCGCCAGCTTGCGCGTCACACGAGCCAGCCTGTCGGGGGCGCCGCCGAGGTCGATCGCCAGCGCTTGGTAGGCCTCGCCGCTCGACGCGACCAGCTCGGGCAGGCCGATGGCGTTCAGGAGGCTTGCCGCCACGCGCCCGGCGAAGGTTTCGCCGATGCGGGTCAGCACCGGCAGTCCGGCCCAGAGCGCATCGCTGGCCGTCGTGTGGGCGTTGCAGGGCGCGGTGTCGAGGAAGAGGTCGGCGAGGCGATGCCGCGCCAGATGCTCGGGCAACGGCATGCGCTCGGCGAACACCAGCCGCTCCGGCGCGATGCCCCGCGCTTTGGCCTCGCGCTTGAGGTTGGCGGCGGCTCTCGGATTGTCGGCGAACAGCCAGAGCACGCTGCCATCCACGGCGCGAAGGATGTTCATCCAGGTCTCGAACGTCTCGGGCAGGATTTTGTAGTTGTTGTTGAAACAGCAGTAGACCACGCCTTCGGGCGGCAGGCCGCACTCCGCCCGCTCGAAGACCCGGTCGGCTATGACCCGCTTGGAATCGTTGACCTGGTAGCTGTCGGGCAGGTGGACGATCTTTTCGGAGTAGCAGCTTCGCGCTTCGGGTGGGACGACGATCCGGTCGGCGATCAGGTAGTCGAAATAGTCCGAGCCCATGGTGCCGGGGAATCCCAGGTAGTTGACCTGGATCGGGGCTGCCCGCGCCGCGAAGATGCCGGTCCGGCTCTCCGTCGTGAAGCCCTTGAGGTCGATCGCGATATCGATCTCGAGGCTGCGGGCGAGGGATGCGACTTCCAGATCGGACCGGCCGTGAACGTCGATGAACCGGTCGAAGCCGGCGGCCAGGCGATCGGCCATCTCGTCGCCGGGGGCCGTCCCGAACGAAAAGGCGATCGACTCGATCCTCGACCGGTCGTGCTGTTCGAACAGGCCGGCGATCAGCCATGCGGTCGCGTGGTTGTAGAAGTCGGACGAGAAGTAGCCGACGCGCAGCCGGCTGCGGCGGGGCCGTAGCGCGATTGGCGGCAGCGAGTGATTGGGCGGGAACATGCTGGCCGACCAGATAGCGGCCGCCTTGCGCTGCTGCTGAGGCGAAACCGGCATGCCGACCAACGGAAATGGAGGCGAGACCCGTTCGCCGGCGTCGAGCCTGCGCGCCAGGGCGACGATCTCCGCGTCGATGTCGAACCAGTCGCAGATCTTCATCTTCGTGTGCAGCCAGGTCCCGAGCACGAACTCATAGTCCGGCCTGATCGCAATCGCCGTCGCGTAGTCTGTGATCGCCTCGTCGTAGCGCTTCATCTCGGCCAGCAGATTGCCCCGGTTGTTGTAGGCCTCAGCCAGCCGAGGATTCAGCGCCACGGCCTTCGCGTAGCTGGCCAAGGCCCCGGCGTGTCGGCCGAGCCTCTGCAGCGCCAACGCGCGACCGGCATAGGCTTCTGCGTAGTCGGACCTGAGCGAGAGCGCGGCGTCATAGCCGGCCACCGCGTCCTGGTATCGATGCAAGCTCTGCAGCGTGTTGGCGCGATCGTTGTGGGCGGCCGCGACGGCGGGGGCCAGTGCGATCGCCTTGTCATAGCTGTCGAGCGCCGCCTCGTAGCGTTTCAGGCCGTCCAGCGCGTTGCCCCGGTTCAGGTAGGCCGGGGCGTGGTCAGGCGCGATCGACAACGCCGCATCACAGCTGGCGATAGCCTCCTCGTATCGCGCGAGGTCGTTCAGCCCTTTCGCCCGATTGCTGTGCGCGACGACGACGTTGGGATCGAGCGCGATCGAGCGCGCCATCAAGTCGACGCCCTGCTCGGGCCGGCCAGTCTGGACGGCGATCAATCCGAGAAGATGCCAGGCGTCGGCGTGGCCCGGCCGACGCTGGAGAACCTGCTGATAGACGCGCGCCGCTTCGGCCAGGCGGCCCTGCTGATGCAACGCCAGGCCTTGGCGAAATCTGGCTTGGAGCTGGTCTGGCGTGGGATCTTGGATTGGAAGCCTCGCTGGCGTGTCGGGCGCCGTTCGCCGCCGTTCGCGGGAACGGCCTACCAGGGAATCCGGCCGAAACGCTCCACCAAGCGAGCGTGCTCTGCATTGCTGACGGCGCCGGACTCCGCGTCGGTCTGGATATGAGCCATGCCGGAGCCGAGATGAACCAGGCGGCGGACCAAGGGCAAGGCGTACTTGTGGCGGGCCAGTCGGGTTTTTCCGCCGCTCAACGCAAGCACCCGATGCAGCCGCGGCCGCAGCGTCTTCAGCAACTGCGGATGAAGCGGCGCCGTCGACTCCACGAGGTGGAGGCGCGGGAAGCCCGACTCGCCCAGACGGCCCAGCCAGTCGTTGTCCAGGTGGAAGCGATAGCTTTCGTCGAATGGCCCGACCGCCGTCCAGACGTCCCTTCGCATGATCCATCCGGACGGCGTCGGAAAGTCGTTTATACAGATGACCTCGCCGGCGGCGTCGACCTCGAGCTGGGTGGACGAGACGAAGGGCGCCTGGTCGAGCGCGGGCAGCGCCACTTCCAGAAACTGCTCGCTCCACAGGTCGTCGTCTTCCAGGAAGGCGATGATGTCGTGGTCGAACAGCGCCGCGGCGGCATTTAGCGCGGACGCCTGGGACGCCGCGGGCGCCGATACGAAACGCACGAAAGGATGGGTGACCAGCAGCGGAACCACCGCGCCGGGATCGATGCCCACGGCGACGTCGAGCGCGATGTCTCTTCCGGGCTTTTGCGTCGCGATCGAGGCGATCGCCTTTTCCAGGAAGTAGCGGCCGTCCCTCGCGCGTTCGAGCCGCGATGGGATCACGACGAGGATTCTGGGGCGCTCAGTCCCGGCCATCGCCTACGAACTCGGTCTGGGGGCGCTCGCGGCCGAAGCCCGTCACGCGGGTGGCGTTGCGGCCTTCTTCGACTTGCGCTCCGGTTTCGTCGCGGCGGCGGGCGCCAGCCTTGCCTTTGCAGCAGGGCTGGGTTTCGCGGTCGCGGCAGGCGCAGGCTTGGGCTTTGCGGCCGGCGTTGGTTTCGCCTTCGGAGCCGGCGCAGGCTTTCCCGCCGCGTCAGGTGCGGGTTCCGCCTTCGCCGTGGGCGCGGGCTTTCCTTTTACGCCAGGCGCCGGTTGCGACTTTGCCGCGGGCGCTGGCGTGTACTCGAGTGCTTCCAGCAGGGGCGTCAGCCCATCGCCATAGCGCCGCCAGCGTTCGACCGACGTCTTGTAGACCGGCTGGCGCACCTGGACGACGCTGGCGGTCTTCACCGCGCGGCTGGATTTGTGGAAGGCAAGGCAGGCCTTGTCCCACTTCAGGCCGATGTGGTCGACGAGGGCGCGGGCGTTGCCCTCGAGATCGTCGGTCACAGCCTCGTAGTCGACGGTCATCATGACGCCGGCGGGCAGGACCTCGTCCCAGTGCCGCATCAGCTCTTCGTACTTAAGGTAATAGCGCCCCAGCTCCGCGAAGTTGTAGCTGTGCGGCATGTCGTCCTTGAACAGCTTGGTGTAGGCCGAAAGGCAGGTGTCGACCGGATTTCGCCGCGTGTGGATGATCTTTGCGTTCGGAAAGAGCAGCTGGATCAACCCGACGAAGAAGAAGTTGGTCAAGAGCTTGTCGGTGATGCGCGCCGCGCCGTCGGCCTTGCCCCGGACCTCGGCCAGATAGGTGTCGGCGATCTGGCGGTAGTGGTCAGGTTCCAGCGCCGCGACCATCGAGGGGAACTTCGGGATCGACGGGAACCGATCGCGCAGCATGCCCAGGCTGCGGTTGAGCACCTTGATTTCGCCGGCGCCGTAGACCTGCGGGTGGCTGGAGAGGATCTGTTCGACCAGCGTGCTGCCCGAGCGCGGCATGCCGACGATGAACACCGGCTCTGTCGCTGGATTGCCTTCGAACGGTCGATTTTCGAAGATCTCCGCCGGGAAGGCGGCCCTGATCTGGTCGAAGAACGCGTGCGTGTCCCGCTCGTCGTATGTCAGCTGGCCTCGGCGCAACCGCGTCCCGATCTCGTAGTGCTTCAGCGCGCGGACGTAGTCGCCGGCGTCTTCGAGCGCTTTCCCGAACGCGAAGTGCAGCGCCATGTAACGCTCGCCTTCCGGGTCGCTCGCCTCGGCGAAGATCTCCTCCATCTTCGCCAGGAGATCGTGGTCGGCGCCGAACGTCTCCAGATCGTTGAGGTTGGCATAGGCGCTGTAGAGCTTCGGATTGAGGTCGATCGCCTTGCGCACCTCGGTGCGGGCCTCGTCGATGCGGCCGAGCGACTTCAAGAGCACGCCGTAGAAGCTGCGCACGTCGGCCGCTTCCGGCTCGAGCTCGACCGCGCGCTCGATATGGACCAGCGCCGCCTCGGGCTGATCGAGCTCATGCTCGATGTCCGCCAGCGCGACGTGCGGATCCGCCTTCTCAGGATCGAGGTCCCTGGCGATGGCCGCGGCCTGGGTGGCGATGTCGTAGGCGCCGCGCTTGAGCTGCACCCTGGAGACGTTGAGCAGGGACGGCACATGCTTCTCGTCGAGCTTCAGCGCCTCGGCGAGGTAGCGCAGGGCGTCCTCGGTGCGATCGAGCCCGGCGAGCATGATCGCCAGGTTGTTGAAGGCGTCGATGTAGCTCGGTTTCAGCTGGATGGCCTTGCGGTAGGCGTGCTCGGCCGACTCGAAGTCCTGCGCGTCGCGCAGAGCGGCCGCCATGTTGTTGTACGCCTCGGCGTAGCCGTCGCGCTGAGTGACGGCGCGCTGGTAGCATGCGACCGCTTCGGTGCGACGATCCAGCGCACGGTAGGCGTTGCCCAGGTTGTTGTGGGCTTCCGGAAAGTTCGGCTGCAGCGCGATCGCCTTCTCGTAGCAGGCGGCGGCTTCGTCGAACTCCTTGCGGTCGAAGTGGACGATGCCGAGGTTGGAGTACGCCTCGGCGGAGTCAGGATTGAGCTCGATCGCCTTTGCGAGCGCCTCTTGCGCTTCGTCCAGGTTGCCGCGCTGGCGCTCGACCTCGCCGAGATTCGAATAGTAGCTCGGAATGCGCGGGCTCAGCCGGATGGCCAGTCCGATCGAATCGACCGCGGCCTGCGCCTGTCCGAGCCCGTTCAGGATCACGCCCAGGAGGTTGTGAGCGTCCGGCATGCCTGGCCGGCTGGCGATGATCTGTCGACAGATGCGCTCGGCGCGCACGAGCTCGCCGGCCAGATAAGCTTTGCCCGCTGTGTCGAGCGCCTGCGCGAGGGAGAGCTGGACTTGCCCCGGCCCGGGGCTCGCGCCCGCCAACCCAACGTTGTCCGATTGCTGCGACATCAACGCACCGATTTTCCGACTGCTGGTCGCGGCGCGAGATCGCGGTCGCGACAGCGTATAATTACGTGACCTATGGCCAGCGTTCAAAGAAAAGTCCACCCGCGGCGGCCGCCGGCTCGCGGCGGGCTGCGGGCGCGGCTTGCTGGCGCCAGCAGCAGGCTATAGTCGAACCCCGGGCTGACGGGCGACCATCGTCGGGGCAAAGGCGAACTGAACGGAAATGGGCGCCATACACTTTTCGCTCGACGCCAACCTCGTTCAGGCCTTGAGGGCGAGGCTGCCCCTTGAGTCGTTCGTCGAAACGGGAACGTTCCGCGGCGATACGGCGCACGCGATGGCCCCGCTTTTCCCAAGCGTGCACACGATCGAGCTTGCCGACGAGCTGTACAAAAGGGCGGTCGAGCGACTGGCTCCGCTGCAAAACGTCACGGTGGTCCACGGAAGCTCGCCGGAGGCGCTGAAGGGCCTGTCGAAAACGCTGAGGGGCAAGAGCATCCTCTATTGGCTGGACGCGCACTGGTGCGGCGGCGAGACCAGCGGCGCTGCCTACGAGTGCCCGGTGTTGGCCGAGATCGCGGCGATCCGATCGCTGAACGAGCGATCGGTCGTCCTGATCGACGACGCCAGGTTCTTCATCGCGCCCCCGCCGCATCCCCACGCCCCGGAGAGCTGGCCGCTGATCGCGGAGGTCATCGCGGCCCTCACCGCGCTGAGCGACCGACACAAGGCCTGGATCGTCAACGACGTGATCATCTTCGCGCCGGAGGCCTGCACGCCGGACATCGTAAGTTACGGTCGAACGTTCGGCGTCGACCTCCAGGCGCTTAAGGCCGCTGCGGCGAGAGCACAGACCAGCGCGACGCCGGGGCCGCAGCCGGTCGAAAACCGCCGGCCGCCGCCCTTCGCCTTCAACGCCGGGGTCGACTCCGAGGAGCGCTCGGAGCGGCTGTTCGTCTACCACCTCGCCCGGCTCGGCATCGGCCAGGTTCTCGACATCGGAGCCAACACCGGTCAGTTCGCCGCCAAGCTGCGCAAGTACGGCTACGACGGCGTGATCCACTCGGTCGAGCCGCAGACCGCGGCCCACGCCGGCCTCCTCGCCAACGCAGCGAATGACCTGAGGTGGCTGCCGACGCTTCGGCAGGGGGTTGGCGACGCCGCCGGGCGCGTCGAGCTGAACGTGTCCGAGAACAGCTACAGCTCTTCAATCTTGCAGGTTCAGGCGAACCATGTGCGGGCCGCGCCGCAAGCGCAAAGCGTGGCGCGAGAGACGATCTATGTGAACCGGACTTCGGACCTCTTCCGGGACGAGGTCATGCGCTCGATCGAAGCGGTCAAGATGGATGTGCAAGGCTATGAAAAGCACGTACTCGACGGCTTGGCGCCTTACCTGGCCAACGTGCGCCTGCTGATGCTCGAGATGTCGCTGGTGGAGTGTTACGCCGGCGAGGTCGATCTGTTCGCGCTCGACCGATTCCTGACCGACCAGTGCGGGTTTTCCCGAATCTCGCTTGAACCGTCCTACTACGACGATCGGGCCGGGGTGGTTCAGCAATACGACGGAATCTACGGGCGCCCTGATGCGGATCGGCCGGGCGAAGCGCCGGCCAGCCGCCGCGGCGTGACCCTCGGCGCCCTCGTGACGTCGATCGGAGGGTCGGAGCAGCGGCTGAACGAGCGCGGCGTCGACGTCGGAGCCGATTGGCATCGCGCCTGCCGGCAGGCCGCGCGGGCGCTGACCGGCGCCGTGATCTCCGTCTCAGAGGTTGCGCCGCCCGATCCGGACATCACCTGGGTCAAGGCGCCGGGCAGACCGGCGATGGTCGACCTGCTCGCCGCCGGCGTCGAACGCTCCAGCGAGCATCTGCTGATTACGAACTCCGACATCCTGTTCAATCAGGCGTTCCGGAACGCGCTCGGCGAACTGGCGCCTGATGCGATGTACTATGGGCGCAGGCATGACGTTCGCGAGAACGCACAGGGCGCGGGGCCGCTCAGGATCGTCCAGGCGTACGAGTGGGGATTCGACTATTTCCTGATGCCGGGCGCGTTTGCCCGCACCGTCGTCGCTGAGCGCCTGCTGCCGTCCGAGTTCCGCATCGGCGAGCCCTGGTGGGACTACCTGATCCCCGTGCTCGCGCATGCGTTGGGCTTCCCGGTGAAGCGGATCGGCCCGCAGCGGGTGCTTGCCCTGCACTACGTCCACGACCAGCGCTTCAGCCAGGGGACGTGGCTCGAAAACGGCGCCCGCTTCGTCGCCTGCCTGAAGGACCTGCAGCAAAAAGGGTCGCCCTTCGCCCAAGGCCTCCTGGCCGAGTTGCTCGACGATCCATCGGATCCACCCGACCTGCAGCGAATCGCCAACATGATCTGCCACGGGCTGGCTTGAACGTGAGAGGAAGGACGCTCTTGCTTCCGCGGAGCCGTCAAGCACGAGCGTTTGACACGTCCACGGCCATTGGCTGTCACGGAGTTTTACGCAGGGTGAGGAGATGCCGAACACCTTCGTAATTCAAGACGATTTCCTCCCCTGGCTCGGCTTTGCCAACGCCGGGATGCTTGGCGCGGGCAACGTCTTCCTGATGGACTACGCAATAGAGAGGGTCTCGAGCAGTCCGATTCTCGAGATCGGCACCTTCTGCGGCCTATCGACCAACGTCATGGCATATCTCTTGCGAAGACATAAAAAGAACAATCGCATATACTCGGCGGACAAGTGGATTTTTGAGGGATCGGAACAGATATACCTTGGATCAAGCGGGATTTCGCACGCAGACTACCGCGAATTCGTGAAATCGAGCTACCTGAGGAACGTCGCCTTCTTCTCGCCCACCAACACGCCGTTTACGATAGAGGTTGTGTCGGACGAATTCTTCGCGCTGTGGGGAAGGAATGAAAACGCATCCGACGTGTTCGGCAGATCGATCACCTTGGGAGGTCCAATTAGCTTTTGCTATATCGACGGCAATCACACGCTTGAGTTCGTGAAGAGGGACTTCGAAAACACAGACCGGTATCTCGAACCAGGTGGTTTCATTCTGTTCGATGACTCCGGCGACGGCGATTCATTTGGACTTACGCCTCTCATGAGTGAGATCTCGCAGAGGGGCGACTACCAGCTCGTTATGAAGAACCCGAACTATCTGTTTCAGAAGCTGTAGAAGCACTCCTGAGGACCGCCGCGGAGCAGCTGCTCCTGTTCCCGACGGTTCGTTCCGGTCAGTCATGGCGCTGGGCGTCGTCAAAGACCTGAAGCGCGGGAGGCAACACCTGAAAGTTGGCCGAGCTCACCGACATGTTCCGCCAGAGCAGCCGGTCCATTCCAACCACGTGAATCGAACCGTCGTAGCCTTGGAAGATTCGGCCGTTCTGCACCGGCGTATACAGGCGATCGATGGCGTTATCTTGCACTCCGACAAGCCCGAACTTCTCTTTCGTCACGAAGATCGCGTTCCAGTCCGTGCAGACGGCGAGTTCGTAGCCTTTCGCAGTTCCCAGGCCGATCAGGGCGCGTAGCGAGCAACCCTGATTGACGTCGAACGAGCGGGTCTGAACAAACTCGACATCGTTGGGAATACTCGGGTTGAATTCGATGACGACGATCTCAGGCCTATACTGAACCAAGGACTCCCAGACGTAGAAGTCGTTTCCATCTATGTCGATCGAGAGGACTCCAAACGTCGCCGGAGCTCCAACCTCAGTCAGGATGCCATCCAGGCTGTCGCGCCCTTCAAAGCTGACGAATCGGTTGGCGGTCACCACCGAAGGGACGGCCCGGTAGGTGGCCACGAGCTCAGCGTACTTGTCCGGGTTGGCCTCGATCATCAGGCCGCGCCAGCCCTGTCTCGTGAGCAGGTGAAAGCAGTTCGAGAATTTCACCCCGTCCCAGGCGCCGAACTCCACGCAATACTGCGCTTGCGGCTGCATCAGTTGGACCAGCCTGTGGATTATTCCGTCTTCTCCGCACTGCGAGGTTACGTTGCCGCTGAAGCTCAGCAGTGGCGACTGGAGCGGAGGTGCTTGAACCAGTTTAAGTCTCACCGCGGCTTCCTCGTTTAACGGGCCTTCCAGCTGGGCCAGCCAGACGGCGCTCCCCGGCGGCCGGCACTGGACGCTGCGCGGCGGCCGCCGAACCATCTCTAGCCGAGGGCTTGCACGCCGCATACGGATGACCGTTCATCCCGCGCGGCCTGCCAAGTTCCGCGGACGCTGGCTGGGCCGGGCGGCACCGCGGGCGGTGGAAATGCCGGCGTGCCGCCGGCGCTCGGCTCGGGCTATAAGCCGCTCAGCCGAGGTGTGAGGGAGCTC
>DATNIH010000084.1:0-32028 GCA_035604515.1 Caulobacteraceae bacterium | reverse complement strand
CGTCGATGTTCATCGGCGACGATTTCCTGCACTCGCACCGGGTGTTCATCGACAACCAGGACCACCTGATCCTGTTCAGCTACCAGGGCGGCCCGGTCTTCAACACGCCGCCGCCGGCGGCGGCGAAATAGCGAGAATGGTCTGACGGATGCTGGCGCTATCTCCCCTCCCCGCAGGAGGAGGGGAACGCGTGAGCGCTGCCGACTCGGACGAGCTCGAACCTGCTCCTAGAACTTCGCGTCGACGTCGAAGTAGAACACGCGGCCGATCAGGTCGTACTGCGACACGGCCGCCGTCGTCGTGCCGATATTGTGGGCTTCGAAGCTGTCGTTGAACGAGATCGCCGGCGGCTGTTGGTCGAACAAATTCTTCACCCCGAACTCGGCGGTGAACTTGTCGAATTTCCGCCGGATCGAGACATTGCTCAACGTGTAGAAGTTGGCGACGTAGTTGGTCGTCACCGTCTCGCCGGTATTGCGGTAGTTGGGAATCGTGGTCGCGGTCGCCGGGTTATCGGACGAATGGCCGATCATGTAGAGCAGCCAGTTGAAGGTCCACGGGCCGCGGTCGAACCGCCAGTCGACGTTGCCGACGAACCGCGGGAAGCCGAGTGTCCCCAGGATGTTGTTGATCGAGCCGCCCAGCAGGAAGGTGTTGGTGTAGGTGGTCCAGTCGAGCTGGGCGTCGACCGTCAGCTTGACGTCCTTGGGAAGCTGGGTGCGGTAGTTGAGATCGACGTCGATGCCCTGGTCGAGCTCCTTGGCGACGTTGACGAAGTCGTTTTGCACGGTGTCGATCGTGAACGGGCTCGCTGTGCCGGCGCCTTCCCGTGTGAACAGCGAGCAGAACGGGTTGCTGGGGAAGTTCACCGACCCCATGCACTGCTGGATGATGTTGCCCGCACCGAACTGCTGGATCTGATTGTCGATGTCGAAGCTGTAGTAGTCGACCGACAGGTTGATGTTGCGCTCGCCGAACTTGGGCGTGAGCACGAAGCCGATCGTCTCGGCGATCGACGTCTCAGGCTTCAGGTGGCCGGAACCGCCGCCGGTCAGGATCAGCGCGCTCGACCCCGTCGGTATGTAGTTGGGCGGGATACCCAAGGCGGCGCAGTTCTTCTGGATCACCGGCGAAACCCCGCTGGTGCCGTATTGGACGCAGGGGTCGATCTGGACCTGGTCGAGGAAGCCGGTCTGGTTGGCCAGGAACAGCTCGAACAAGGCCGGCGCACGGAACGCGGTGCCGTAGGTGGCGCGCGCCGCGATCCAATCGGTCAGCTTCCAGTCGACCGTCCCCTTGTAGGTGAAGGTCCCGCCGACGTGCTGGTAGTCGGAATAGCGGCCTGACAGGTCGATATCGAGGCGGTCGACCAGCGGCAGTTCCTTCAAGACCGGGATCTTGAGTTCGACAAACCCTTCCGACACGTCTTGCGAGCCCTTGGTGACGCCGGAGGTGGTGAGGTTGTAGACGTTGTTGTTGACGAAGTCGGGCGGCGGCACATCGTCGATCGACTCGCGCCGGAAGTGGAAGCCGAACGCGGCGCCCAGCGGCCCCGCCGGCAGCTCGAACACTTCCCCGGTGAATGAACCCTCGATGTAGGCTTGGTCGTAGGTCGTGTGGCCAACGGCCCTCGAGAAGAGGAACGCCGCCTCCGCTGGCGTGAACGCGTCACGCGCCGCCGCCGAAAAGTAGTCGACCGGCACGCAGGCCACCCCAGGCTCGGCCTGGGCCATGGTCAGGCCGGTCGGCGAGCCGAAGATGTCTCCGATGGTGGCGTTGACGTCGCAGCCGGACGGCGTAGCGGACCCCGCGGTGGCGTTCACCCGGTCTTGCTTCTCGTAGACCTGGCTGTAGCTGCCGTCGGAGCGGCTGAACTGACCGTAGACGTCGTAGGTCCAGTTCTTGAGCGTGGCGTGGTCGGGGAGATCGCCTTGGACGCCCCCGACGACGCGGTAGTAGTTGACCGTCTGCGTTGACGGCTCAGCCTCCTCGATGATCGGCACCGGGAAGCCGAAACCAGCGGTGTTGAACGCGTTGCCGGGGTTCACCGGCTCGACAAAGAACTGGCCGATCAGGTTCTGCGCGGAGTCGCGCTGGTTCAGCAGCACTGAGCCGTAGAGCTTCGCGTGCGGCGTCAGGTCGTAGCCGCCGAACAGGCTGAAGGTGTAGCGGCTGTCAGGCGAGATCGCCGTCTCCGTGTTAAGCAGCGCTGGAGCTTCCGGCTCTAGCGCGTGCGAGGCGCGGGTGAGGGCGCCATTGCCGGCGCCGAAGTTCAATCCGACATTCTGCCAGCCCGTCAGGTCGCTGCCGAACGGGCCGCCGCCGGCCACCGCCGCGGCGTTGGCGATGTAGACGACGGCCGAGGTCGGCGCCGCGAGGTCCTCGACCGCGCCGGCGATTTCGTTCCAGCACTTTGACTGGCCGGTCGCCGGGTCGATGATGTCGGCAGGGGCGCCGGTCGCCGCGTCGCGCACCAGGTCGCGGGAACAGTTCAGGTAGCTGCGTTGGCCAAGCGTCAGCGGGTCCTGTCGGTAGTAGTCGAACGAAGCGGTTACATAGCCTTTGTCGAAGGTCTTCCCGGCCGTGACATCGAACTGATAGATGTTGCCGCCGCCGGCTTGCGACGGCTCGAGATGTCCGTGGACGTCGATCCCGTCGAAATTCGACTTGGTGACGATGTTGACCACGCCGGCGACCGCGTCCGACCCGTAGATCGACGAGGCGCCGTCCTTCAGGATGTCGATGTGGTCGATCATCGACGCCGGGAGCACGTTGAGGTCGAACGGTCCGACCGTGCCGCCCACGCCCGCCGGCCCGAGGCGCTGGCCGTTGAGCAGGATGAGCGTCCGGTCCGAGCCTAGACCGCGCAAGGAAAGCGTGTTTGCGCCCGGTCCTCCGTTCGTCACGAACTGGGTGAAATAGTTGTTGATCTGAACAGCGTTGGCCGCCACCGGCGACAGCTGCAGGATTTGCGAGGTGTCGACTTGGCCGGTCAGCTGCGCCTGCTCGGACGTGATCACTTCGAGCGGGGACGGGCTGTTGTAGACGGTGGTCTTGATGCGAGAGCCGGTGACCGTCAGTTCGCCGACGCTGGTGGCGGTCGGCGGGGCCCCGGTCCCAGGCTGCGCGGTCGTGGTGGGCTGGTCCGCCGGCGCTCCGCCCTGGTCCGCCGCCCAGCCTGGACTGGCAAGGCTCGCCAGCAAGAGTCCCGAGCACAGCGATGTCGTGACGAAGAACGCCTTGTTGGCTTTCATGAAATCCCCCAGCGGAAGCAAACCGCGCGGATCGGTCGCGCCGATCGCGTAACAAAACCTTAGCGACAATTAAAGTTGTGTCACGTTGACGCTGAGTGACGGGGTCGAATTTCGCCGAATGTGGTTCGATTGCGCAACAGTCACGCAACGGCCCTGGCCGTGGCGGACAAAAACGCGTGGAATGCGGTCAGCGCATCGTCGACGGCAGCGTCGGCGCCAGTACGGTCGCGCCTTCCTGGCGCAACCTGGCGTCGTGCAGGCCCTGCAGCAGCGCCTGGGCCTGCGGATCTCGCGCCAGCTCGCTCGCGGCGGCCATCAGTCGGGCGCTGTCGGCGCTGGCGCCGAACAGGCGCGCGAGGGCCTCGAACGGATTCGGCGTCGCGTTGAAGATCTTCAGCCGCGCCTCGCCCTTGATGCCTGCGAGCGCCTTGGCCCGGTCCACCGCCTGCGGGAACCCGCCAAGCCCGTCGACCAGGCCCAGACCCTTGGCCTGGGCGCCGGTCCAGACGTGGCCCTTGGCGATGGCGTCGACCTGCTGGGTCGTCATCCGCCGGCCCTCGGCGACGCGGGCGACGAAGCCGTTGTAGATGCGGTCCATCCAGGCTCCGAACGCCGCGCGCTGAACGGCCGTCATCGGGCCGCCGGCGCCGAACGCGTCGGCATAGTCGCCGCCAACCTTCAGTCCGCGCACGTCGACGCCGAACTTCGCCAGCGCCGGGCCGATGGCGAACTTGCCGCCGAAGACACCGATCGAGCCGGTCAGCGTCGAGGGCTCGGCGATGATCTCGGAGGCCTGCGACGAGATCCAGTAGCCGCCGGACGCGCCGTAGTCGCCCATGCTGACCACCACCGGCTTTCCCGCCGCCTTGGCCGCGCGAACCGCCGAGAGGATCTCCTCCGAGGCCGTGTCCGACCCGCCGGGCGAGGACACCCTAAAGACGATGGCTTTGACGTCCTTGTCGTCGATGGCGTTGTAGAAGTCCTTGGCCAGGTCGTCGGCGTAGATCGACTGCGCGCCGCCCAGCGGGTTGGAGCGGCCGCCCGTGCCGGTGACGATGTCGCCCTCCGCCTGGATCAAGGCGATGGTCGGCGCGGTGGAGAACCCGGCGGCCTGGCTCGCACGCGACCGGGCGCGCTGGGCATATTCGCCGAAGTCGACCAGCTTGGCGTCGCCGCCCGCGCTCTTGAGGATGGCGTCCTGCGCCTCCTTCAACTCGCCGACGTTGTCGACCAGGCCCTTCGCCTTGGCCTCGTCTGCCGAGTAGGGGCCCGCTTCCAGCGTCGCCTTCAGGACCTCCGGCGCGAGTTTGCGGTCGCGCGCCGCCGCCGCGAGGCTGGTGGCGTAAATCGAGCCCATCCACGAGAGCTCGGCCTCGCGGTGCGCCGGCGTGTAGTCGTTGTAGAGATAGCCGTTGATCGCGTTCTTGTACTGGTAGCGCTGCTGGTAGTCGGGCACGACGCCGTACTTGTCGAAGAAGTCCTTGAAGAAGATGTCTTCTTTGGCCAGGCCCACCGCCTGGAACGACGCCGACGGCTGCATCCACACATCGCCGCTGGCCGCGGCCAGCTCGTAGGTCGAGGTGACGACGCCCTGCGGATAGAGGCCCTGGCTGTAGACCAGGATCGGTTTGCCGGCGGCGCGGAAGCGCTGGAATGCCAGCCGCAGCTCGTCGGCCGCCGCCGGCGTCATGCCGCCCTCCGGCAGCCGCACGAACAGGCCGCCGACGTTGCTGTCGCTCTGCGCCCGCCGCAGCGTCTCCTCGATCCCCATCACCGACAGGCCGTGAGGCCCAAAGATGGCCAGGCCATCCTGCGGCTCCTGGTCAGTCAGGCCGCCGCGCAGATCGAGGCTGAGCACCGAGTGCGCCGGCAGCGGCGCCGGGCGTGAGCCGCTGACGGCGATCGCGATCAGCAGCGCCGGCACGACGACCACGAACAGCAGCAGGCCGAAGAACACGCCGGCGACGGTGAGCAGAAACTGTTTCATCGGCCGGACTTTACGCAGACCGTCGGCTCAGGCGCCATAGACCGCCCGCTCGAACGCGGCGAATGCCTCCAGCGTCGCCGGATCGCCGAACGGAAACAGCTGGGCCAGGAACACGCCCGCCGCGCCGGTCGCCGGGTCGGCCCAATAGTAGCAGTTGCCAAGCCCTGCCCAGGCCAGCGAGCCGGCCGAGCGGCCCGCCGGCCCCGGCTCGGGGTTGATCACGAAGCCGAGCCCCCAGCGCTTGGTCATGCCCGGGAACGGATCGAAGCCGGCGCAGAGGCGCGGATTCACGCCCGGCAGGACGCCGACCTCCTCGCCCTCGAACTCACTCGCCGCCATCGCCGCGACGCTCTCGCGCGACAGGATCGGCCCGCCGCCGGCGAGGATCGCGTCCAGGAACTTCAAGTAGTCGCCGGCGGTGGAGTATAGCCCGCCGCCGCCCATGCCGGGGTTCGGCGGCGCCGGCATCTGGAACGGGATCACCCCCAGCGCCCCGCCCTCGCCGCGCGCGTGCATCGAGGCCACCCGGCCTTGCTGCGCCTCGCTTACCGCGAAGCCGGTCTCACCCATGCCGAGCGGGCCGAACACCTCGTCGGCCAGATAGACGTCGAGCGTGCGGCCGCTGACCGCCGCCACCAGTTCGCCGGCCCAGTCGATCCCGACGCCGTAGGTCCAGGCCGAGCCTGGCTCGAACACCAGCGGCGGCGGCTGCGGCGGCGGGCCTTCGGCCGCCAGGCTCGCCGTGTAGCGCGTCAGCTGCGCATGGCAGAAATCGTAGGCGAGACCGGAGGTGTGGGCGAGCAGGTGGCGCACGGTGATCGCGCGCTCGGCGTCCCGCAGCTGCGCCGCGCCGGCCGCATCGAACCCGGCCAGCAGCTTCGGGCGCGACAGGGCGGGCAGCCACGGCCCGACCGGATCGTCGAGCCCGATCTGGCCCGCCTCGATCAGGCGCAACACGGCGGCCGTGGTTACGGCCTTGGTGAAGGAGGCGATCCAGAACACGGTGTCGGGCGTGACCGGCGCGGGGTTGCCGAGCCCCCTCACCCCAGCCACAGCCTGCGCCACTTCGCCGCCCGGCGTCCGCGCCGCGACCGCGACACCCGGCAGGCCGCCCGCGACGGCCTCGCCCAGCACCGCTTCGATCCGCGCCTGTGCGCTCATGTGGCGATCCCCCAATTGGTCGGAGTGGCAGGATTCGAACCTGCGACCCCCGCGTCCCGAACGCGGTGCTCTACCAGACTGAGCCACACTCCGAAATTGGGAGGGCGCCTTATAGAGGAGGGGGGCCAGACCGACAAGCGCCCGCCGTTGCGCCCCTGACATTGCACCCGGCGATCCCTTGAGCTATCTCCGCCACCCTGCCCGGCCGGCCCCTTCGCACGGCCCGCCTGGCGGCGTTCCTGCTGGGGAATGGTGTAATGGTAACACTGCGGTTTTTGGTACCGTCATTCTAGGTTCGAGTCCTAGTTCCCCAGCCAAGCGCCCACTATGTCCGGGCGAGCGGGCCTGAATGCAACATCGTCTGAGATAATCGCAGGCCTGACGTCGTTCGGCTTCCCAGAGGGATTGTCCGCCAGCGGTCGTTTGGCGGACCCAGCACAGCTGCACTTCCGGGGAGGGACCCCACTGCAATGATCGACCCAACTCGGCCCCTCAGAAGGACCGCTCGCCGGCAAAGGAGCTGACGCCGCCGCGACGGCTTCACCGCCGACACATCAGATCCTGCTCATTCGGTTTGGCCCGCTGCCCGGCAGGGCGAACGCCTGACACAGGCCCCGCCGAGGCGCGCGCCGGAGGAGGTCAAGAACCTTCGTCGCGCTCGCCCGCGCGGCTCGCGGCGGGGCCGTCGGCGGCCTCCGCCCGCGCTTCGTCCGCGACGAGCGCCTGGCGGATCAGGACGAGCGAGCGGTGGAACTCGGCGCGCGACGGTCCCAGCAGATCGAACAGGTCCGCGGCGGCGCTCGCCAGCTGTTCATAGATGCCCTCTAGAGCCTCCCGCCCCGACGCCGTCAGCTCCAGCCGTACTTGCCGGCGGTCCGGCCCGGTTCGGCGCTGGTCAAGGACTCGCTTCGCCATAAGCGAGGAGACGCGCTGACTGACGAGCGACTTGCTCATGTCGATGAGCTCGCCCACCTCGCCGTGGGTCGGCGACGGCAGCTCGCGCACGGCCATCGCAACCAGGAATTCAGGATAGGTTAGACCACGTGCATCGAGCACCCGCCTGCGCGCAATGCGGTCGAGGCGCCCGACGATCTCGTGCAGCAGGAAGACCTCGGTCTGAGTGAACCACGAGTTTTCCATCGGTGTCGCGTGTCGAGTGCTCAGTAGGGTTCGGTCAAGATATGGGGCGGCTGGTCCCCTCGCTCGAACAGCGCTCTGCAGTCTGCGACCATGGCTGCGGAGCCGCAAAGGTAGATGTCAGATTGGGCGAGGTCGCAGGCGCGGGCGGCCAGCGCCTGCGTCACCCGCCCGGCGAAGCCGCCCGCCGTTGGCGAAGCGCGGCTGGCGCAGACGACGGTTCGCTTCGGCCGGCATGAGAAAGCCGCCGTGATGTCCTCGTCGGGGCTGCGGCAGCCGAAGTAGAGTTCCGCGGATCCGAGCTCGCCGGCCGCCGCCATCGCCTCGAACATCGGCAGGAACGGCGCAATGCCGCACCCGGTGGCCACAAACAGCCGGCGCCGCCCGTTCTGTTCGAGACGATAGGTCCCGAACGGCCCTTCGATCTGCGTCGCCTCGCCGGGCTGCGCCGCATCGGCCCAGTTCGATCCATCACCGTGGGTCCGGTTGCTGATCAACAGCGTCAGCCGCCGACCCGACGCAGCGGCGATCGAGTAGTCGCGCCATTCGTAAGGCGCCACGCGCACCTTGACGAACTGTCCGGGAACGAAGCGCAGCGGCGCGTCCAGCTCGAGCTCCAGCCGCCAGATCGACGGGGTCAGCGCGGTCTTGCCCACGATCACGGCGCGTTGCTTGTCCGTCGAGCTTGTCAGCGCCGTGGCCGCGGCGGCGTTCGCACCGCTCTTCACCTTGGCCATGATGCGCGGGAAGCCGGCGGGACCGAGGGCCTGTCCGGCCGCCGCCAGGCCGCCGATCAGCGCGCCGGTGACCCCCAGGCAGGCGGCGTCAGAGCCGGTCAGCAGCAGCCCCTGGATCGGCGTGCGCACGCCGATCGCCGACGAGCGATAGCGCTCCGGCAGGCCCGGCAGAGCGTAGAAGCGTCCGTCCGGGTGAGAGACGAAATGTTCGATGGTCAGCGGCGTCGACAGCTCGGCGTAGGTCACGAGGTCCGAGAAGCCGGGCAAGGCGCGGTCGGCCAGGCGCAACAGCCCTTCCGTCACGCGCTGCTTCAGCTTCGCATAGTCAGGACCGCGGTCGCCGCTGACGGTGCCGCGCCACACGCTGAATGCCTCCGGAGACACGCCGGCTATGATCTCGGCGGTGTGGAAGCGGTCGTCGCCCGACTTCGCCGACGGGAACGACAGGTAGGCATGGCGCGGCTCGCCGGCCAGCGTCCGCGCCGTGTCCGTTTCGAGATCGTCGTGGTCGAGTGTGGTGTTAATCCAGTAGTTCTCGCCCTGCACCCCGAGCGTCGAGACTGGCGCCTTCAGGCGCAGGTAGAGGTTCACGGCCGACATGCCGCCCCTCAGCGCATCGATCGCGCCCCGTTGTGCGGCGGTGCGCAGCCCGATCTCGCCGTCGGTCGGCAGCAGCCGCCCATAGGTCAGCGCCGCGCCGGCGTCTGAGATCACCAGCGGCGCGCGATAGCGGACCGTGACCGGCTCCGGCCCCCGCCGATCGCGCGCGTCCACGCCGACGGCCCGCCCGTCCTCGATGACCACGGCCGTTACCTCCTGGCACACGCGGATCGCGCCCCCCGCCGCTTCGACGCCCGCCTCGATGGTGCGCGCGATCCGTCCGGCGCCGCCGACGGGGAACCAGGCGCCGTTGAGATAGCTGGCGATCACGGTGGCGTGGATGGCGAAAGCGCTGCGGCTCGGCGGAAGGCCATAGTCGCCCCACTGGCTGGCGAGCAGCGCCTTCAGTTGGGGCGAATGAAAGTGGTGCTCGAGATAGGCGCCGGTGGTCTGGGTGGCCCGAGCCCGACCAAAGGCGCGCAGCACGCCCATGATCGCGGCCACCGGCGGTGGCGTCATCTGCTGCTGGATCCCACCTGTCAGCCAGCGCGCTGCGGCGGAGATGTCGCGGAAGTAACGGCGGATCGCGCCGGCTTCGTCCGGGAACCGCGCGATCAGCCGCGCCGCATATCTCTTCGGGTCAGAGGGGACCGCGAAGGTGAACTCCGGATAGACGAAGCGTTCGAAATCGTCGGGCATCCGGTTCCATTCGAGCGCGCCGCCCGACAGGAAGTCGAACAGATCCCGCCCGAACGCGCCCTTATGCATGCCGCCGATGTAGTGCAGGCCGACGTCCCACGAGGCGCCGTCGCGCCGGAAGGTGTGGGTCTGGCCGCCGCGCTCCGAATGCTGCTCGAGCACGAGCACCTTCCATCCCCCGGCGCGCGCGAGGAATCCCGCGGCGGCCAGGCCTCCCATGCCCGATCCGATGACGATTGCATCCCAGGTCTCGTCCATGTCGGCGTCTCCAGGCTGAACGACAGTTCAGGTTATGAACAGTTTATCAATTAAACTACTGGGAGTCCATGCGAGGTTCCGCCGCGGGTGCTGTCGGCCTCGACGCTTGAACCTCGACCCCAGGAATTCAACCATGTCCCGGATCATCCCGACGGGCGCCATCGCCCTTTCCGCGGCCCTCGCCGTGGGCGCTGCGACAAGCGCCTCCGATCTGGCCGTGAACGGTCAGAACGAGGGCGTGATAAAGCTTCATTATGCCGAAGCCGACCTCCACTCGGTTCAAGGCGCCAAGGCGATGGCCCGGCGCATCCGCGAGGCGGCTGACGAGGCCTGCAGCGCCGTAGCGCCGTTCGCAGCCAACGCGGGCGTGGAGAGCGATTGCAGAGCGGCGGCGATCGATAGGGCTGTCAAGGACCTGAACGCCCCGATGGTCGCCGACGCTATCGGCCGCATGTCAAGCACCCTCGCCAGCGCGGGGCATTGAGAGACTGGCGCCCGCCTCCTCCCGGTGTCGGGCGCCACACTGGGGACACACGCTCTCTTCCGGCGTCTGACAGATCGCTTAGCTCAAAGAGCGCGTGTGTCCTCCTCTTCGGAACAGGCCGACAACCACACACAGTCGCAGGCGCCTGTGCACGGCGGTTGCGAAGAGGCATGCTTAATGTCCGGAGACCGCCCATAGCTGCCGTTCCGAACTCTGGTTTCGGGCAAGACGACCCGCGCACCCTCACCACGTCTAAGAGGGATTGACCGAAATCGATGGGGACACCGGCGGGCTGCCTCTCGCCGGCGGTCAGCCGGCTTCAGCGGCGACCAGCTCTTCTAGGTCAGGGTATTTGTCGAGCGCGCGGTCGCGGGCCGCCAGCAGGCTGTAGGACGGGAACAGCTCGTTGGTAGGCCGGTGGTCGCGCAGCACCTGCTTGGCCAGGGTGATCTTGTGCACTTCGGTCGGGCCGTCGGCGAGGCCCATCACGTAGGATACGGCGATCTGCTGCATGAACGGCATCTCGGTGGAGACGCCGATCGAGCCGTGGATCTGCAGCGCCCGGGAGGCGATGTCGTTCAGCACCTTCGGCATCGCCGCTTTCACCGCGGCGATGTCTTTGCGCACTTTGCGATAATCCTGGTGCTTGTCGATCAGCCAGGCGGTGCGCAGCACCAAGAGGCGGAACTGCTCCAGCTCGATCCAGCTGTCGGCGATCTTCTCCTGCACCATCTGTTTGTCGGCGAGGCGCTCGCCCGCGGTGACCCGCGACAGCGCGCGCTCGCACATCATGTCGAAAGCCTTGCGCGCCTCGCCGATGGTGCGCATCGCGTGGTGGATGCGCCCGCCGCCCAGCCGAGTCTGGGCGACACCAAAGCCGTCGCCCCGCTCGCCGAGCAGGTGATCGAGCGGCACCCGCACGTTGCTGTAGCGCACGTAGGCGTGGGCCGGCTCCCGCTCGCCGACGAAGCCGACGTTGCGCAGGATCTCGATGCCGGGTGTCTCCGACGGCACGATGAACATCGACATGCGCCGGTGGCCGGGCGCGTCGGGGTCGGTCACCGCCAGCACGATCAGGAAGTCGGCCCACCGCGCGTTGGACGAGAACCACTTCTCGCCGTTGATCACCCAATGGTCGCCGTCCAGCGTGGCGCGGGTGGTGAACACCAGCGGGTCGGCGCCGCCGTGCGGTTCGGTCATCGAAAAGCAGGAGACGATCTCGTTGTTCAGCAACGGCGCGAGATAGCGCGCCTTCTGCGCCGGCGTGCCGTAGTGGGCGAGGATCTCGGCGTTGCCGGTGTCGGGCGCCTGGCAGCCGAACACCACCGGCGCGAAATCGCTGCGCCCGAGGATCTCGTTCAGCAGCGCGAGCTTGACCTGACCGTAGCCGGGACCGCCGAGTTCCGGACCGAGGTGGCAGGCCCACAACCCCTGGGTTTTCACCTTGGCCTGCAGCGGCCGCACCAGGCGCTGATTGTCGGGGTTTTTCACGTCATAGACCGCGCCCAGCAGGTGATCGAGCGGCTCTACCTCCTCGCGCACAAACGCATCCGCCCAGTCGAGCCTGGCCTGGAAATCCGCGTCGGTCTCGAAGTCCCACGACATCCGTTGCTCCATCCCTGCACCGTCCGCGCCACTAGCGGCGGCTTGATCGCGACGCGTTATATATTATGATCATTACTATGAACTCGCCGGGGACTGTCAACCCGCCCACGCTGGTCGAGTGGCTGGATCGGCTGCAGAGCCGCGCCGAAATCGCCGAGGTAGTGACGCGCTATTGCCGCGGCTTCGACCGCTGCGATGAAGCAATGCTGCGCAGCTGCTTCCATCCGGACGCGACGCACGAGCACGGGTCGTTCAAGGGCCTCTCGGCCGACTTCTGCACCATGGGGCTGGCGCTGGTGCGCGGCGTCGCACTGACCCACCACCAGCTCGGCCCGGTCTCAATCGAGCTCGACGGCGAGCGGGCCCACGTCGAGACCTATTTCACCTCGTACCATCGGCTTGGGACTGAGCCGCCTGCGGGGGGCGAGCCGCACGAGGACCGGATCATGGGCGGCCGCTATGTCGACCGGTTCGAGCGGCGGGACGGAGTCTGGCGCATCGCCCATCGCCGCGGCGTCAACGAATGGCTGAGGTACGAACCGGCGGCCGATCGCGGCTTCTTCGAGCGTCCGCCCAGCGAGCGCGGCCGCCGCGATCGCGACGATCCGGCGTATCGGCGGGACTAAGGCGCGACATCCGGACCTACCGGCGGGCGCGAGTCTGCGCAAAGCCAATCGAAAAGGCCAGATTCAGACGTCGACCCGGCGGCCCCGGTCACCAGGCGGTCCAGCCGCCATCGATCAGAAGGTCGGCGCCGGTCATGTAAGACGAGGCGTCGGACGCGAGGAACACGGTTGGGCCGCCGATCTCGGCCGGCTGTCCGGTGCGTCCCAGGGGGATGCGCTGGGCGTTGCGGGCCACAAACTGCGGATGTTCGCGCTCGATCTCGGCCCAAGGAAATATGCCGGGGCTTAGGGAGTTCACACGAATCCCCCGGGGCGCCAGGCGGCAGGCTAGGTAGCGCGTGAGCTGCAGCAGCCCTCCCTTCGCTGCGGCGTACTGGGGCGGGCTGTCGAAGCCGGAGTCGCCGTAGATGCTGAAGGTCGGGCTGAGGTGGGCGTAGATTGAGGTGATGTTGATGACCGACGCCTGGCCGGCCGCGGCGACGCCCGCATCCAACGCCGGCATCGCCGCCATAACGTTCTCGAAGGCGGCGGTCACGCCGCTAGCGAGGGTCAGGGCGAAGGCGTCGGAGCGTGAAGCCTCGTCGCGCGACGGCAGGCCGGTGATGGCGTTGTTGACCAGCACGTCGAGCCGTTCGAGCCCGCCGAAACAGCGCCTCGCCGCGTTGCGGTCCAGGATGTCGAACGCGGCGACCGAGCACTCAAGCCCCTCGCCGGTCAGGGTTTCGGCCAAGGCGCGCAGCCGCGGTTCGGTTCGGCCGTTGAGGATCACATGGGCGCCGGCGCGCGCCAGGGCGTGCGACATGGCCGTGCCGAGGTGCCCTGCGGCGCCGGAGACGAAGGCGGTGCGCCCATCCAGCCGAAACAGCGCCGCGTCGGCCCCCAATCTCTCCTCCATCCGCCGAACTTTCTGACTCAGACCGGCGGCGTGACGCCCAGGTCCCGCGCGACGCGTTCGAGGCCAGCGATCTTCTGATCCAGGCTGAGGTCAGAGGTGTTCGGCCAGACGTTCGGGCCCCAGAGCACGATGTTGTCGAACCCTTCGCGGAGGAAGCCGCCAACATCTTCCGGGTCGGCCGTGTACGGACGCACGAAATACTCGAACGGCCGCGAGGCCGTGCCGCGTGCCTGGCGCTCGCGCTCGATCACGCCGCGCAGCTCCACCGCCTCTTCCCGCGCCACCATCGCCGAATTGATCCACGCGTCGGCGACCTCGGCCACCCGCCGCAGCGCCGGGCCGGTGTTACCGCCGCAGACCAGCGGGATCTTCACCGGGTGCGGCGAGATCTGCAGCGCCTCGAAGGCGAAGTGCTTGCCGGAATGGGCGAAGAAGCCGCCGGCCCAGGCTTGCTTCAGGATCGCGATGGTCTCGTCCAGGCGCGAGCCGCGCTCGTTGAACGGCACGCCGATCGCCTCGAACTCCTCTTTCAGCCAGCCTGCGCCCGTGCCCAGCAGGAACCGCCCGCCGGAGATGTCGTGCGCGGTGACCGTGTGCCGGGCCAGGATCAGCGGGTTGTTCATCGGCACGATGCAGATGGCAGTGCCAACCTTCAGCCGCGTCGTCGCGCCGGCGACCGCGCCAAGTAGGAACCACGGGTCGTAGATGCGGATCGACGGGGCGATGATCGTCGACTCGGCTGCATGGCCATGGGTGGTCGGATGGGCGCTGCCGTAGCTCTGCGGGATCACATAGTGCTCGCCGAACCAGAGGCACTCGAAGCCGAGCCGGTCAGCGTGGACCGCAAGGCTCAGCATGTCCTGCGGCGCGTAGTTGTAGGTGGTGATGCCGAAGGTGGGCTTGCGGCTCATGACCGGCGCCACTGCGGCAGCGTCGGGCCTTCGGGCAGGCGCTCGAACCAGACCGACATAGTCATGCCAGCGGCGAGCTCGGGCTCGCCGTCGAGCCGCCCCATCAGCCGCACCTCCGGCGCATCATCGAGCTCGACCACGACCACGGTATAGGGCGCCGGGAAACCCGGGTGGATCTGATGGGCGACGGTGGTCCAGGTATGCAGCGTGCCTGTGCCCTTGGCGTCGCGCCAGGCCGTGTTCCAGCCGCCGCAATAGGGACAGTGCTCAGTCGGCGGATGCAGGGCGTGATCGCAGTCGTTGCAGGCGCGGAACACCAGCCGCCCCTCGGCGGCCGCCTCGAAGAAGCCGCACGTCTCTCGATCTTCGACATAAGGGAGCAGCGGTCTTTCGCCCATCACGCAGCCCTCCGGAACACGACGCTGGAGCCGACCGGCAGCGGGCCGCCGGTGACGAGGCTTAGCTCGGCGCCCAGAACCTGCATGTCGGCCTCGCCGCGCAACTGGCGCACCGCCTGCACGATGTGGTTCATGCCGTGGACGTAGCCTTCGGAGAGGTGACCGCCGCCGGTGTTGATCGGTAGCGCGCCACCCTGGCGGATCGCGCCGCTGGCCGCGAACGGACCACCCTCGCCCTTGGCGCAGAAGCCGTAGGCCTCAAGCTGCAGGATGACGCTGATGGTGAAGCAGTCGTAGAGCTGGGCGATGTCCATCTCCTGAGGCCCAACCCCGGCTCGCTTCCAGAGCGTCTCCCCAGCGCGGCGACCGCCAAGGTCGGTTATGTCGTTGCGGGTGACTACCGGGAACATCATGCCTGGACGCCTGTCCGGCGGCGCGCCGCCCGCGACCGCCCGGATCAGCACCGGCGGCTTGGCGAGATCCTTCGCTCGCTCGGCGCTGGTGATGACCACCGCGCAGGCGCCGTCGGACTCCAGGCAGAAGTCGAACAGCCGCAGCGGCGTCGAGATCGTGCGCGCGCCGAGGTAGTCGTCCATCGAGAGAGGCTTGGACTGCATCTGCGCATGCGGCGTACGGTTGGCGTGCTCGCGGCAGGCGAGGGCGACGGCGCCGAGCTGCTCGGCGGTCGTGCCATATTCCAGCATGTGGCGGCGCGCCATGAGCGCGAACGTCTGGCCGGCGGTCAGCAGGCCGTATGGCATGTAGAACTCGTCGTAGGTGCCAAAGCCGCCGATGAACTCCCTGCCTGTGGTGCGCACCGCCGCGCCGAGCCTGGCTTCCGAGCGGCCGTTCAATGAGCGGAACGCCAGCACCGCCTTGGCTTGGCCAGAGAGCACCGCGCCCATCGCGACGCCCATCATCATACAGGGCGCGACGCCGCCCGGCCCTGTGTCGGCCCAGAACGCAAGATTGTTGAGCCCGAGCGCAGCCCCGAGCGTGAACGGCGTCACAGTATCCTGCTCGCAGCGAACGATGCCGTCGATGTCATCGACGGTCAGGCCGGCATCGGCGATCGCGGCCAGCGACGCCTCGGTCGCCAGCGACAGCACGCTGCGGCTGGAATCGCGTGTGAAGGCGGTCTGGCCGATGCCGACGACCGCGGTCCTGTCGCGTCCGGCGAAGGCGGTTTCGTCGTCGATCATGCGACGTCCTCCTCGGTGTTGGAAGTCTCGGCCAGCACTGCCAGCGTGTGCTCACCCAGCTTCGGCGCCCGTGTCCGAGCCACCTCTCCGAACGAGGAGAAGCGGCAGATGGCGCCAGGATAGGTCACCTTGCCAAGGTCCTCGTGCTCGACTTCGACGAAGAAGCCGCGGGCAGCGAGGTGCTCGTCGGAGAACAGGTCCTCGGGCGCGTTCAACACTCCGATCGGCAAGCCGGCGGCCTGGCCTTGCTTGTACATCTGGTCCGAGGGGTGGACGAGGAAGAAGCACTCGACCACTTCCTGGATCTCGCTGAAGTGGTCCTGGCGGTGCTTGGCGTCGCTGAACTCAGGCTCGGTGAGGTGTGCGGCCAGGCCTTCCTGATCCAGCCAGCCGACCAGCGCCTGCCAGGCCTTCTGTTCGGTGGTGATCAGGGTGAAGTAGACGAAGCGGCCATCGGCGCACTGGAACAGCGCCGGCTGGGTCGGCGAGGGCTGAGCATGGCGGCAGGTCTGCCGCTTCACCTGCACTCTCGGATAGAACCAATAAGGATTGGCCAGCTCGACATTAACGGCGCAGGCCTCGTGCATCGAGATGTCGAGCAACTGACCGAGCCCGGTCTTCTGCCGCTCCAGCAGCGCCAGCATGACGCCGATGTGCGCGAAGCTGGCGACGCTATGGTAGCCCTGGTTGCCGCCCGGCCGGATCGGCGGGATCGAGTGGTCGTCGTAGCCGCAGCTGTTGAGCGGCCCGCCGGCGGCCAGAGCGACGAGGTCGGACGACTTGTAGTCCGCCCACGGACCGGTGAGCCCAAATGCGGTCACCGACACCACGATCAGCCGCGGGAAGTCGCGGGAGAGGCGCTCCAGGTCCAGTCCCAGCGCCCTCAGCGCCTTGGGCTGCAGGGTGCAGATGAAGATGTCGGCGCGGGCGAGCAAGGCCAGCAGCGGCGGCGGGGCTTCCGGACCACCGAGATCGATCGTCACGCTGAGCTTGCCGGCGTTGTAGTACCAGAAGTTCAGGCTGGTCTCAGGCCCGACTTCGCCCTTGGCGAACGGACCGACCTGACGTGTGGGCGCGCCGCCGGGCGGCTCGACCTTGATCACCTTGGCGCCCACCTCGGCCAGCAGGGCGCCGGAGAACTCGCCGCCTGGGTCCTCGGCCAGCTCGACGACGGTGAGGCCCGCGAGCGGATGGGGCAGGTCGGTGCGGCGTTGGGCTTGCATCAGAGCACGCCTTCCTCGACCAGCGCCTCGTATTCGCTGTCGGACATGCCGAGCAGCGACTTGCAGACGTAGGCGTTGTCCTCGCCCAGCAACGGGGCCGAGCGCCAGTTCTCCTGCACCGTGCGCGAAAACTGGATCGGCGTGCCCTCGAACAGCGCCTCGCCGATCACCGGGTGGTCCATCTCGAAGAATAGGCCGCGGCCGGCGATCTGCGGATCGTGGTCGATGGTGTCCTCGGTCGTCTGCACCGCGCCGGCGGCGACGCCCACGGCCTGCAAGCGGTGCATCAGGGCGTGGCGATCATGGCCGGCGGTCCAAGCGCCCACGTGCGCATCGAGTTCATCCTGGGCTGCGCACCGACCCGCCTGGGTCGCGAAACGCGGCTCGGCGGCCCAACTCGGGTCTCCCATGGCCGCAACCAGGGCGCGCCACTCGTCGTCATTGAAGACTGCGATGGCGATCCAACGGTCGTCGCCGAGGCAGGGGTAGACGCCGTGGGGCGCCGCGTTGGGGTGCTCCAGCCGATTGCCAGTCGGGAAGTCGTCGCCACGCGTCGAGCGGCCGTTCACCGAGACGTCGAGCAGGATCGGTCCCAGCAGGGCGATGCCCGCCTCGACCGCCGAAACGTCGATTTCGGCGCCTTCGCCGGTGTTGTTGCGGTGGTAGATGGCCATCAGCAGCGCGGCGGCGTTGAAGAACGCCGCCTCGTTGTCCATGTACGACAGCCCCCAGCCGGAGGGCTCGCGGCCGGGTAGGCCGCTGATATGCGAGATGCCGCAGACCGCCTGCACCACCGGGCCGTAGCTGCGGAAATCCGCATGCGGGCCGGAGTGGCCAAAGCCGCTCATCCGCGCGTAGATCACGTCCGGCCGCAGCGACTTGAGGTGCGCGTAGGTCAGGCCCCAGCGCTCCATCACGCCCGGCGCGAAGTTCTCGGTCACCACGCTGGACGAGGCGATCAGCCGGTCCGCCAGTTCGCGGCCCTTGGCCGTGCGCATGTTGATGGTCACGCCCAGCTTGTTGCGATTGTAGTTGTTGAACAGGCCCCCCTTGTTCGGGTCGGGGTTGGCGTCCTCCTCGCCGTAGGTGCGCGCCTCGCCCTTGTAGATCGGCAGGCGGCGCGGCATCTCGAGCCGCTGGCGGTCCTCGATCCGGATCACCTCAGCGCCGAAGTCCGCCAGCAGCCGGGTGGCGCAGGCGCCGACGCCCATCCAGCAGAAGTCGGTCACCCGGACGCCGGCCAGCGGCCCCTGGCGCGGCCCTGGCGTCCGCGAACGTTGCGGTGCGGCGCCCTTGGCGGAAGCCGGGCTCCTGAGAGCGGTCTCACTCAAGCCAACGTTCTCCCTAAGCCTGTTGGCGTCAGCCAGCGTCTTGTCGGTCTGACCCTCCGGCCACGCCGAGCGAGATATGCGCTTGCTGCAACGTCTCTTATAATGATTATTATGAACTCGCGGCGACCTTTGTCAACGGACGGGGTGCTGGCCGCAAGCAAGACCGTGTTCTATTGAGTAGGCGTCGCAACGGTTGCACGCTGGCAGGCGTCGCCCCGCACGCGGCGACGATTCTTGAATGAAAGTCGGGGGTTATGGCGCGTCGCCCGAAAGTCGCCGAGCGATCTGAGGCAGAATCAGAACCGAAGCCGCCAGCCACGCTCAGCGCTTGGCAATTCACGCGGCGCGCGTCGAAGACGTCGGAGATCGTCGCCCTCGAGATCGTGCGCAACATCGAGGCGCAAGGGCTGAAGCCCGGCGACCGGCTGCCGCTGGAGGCCGAGATGCTGGTGCAGTACCGCGTCAGTCGCTCCTCGCTACGCGAGGCGCTGAGGCTGTTGGAGGTGCAGGGCCTGATCGCGATCCGGCCAGGGCCGGGATCAGGCACCGTGGTCGGCCAGCCGCTGGCTGGCAACCTGGCGCGCACCTTGACGCTTTACCTGCACATGGCCGGCTCGACCTACGACCAATTGCTGAACGCCTGGGCGGCGACTGAGCCGGTGCTGGCCAAGCTCGCCGCGCTGAATCCCGATCGGGCGCTCGTCCGTGAACTGATGACGCCGTTTGTCGCCCAGCACAGCCACGATCACGAGAAGTGGTCGCCGATGGAAGGGATCGACTTTCACGAACGTGTGGCGCGGCTGGCCGACAACCCGGTCCTGGCGCTGGTGCTGAAGTCGATCAGCTACATCTCCACCGAGCAGGTGCTGACCAATCCCGACCGGGGCACGCTCGAGGACCAGATCGTCCACGACCACAGCGACCTGGCCGAGGCGATCATCGCCGGTAAGGCCGACAAAGCCGAGCGGCTGATGGCCGAGCACATCCAGCACGTGGTCGAGGACTTCAAGGCCTACTGGCCGCGCCGCGTTGGCGAGAAGATCCAGTGGCGGTGAGCGAAGGCGGCTAGGAGACGGCCGCCGCCGCGGGCTGGTGCATCGGCGCCAGCTCGCCCGGCAGGTGGATGCTCGAGCGGTGGAATAGCCAGGCCGCGGCTGCAGCCGGAACCACCACCGACGGCAGGGCGTAGCGCAAAGCCGCCTCGCCAAAGCCAAAACGATGCGTCAACAGGTCGCTGAGCGCGCCGACTGACAATGGGCCAAGGCCGAGCCCGATCACGCTCACGACCAGCACCAGCACGGCCGACGTGAGCGCGCGCATGTCCGCCGGGACCAGCGATTGCGACATGGCGTTGGCCGGCGCCATGTAGACGTTGACCATGGCCGCCGGCACGACGGCGGCGGCGAGCGAAAGCGTCGCGCTTGGCGCGAAATATTGCAGCAGCGCGAACGGTACGGTGATCAGCGCCGCCGCCGCGGGAATGCGCATGTACCAGCGCACATCGCCCCTGGCCAAGCTGTTGGCCAGCGCGCCGCCGAGGAAGGTGCCGGCGGCGCCACTGAAGCCGATGATCAGCGCCAGCGCCGTGGCGATCTGGGCCAGCGGCATGTGGTGCAGGCGGCTGTAGAACGGTGCGTTCCACGCCATCATGCCGTTCTGGGCCCACGCCTGCAGGCCCTCGGCGAGGCACAGGTAGCGGAACGAGCGCAGCCGCCAGAGGATCGCCAGCGACTGCAGCGTCGAGCGCGCCTCGGCGACCACGCCCGGCGCCGGCGCGCCATCGAAACGGCCGCGCACCGGCTCTTTCAGCACGACTAGGATCACGGGGGCCAGCAGCAGCCCGCCGCCGCCGATGATCAGGAAGGTCTGGCGCCAGCCGAACGCCGCCGTCAGTTGGCCGCCCAGGAACACGCCGAGCATGCTGCCGAGGGGCAGCGACAGCCCCCAGAACGCCATCGCCAGCGCCCGGCGGTGTCTGGGAAAGAAATCCGAGATCATCGAATGGGTGGTGGGCACGCACCCTGCCTCTCCCACCGCCACGCCGATGCGGCACGCCATCAGGCTGAGGAAGCCGGTCGCGCCGGCGCCGGCGGCCGTCATCAGGGTCCAGACCGCGAGCGCGGCGGTCAGCACGTACTTGCGCGCCACGCGGTCGGCCAGCCAGGCGATGGGCAGGGCGCCGGTGGTGTAGAAGATGGCGAACGCCAGTCCGGTCAGCGCGCCGAGCTGGGTGTCGGTCAGATGCAGGTCGCGCTTGAGCGCCACCTGCATGATCGAGAGGATCGAGCGGTCGATGTAGTTGAACAGGGCGACGACGAAGAGCACGCCGAGCGCGAACCAGCCGTAGCGCGGCGATAGTCCTGCCGAAGGCGCGGTCACGGCGCCGGCGATGGCGCATCGAGCCCGGTGAGGTCGATGCGCCGGTCGCTCATGCGCTAGAACTTGAAGCTGAACGTCGCCCCGACCTGCCGGGGCGGAGTGACCACGCCGCGATCGACCTCGCGGGCGCCCGCCGCGTACTCGGCCTTAGTGAGGAAGTAGAAGTAGTAGTTTGACGGGGCCGCCAGGGTCCAGCTGTTGCCGAGGTTCTTGCCCCAGAGCTGCAGCGTCCACGGCTTGCCCGCCGGCGCGAAGATCAACGAGGCGTTCAGCAGGTTCTTGGATGTGAACGGCACCGCCGCCTGCTGGTTGTCGAGCGGGCTGACCTGGGTCGCATCGGCCCATTCCTGATCCACGTGCCCGGTGAGCGCGCCCGCGTCGCCCAGGTCCCAGCGGTATTGGGCGAAGACGCGGATGTCGTTCCTGGGCGTGAACGGCACCTCGAGGCCGGTGCAGTTGACGCCGCCAGCCGCGCAGCCGGTGAAGGATGAGTAGACCGCGTCGGTGTAGGCGTAGTTCACGCCGACCTGGGCCCCCTGGAACGGCGCAAACACCGACTCCAGCTCGACCCCGCGCACGCGCTCCGAGCCGGCGTTGGTGTCGGTGAGCACCGGGCCGACCAACGAGCGGACCTGCAGGTTCTTGGTGTCGGCCTGGTAGGCGGCCAGGTTGATGGTCGCGCGGTCGTCGAGAAAGTTCAGCTTGGCGCCGAACTCGTAGCTGGTGCTGGTCTCGGGCTTCAGCGGGATGACCGCGGCCGCGGCGCTGGTGCTGGTCAAGGACCAGCCGCCGCCTTTGAAGCCGGTCGAGACGCTGCCGTAGAACAGCACGCCGGGCTTGACCTTGTACTCGAGGATCACCCGCGGCGTGAAAGCGGTCCAGGTGTGGGAGAACGGCACGTTGAACGCTGCGCCGTAGAACGGCGAGAAGCCGATGTGATCGGTGTAGCCGCTCTTCTCCTCGACCGAGTAGCGCGCGCCAAACGTCAGCGCGAGCTGGTCGGTGAAGTGGTACTTGCCCTCCGCGTAAGGCGCGAAGCTGTTCACGAATGCATCGCCGATCACGGTCTGGTTGTCGGAGAGTCCCTTGGTCAGGATGCTGAGGAAGTAGGCCGGGTTCGTGCCGTTGAAGTCGAAGGTGATCGCCTTCTTCAGGTCCTCGTAGCTGTAGTAGAGGCCGGCGACGTATTCCAGACGACGGCCGGACGGCGATGTCAGCCGCAGCTCCTCGCTGAACTCGCTCTCCCTGCTGGCGTTGATGCTGTTGGGATTGGCCGGCAGCGGACCGGAGTCGCCGTCGTCGACGTAGTTGGTGTTCAGCCAGCGGAAGCTGGTGATCGCCGAGATCGTGCCGATCGGGCGGGTGAGGTCGAAGCGGACCTGGGCGGCGACGATATCGCGCTTGTTGATCCCGTCGACGTCTTGGAAGCTGGCCCAGGGGCTGGTCGAGATGACATTGTCCGCGGCGATCACCGAGCCCTGGCCGAACGCCTTGTAGCCCGAGGCGAGCTCGTCCTCGTGGGTCCAGGAGACGAACGCGCTGACCTTCAGACTGTCGTTGGGCTCCCACAGGATCGAGGGACGCGCCGAGAAGCTCTTCTGGTTGCTGAGGTTCGAGCCGGTGACGAAGTTGTGCATGTAGCCGCCGACATCCTTGAGGCTGTAGGCGAATCGGAACGCGGCGTCCTGGCCCATCGGCGCATTGACGAAACCCTGACCCTCGAAGCCGGTCGAGTTCGGCGCGCCGGATCCGGCGTAGCTCTCCACCGTCAGAGTATCGGCCCCGCCCATGAAGCCCAGCTGCGGCTTGTTCGAGGTGATCTGCAACGCGCCGCCGACCACGTTGCGGCCGAAGGTGGTGCCCTGAGGTCCGCGCAGGATGGCGATCTGGCTGACGTCGTAGAAGTCGGCGTCGAACGAGGCCAGCGAGCCGTAGTAGATGTCGTCCATGAACACCGCTACCGGCAGCTCGAGCGCCGGGGCGTCGTTGGTGGTCGACTGTCCCCGGATCTCGATGTCGGCCGTGCTCTGGCCCTTGGTGCTGATGAAGTTCGCCCCGGGCGTCAGCGCGGGCAGGTCGGCGAAGTTGCCGATGTGCGCCTCGCGCACCTGCTGGCCGCTGACCGCGGTGACCGCTACCGGCACGTCGCGCAGCGCTTCCTCGCGGCGGGTGGCGGTGACGATGACCTCAGAGACCTGCCCGCCATCTGAGCTCGACGCAGCGGCGCTGGCCGTTGTGTCGGCGGTCGCAGCAGCAACCTGGGAGGGTATGACCGCCAGTCCCGCCCCGACCAGGAGCGCGAGAACGTCCGCATGATCCCGCAGCGATGCGTGCCGGCTCAGCGGCGATGAATGGATGGCCATAGCGACCTCCCCCTCTCTCTGTCGGCTCACACCAGCTTTGTGGTGGTCGCCTGCCTCGGAGCGGCTCCGTTCGAGCACCGACCGGCGCGGGACACCTGAGGGCGCGAGCGCCCACAACCGTCCGCGGTCCTGTCGGCAACCTTACGGAAGTCGTTCCCCCCTGTGTCGTATTATCATTCTAAGTATCATAATCATGATGATGATCTTACAAATGTCAATGTGAGTTTGCAACTCGAACGCAACCACGGGCAGGGCCTGTGGCGCCAAAGCGTCACCTTCTCAGCATCATGATTCTATGAGGGAAATTCTTCTGTCCCGCCGGCCGTCAGGCGAGGGCGCGCGGTCAGGCGTCGATCGGCAGGCTGTAGTTCAATCCGAGCCGGCCGCCATCGGCGTAGACGGTCTGGCCGGAGACGAACGACGCGTCGTCGCTGGCCAGGAAGGCCACGACGGCCGCGATCTCCGACGGCTCGCCTAGACGCCGCATCGGTGTGCGCTGCAACACCGGAATGACGCCCGCGCCGGTAAGCCCGAAGCTGGCGGCCATCTCGGTGGCGACCGTGCCCGGCCCGACCGCATTGACCCGGATGCCGTAAGGCGCGAGCGCGATAGCGCAGTTGCGCGTCAGCTGGTTGAGCCCGCCTTTGGAGACGCAGTAGGCCAGCGAATCCGGCCCGTTCAGCACGGCGTTGATCGACGAGAGGTTGACCACCGCCCCGCCGCATTGGCGCTCCCGGAGGTGACGCGCCACCGCCTGGGTCAGCAGGAACGGCGCCCGCAGATTGATCGCCATGACGCGGTCGAAGTCCTCGATCGCCAAGTCGAGAAAGTTGGCGCGCGGGGCGATGCCGGCGTTGTTGACCAGGATCTCGACGCCGCCGAGCGCCTGTTCGGCGGCCGCGACGATCGCCGCGGCCTGATCGGGTTGCGCCACATCCGCGTGGTGGAACGCCACCCGCGCCCCTGCCGCTGCCAGATCGCCGGCCACCGCCTCGCCCGCCGCAGCGTCGATGTCGACCAGCAGTACGCCGGCGCCGTCCTCGACGAGGCGCTGGACGATGGCGCGGCCGATGCCCTTCGCCGCGCCGGTGACGATCGCCCGCCGGCCTTCCAGCCGTCCCGTGCCCGGCCCAGATGCAGTCATGCTCGCCTCCATCGCCGCCCGGCGACCTCAGTTGGCGACCTTTAGCAACTGCTTGCCGAAATTGCCGCCTGCAAAGAGGCCCATCAGAGCGGCCGGCGCATTCTCGAAGCCTTCGCGGATGTCTTCCTTGTACTTGAGCCGGCCCTCGCGCACCCAGGCCAGCAAGCGCGCCTCGGCGATGGGGTAGTCGCGTTCGTAGTGGTTCATCAGGAAGCCCTGGATCGTCGCGCCAGTGAACACCACGTTGAAGTAGTTGCGCGGGCCAGGCGGCATCTGTTCGGGATTGCGGGCGTCGAAGTTGTAGCGGGAGATGCCGCCGCAGATCACCACCCGCGCCCCGACCGCGAGGCGGGCCAGGCAGTCGTTGAGGATGTCGCCGCCGACGTTGTCCCACATCACGTCGATACCGCCCGGACAGAGCTCGCGCAGGCGAGCGCGGATCTTCTCGGCCTTGTAGTCGATGGCGCCGTCGAACCCGAGTTCATCCGTAAGCCAGGCGCATTTCTGCATGCCGCCGGCGATGCCGATCACGCGGCAGCCGGCGAGCTTGGCGATCTGGCCGACCACCGAGCCGGTGGCGCCGGCCGCGCCGGAGATCACCACGGTGTCGCCTGGCTTGGGCTTGCCGACGTGCGTGAGCCCCAGGTAGGCGGTCTTGCCGGTGGTCCCCAGGACGCTGAGCACCGCAGTGGGCGGCACGCCCTGCGCCACCTTGGCCAGTCCGGCGCCCTGCATCAGCGGACGTTCCTGCCATCCGGTCTCGCCGTGCACGAGGTCGCCGGCCGCGAGATCCGGATGCCGGGAGGCGAGCACCCGGCCAACGCCGCGGCCCGGCATCATCGATCCGAGCGCCACCGGGTCGCGGTAGTTGGCGACGTTTTCCATCCAGCTCTTCTGGGCCGGATCGAAGGCCAGATAGAGCGTCTCGACCAGCACCTCGCCATGGCTGGGCTGGACCACCGGCGTCTCGACCAAATGGAAGTCGCCGGCGCGAAGTTCGCGACCGATCGGACGGTCGGCCACCAGCCACTGCCGATGAGTCTGCGAGTTCATAGCGCGCCAGCCTCCTGGGCGAAGCGCCAGGCGGCCTCGGCCATGGGCCGCACGCGGGCCGCCTGCTCGGCGGCGCCGGCGGCTGCGGCGGTGCCGTCGCGGGCGCGTCCGACGATGCCCTGCACGATCGCGGCGGTCTTGAAGAGGTTGTAGGCCTGGTGGAAGGCCAGGTTCTCGAGCGGCGCGCGACCGGCGCGCTCGCAATACCGCGCAACATAGGCCTGCAGCGTAGGGACGCCGAGGGTCGCCAGGTCAGCATCCAGCAGCGTGCCGCGCGCGTCGCAGCCCGGCGGCCGGTACCACTCCATGGTGTGATACATCAGATCGCCCAGCGGATGGCCGGTGGTCGACAGCTCCCAGTCCAGCACGGCGGCGACGCGCGGCTCGGTTGGGTGGATCAACACGTTGTGGAACGAGAAGTCGCCGTGGATCAGGCAGGTCTCGTCATCCTGCGGCGCGGCGGTCGGCAGCCAGGCGATCAAGCGGTCCATTGCCGCGATGTCCTCGGTCTTCGAGGCTTCGTACTGCTGCGACCAGCGGGTGATCTGGCGCACGAAGTAGTTGCCGCCGCGACCAAAGTCGCCAAGGCCGAGCGCGACGTGGTCGATGCTATGCAGCCGCGCCAGCGTCGCGTTCACCGAGTCGAACACTGCGGCGCGATCCTCACGGCTGAGATCGGGCATGGCGTTGTCGAGGAAGATCCGGCCGGGCACGTGGCGCATGACGTAGAACGCGGTGCCAAGCACGCTGTCGTCCTCGCACAGCACTAGCGGTTCCGGCGCCGGGAAGCCGGCTTCCCACAGCGCCCGCATCACCCGGAACTCGCGGTCGACCGCGTGGGCAGATTTCAGCAACACGCCGGGCGGCTTGCGACGCAGCACGTACTGGCGGGCGGGCGTGGTGAGCAGGTAGGTGGGGTTCGACTGCCCGCCTTCGAACTGCCGCACCGCCAACGGCCCCTCGAAGTCCGCGACCGTATCGCCCATGAACTGCGCCAGGCGCGCCTCGTCGATGCGATGGGCGGCTTTCACCGCGATGACTTCGCCCAGGTATTTGCGCGTCGCGATGGCCATGGTCAGAACGTCCCGCCGTCCAGCTGGATCACCGCGCCGGTGGTGAAGCTCGAGCGGTCGCTGGCGAGATAGAGCGCGGTGGTGGCGATCTCCTCCGGTCGGCCGATCCGGCGCAGCGCGCCTTTGGAGTTGCGGTCGGCCTCCTCGCGCCAGCTCTTGGCGATGTCGGTCCAGAACGGGCCGCACTGGATCGCGTTGACCCGCACCTTTGGACCGAACTCCATCGCGTGGCACTGGGTCAGGATGTTCAGCGCCGCCTTGGCGCCGGAATAGACCGGGTAGACTGCGCTGGGCCGCACCGCCGCCGAGCTGCTGACGTTGATGATCGCGCCCTGCCCCGCCTCGAACATCCGCGCGCCGACCAGGGCCGAGAGCCGGAACGGGCCCTTGAAGTCGACCCCGACCGTCTTGTCGAACAGGTCCTCGGTGACTTCGAGCGACGACGGCGCTGTTGGCGCGATGCCGGCGTTATTGATCAGAACGTCGATGCGGCCGAACGCGGCGTAGGCGGCGTCGACCAACGGCCCTAGTTCGTCCCAATGGCCGACATGGCAGGCGTGGGCGAGGGCGCGGCGGCCGAGCGCTTCGATCTCGCCCGCGACGGCCTGGCAGGCGTCGAGCTTGCGGCTGGTGACGACCACGTCAGCGCCGTGGCGGGCGAAGGCCTTGGCCATCTCGTAGCCCAGCCCGCGGCTGCCGCCGGTCACCAGCACGACCTTGCCGGTCATGTCGAATTCGTCGGTCAACTCACCCCTCCCGCTCCCGTTCAGTGTCATCCCGGCCGCAGCGCAGCGGAGAGCCGGGATCTCCTTGTGGCCGGGCTGAAGGAGATCCCGGACGAGTCCGCTGCGCGGCTCTCCGGGATGACATCGCAGGTGTCAGTCGAGGTGATAGATGCGCGCGGCGTTGCCGTAGACGATCTTGCCGACGTCCTCGCGGGCCACGCCGTTGAAGACTTCTTCCATGTACTCGCTGGGCGCCACCGCCGACGTCGCCGGCCCCGGGCTCATGCTGGTCGGGTGCGGGAAGTCGGTCTCATACATGATGTTGTCGGCGCCCAGGATGTCGATCGCCGGCTTCAGCGTCGCCTTTTCGAACCAGAAGCAGCCGTAGACCTGGCGCTTGAAGTACTCGCTCGGCAGCAGGGTCTGCTCTGGGTTCTCCTTGTCGGCGCCGCAGTTCTTCCACTGGTAGTCCAGGCCGGCGAGCAGGTAGGGCAGCCAGCCGACGCCGCTCTCGACCGAGACGAAGTTCAGCTTTGGGAAGCGATGGCAGATGCCGCCGCAGACCAGTTGCGAGATCACCTTGCCGTTGTCGAGCGAGAACAGCGCGCCCATCGAGGCGAAGGCGGCGTGCCGCTTCACCGACTCGTGCATCATCTCGAAATACCACATGTCGCCGGTGCCGATGTGGAAGTTGACCGGCAGGCCCATGTCCTGCGCCGCCGCCCACAGCGGATCCCATTGCGGATCGGTGAGCTTGGGCAAGCCAAAGTGCTCCGGCTCGCCGCACATGACCAGGCCCTTGTGGCCCATCTTGGCGGCGCGCTGCATCTCCTTGACCGAGGCCTGGATGTCCCAGAACGGCAGCGCCATCTGCGCGATCAGCCGCTTGGGATCGGCGCTCGACCAGTCGGTCAGCCAGTTGTTGTAAGCCTCGACGCAAGCGAGCATCAGAGCCTGGTCGCCGAGCGCGAGGTAGCGCCCGGCGCCGAAGCCGGCGACGTTGGGATAGAGGATCTCGGCGTAGATGCCGTACTCGTCCATCTTCTTCAGGCGGGGGATCGCGTCGTAGAGCGACGGGTCGACCTGCGAGAGGCGCTGCGGACGTTTGGGCGGATACTCATGCCAGCCCGCCATGGCGGCCCCGGCGGCGGCCCCGGTGCGATTGCCGCCGAAGAACCAGGCGTCTTCTTGCATGCTCTCGTCCCACTTCACGTGTGGGACCTTGTCGCCGTACTTGGCCACCGAGATGCGCGACGTCCACAGATCGTAGGGCTCGATCACGTGGGTGTCGGTGTCGATGACTTTGAATTCCTTGACGATCGCGTTCACCGGGTTCCTCCGTCGGGTCGAATTCTATCGAGCTCTTGGTTGGGGGGCGATGCTGCGGCCATCGCCCGCCTCGGCCCATATCACCTTTTAATTATGACTATGATTATCATCTATTGCAACCGACTTCGATGCAGCGTTCGCCCCTCAGACGACGCGCCGATCAGAGTCCAAGCACGGCCCTGGCGACGATGTTGTGCTGCACCTCCTGGGAGCCGCCGAAGATCGTGGCGGCGCGGTGGTTGAGGTACTTGGCGGTGAGCGTCGCAGCGTAGTCGGCCCAGGCTTCGTTATCGCCGCCGTCGCCACGAGGATCAGCCCAGGCGTCGGTGCCCAGCGCCTCGGTCGCGAGTTCAGTGGCCAGTTGGCCCAGCCGGCTGACCGTTATCTTCAGCACCGAGGCGGCGCCGCCGATATCCTGGCCGGCCGAGAGTTTGGCGGCGACCTCGCGCTCCTTGAAATCGAGCGCCCTGACGTCCGTTTCGACCTCCAAGAGGCGCCGGCGGAATTCGGAATTGGTCTCCCAGACGCTGGACCCGGAGTCGTCCTTGCGCTGGGCCAGCCGCCTAGCCTCATCGACCAGCCGGGTAAGGCGGCTCGCCGCCACGCCGCCGCCGCGTTCGAACACCAGCAGCGCCTTGGCGACGGTCCAGCCTTGGTTCTCCTCACCGACCCGGTTCGCCACCGGAATGCGGACGTCGTCGAAGAACACCTGGTTCACTTCATGCTCGCCCGACATGCTGATGATCGGCCGCACAGTCAGGCCAGGAACTTCCATCGGCGTGAGCAGGAAGCTGATCCCCGCCTGCGGCTTGCCCTCTGTGGCGGTGCGGACCAGCAGGAACATCCAGTTGGCGAACTGGGCGTGGGTCGTCCAGATCTTCGAGCCGTTGACGACGTAGTGGTCGCCATCACGCACCGCCCTGGTCTGCAACGACGCCAGGTCGGAGCCCGACCCCGGCTCGGAGAAGCCCTGACACCAGTAGTGCTCGCCCGACAGCATGCGTGGCAGGAAGTGCGCCTTCTGTTGCGGCGTGCCGTAGGTCATCAGCACAGGGCCGCACATCTGCAGGCCCATCGCCGGGACCACCGGCGCGTTGGCCCTGGCGCATTCGTCAGCGAAGATGTGGCGCTGCGTCGGTGTCCAGCCCGGACCGCCATATTTCGCCGGCCAGCTTGGCGCGATCCAGCCTCTCGCGTGCAGGATGCGGTGCCAGATCTGGTTCAGGCTGGCCTCGGCGAACACGCCGGCCTGCCGCGCCGCGGCGGCCCGCAGCTCCGGCGTGAGCATCTCGGTGAGAAATGCGCGGACCTCGTCCCGGAAGGCGAGGTCCTCGGCGCTCATCAGGGCGTCCATCAGCTGCGCTCCTGGCAGATTAGGCTTCCAGGATCGCGACGGCGGAGAGGCCCGGCGCGCCGTAGACCTGGCTGTAGCCGAGGCGGGCGCCTTCGACGTTGCGGGCGCCGGATCGGCCACGCAGCTGCTGCACGTTCTCATACACCTGGCGCAGGCCGGAGGCGCCGATCGGCTCGCCGCAGGCCAGGCAGCCGCCGTCGGTGTTGATCGGCATCCGCCCGCCAAGGCGCGTCGCGCCGTCGTGGATTAGCTTTTCCTGCTCGCCGTGGGCGCAAAAGCCGTTCTCGGCCATGTGCATAATCTCGGCGCCACTCTCGGTGTCCTGGATCTGGATCACGTCGATGTCGGCCGGTCCGAGCCCCGCCATCTCATACGCCGCCTTCGAGGCCAGCTCGGTCGGCGAAGGGCCGCGCTCGATCTCCAGCGACGGCGAGAACACCTCGAACGAGCCGTTGACCCGGGTGCGCACTGCGGCGCTGCGGACCCTCGGCCCGGCCAGCCCCAGCTCGCGCATCTTGCGGTCGGAGGCCAGCACCAGCGCCGCGCCGCCCTCGGCTGGCGCGCAGAACATGTACTTGGTGAGCGGATCGGAGACGAGGTCGCTGCTCATGATCACGTTGAGGCCGACCGGCTCGCGCCGCCAGGCATGCGGGGTCTTCGCGCCGTTCTGGAAAGCCTTTTCGGCCACCAGGCCCAGAGTCTCGGCGCCGATACCGTGCAGTCCCATGTAGCGCTGGATCTTCATGCCGAAGAACTGCGTCGTCAGCATCATCCCGGCTTCGCCGTACCAGGCCGGCAGCCCCCATTCCTCGGGATCGGCGTTGAAGGCGCCGCGCGGATGCTTGTCGAAGCCAACCACCAGGCCTAGGTCAAACTCGCCCGATTTGATCGCCCAATAGCCCGAGAGGATCGCCGAGCCGCCGGTGGCGCAGCCGTTGGCGACGTTGATGAATTGCACGCCGGTGAGGCCGAGCCGCGGCAGCACTGCGTCGGCGTTACCGGCGGCCGAGGACCCACCGAACGCAAACTGCATGTCGCCCCAGACAACACCCGCGTCGGCCAGCGCCTCATTGATCGCGAATACCCCCTGGTCGAGGCCGGTCTTGCCGTCATGGCGCCCGAACGGGTGAATGCCGGCGCCGACAATGTGCACATCCGTCATGACGCGGTGAGCTCCTCTTGGGTCTGGGTCGCCGGCTTGAAGCCGTAGATCATCACGTCGGTCCCATCCGGCTCCCGGCGGAACGGCATCAGGGTCAGCCGCATCGGCTGGCCGATCCTCAGGGCGTTGAAATCGGTCGTGGCGATATGGCTCTCGACGATGATCTGGCCGGGGAGCTCCACGTAGCCGACCGCGTAAGGCCGGAAGCTCTTGTCATCGCCTGGACCTGCGTAAGGGGTCTTCGGGCGGAACCGCTGCACGGTGTAGGACCAGAGCACGCCGTCGCTGGACAGCTCGACCGGCTCGTACAGTTCGCCCTGCGCGCCCTGCGGCAGCGGGAACGCGAGCTTGCCGTCGCTCTTGCGGCGGCCGCCGAGCAGCCGCGGCGCGCCGTCGACCAGGCGATAGAGACCGTCAGCCAAGGGTCGCTGGCTCATCGTCCGACACCTCCCGCGTCAACCCGCGACGGGTCCTAGCGGCCCGTCGACTGGTCTAGTTGATCACAATCATCATCATAGTCTATAGTCACACGCATTCGCAAGAGAGAGGACGCCCTCGGCGGAGAACGAGGGCGACCTCGACGGGAACGCGCCAAAGCGCGGATGCTAGATTTCAGGATAGACGGGCGGTGGCGGCAAGGCCGCGGCATCGAGCGGAGCGAAGAGTGACGGGTATTGCGATCCTCGGCGGCACGGGGGCGCTCGGGGGCGCGCTGGTGCTGCGCCTGGCGAAGGCCGGACACGAGGTCCTGATCGGATCGCGCGACCCGGAAAAGGCCCGGGCGACGGCCGCTGGGTTGATCGAGACCCTGCCGGGCGTCCACGTGCACGGCTGCGGCCTCGCCGACGCCGCTGATCGCGCCGAGCTGTGCGTGCTCACCGTGCCCTACGCCGCCCACGCCGAGACGCTCTCGGCGGTCAGGGCTCAGCTGGCCGGTA
>DATNIH010000083.1:0-28077 GCA_035604515.1 Caulobacteraceae bacterium | reverse complement strand
AAACCAGTCGGGGCAAGTTCAGTCGCGGCCGCGCAGTCTTCGCGCGTCGCCATGCGCCTCGGCGGACCATGAGAGCCCCATGACCAGACCGGCCAACATCGCCCTTCTTGCGCTTGCCCTGCTCGCCGCGGCGCCGCTCACAGCCGCCGCAGACAGCCGCTTCTCGCAAAGCGGCGCCCATGGCTTCGAGACATACGGCCCACCCCGCCCGGCGGGCCGGACCGCCAAGGTCTGTACCGGGCCCAGCGTGACGGTGACGATCATCGATCCTGCGACGGGCCGCCGGGAGAAGCGGTGCGAGTGCGCGCCTGGCGCCACCGGCATCCTGACCAAGAACGGAAGCACCGGCGCGGTGGCGCTGCGCTGCATGCGGCAGGCGGGCCCGCGGCCCTAGACCTCGGCTACCGGTCGCCCCGCGGGCCTCCCGTTCAGCCAATCTTGACCATGCCGGTTATCGGAATCTTGTCTGCGAAGATGCGACGAGACTCGCATGGCGAAGCAGGCCGTACAGAAGTCGCCGGTGGTGGAGCCGGCTGATGGGGCCGCGCCGTTCGCCCGCGGCGGGCGGCGGCCGATGGCGTTGCTGATCAGCTCCAAGCCGGCGCGCCTGGCGGCGATCCGCTCGGCCGCCCACGAGGCGATGCCCGGTTCCGAGGCGATCGTCTGCACCGACGCGGCGCGCGCCCTGGCCAGGGCGGAGACGGCGCGGCACTTCGGCTGGACCCCGGCGATCTTCGTGTTCGACTACCGCGGCGGCCATGCCGGCGACCTCGCCGACCAGCTGCGCCTGGTGCGCGAGACCGAGCCCGCCGCCGAGCTGCTGGTGCTGATCGAGGACGGCGACCTGACGCTCTGGCGCGCGGCGATGGAGGTGGTGCACGCCGCCGACAAGCTGACCTTCCTGTTCACCCCGTTCTACCGGCCGGACGCGGTCGGCACGCTCAGGGCGCTGGCCGACCGCCATGCGCTGTTGAGCCAGCGCGATGTGCTTGCCGAGGTTGGCGCCCGCACCATCAACGGGCTGGAGACCGAGATCTCCGCGCTGAGGGCTCGACTCGAGATCGCCACGCACGCAGCCCAGCACGACCCGCTGACCGGCATCCTGAACCGCGCCGGCTTCGTCACCGAGCTGACGATACGCCTGGCGCGGGACCGCCGGTCGCAGACCATCATGCTGGTCGACCTCGACCGCTTCAAACTGGTCAACGACACGCTGGGTCACCACGCCGGCGACGACCTGGTGCGCAAGATCTGTTCGGCGATGTCCGCCGTGATGCCGCCGGGCGGCGTGCTGGCGCGGCTGGGCGGCGACGAGTTCGGCATCGTCATCGAAGCCGGCGATCAGTCGGTGGATGAGTTCTGCGCCATGATCCTGCGGGTCTGCCACCAGACCCGGCGCGTCGCCGGCCACGAGGTGCAGGTCAGCGCCTCGATCGGCGTCGCGAGCCAGGATGAGAGCCGCAGCGAGGTCTCGCTGATGCGTCGCGCCGATCTGGCGCTCTACGCCGCCAAGCGCGAGGGCCGCAATCGCTTCCGCCGCTACGACGCGGCGCTGGAGAAGGTGACCAAGCGCCGGCTGTCAATCGAGAACGGCCTGGAGGAGGCGCTGCGCAACGGCCAGTTTCGCATGGCCTACCAGCCGATCGTCACCGCCAAGCTGGGCCAGGTGCTGGGCTTCGAGGCGCTGGTGCGCTGGGACAGTCCCGAGCATGGCGCGGTTTCGCCGGCCGAGTTCGTACCGGTGGCCGAGGAGACCGGTCTGATCCTCGACCTCGGCGACTGGATCACCCGCCAGTCGTTCAAGGATGCGCGCCGCTGGGGCGGGCCCTACGTGTCGGTGAACCTGTCCGCGCGCCAGTTCCTGCACCAGAACGTGGCCGAGCGGATCCTGCGCTACGCCGAAGAGGCCGATCTCAAGGCCAGCCGCATCCAGATCGAGCTGACCGAGACGGCGATCATCGACGACGTGGAGCGCGCCGCCCATAATCTGAAGGTGCTGCGCCAGGCCGGGATGCGCGTGGCCCTCGACGACTTCGGCACCGGCTACGCCAGCCTGACCTACCTCAACCAGTTCGCCATCGACTGCATCAAGATCGACAAGTCGTTCGTCGACAACGTCGCCCACGACAAGCAGTCGGCGATCATCGTCGCCTCGGTGACCCGCCTGGCCTCGTCGCTGGGCATGGGCGTGGTGGCGGAGGGGGTGGAGACCGCGGAGCAGCGCCACGTGCTGACCGCTGCGGGATGCGGCGCGCTGCAGGGCTATGCGTTCGGCAAGCCGATGCCGCCGAAGGACGTCAAGATCCTGCTGGCGAAAGGTGGCGGCCTGAGCTTTGACGACGACGAGCCGCCGCCGGCCGCGCCTGTGCGCTATCAGCGTGGCTCGCTGCGGATGGCGCGCAACTGAGGGGCGCGAGCCCTCACAAACGGTAGGCGCCCGGCGCCCCGTGCCTTCGAACGGCGCCTATTTGGCGGGCGCCCCGCCCGACGCCGCCGATTTCCCGCCCGGCCGTTGCAAGTCGCGCCACGGCGCCCTGGCCATGAAGGAACCTGAGCGAGTCGGGTGGTTCGGGGCGAGCGTATGGCGGCTGCGATCGGCAGCGCTTTGGGACGTGCTTGGGCGGCGCTCAATCCGTGGGCGGCGCTGGCCAAGGCCGAAGCCGAGGCCCGGGCCGCCGAGCGGCGGCTGCGCGAGGCGCTGGACGCGCTGCCGACCGGCGTCGTCGTGCTCGACGCCGAGCTGCGCTACCTGCTCTGGAACAAGGCCTATGGCGAGATCTATCATCGCTCGTCCGACCTGTTCCGCGTCGGCCGGCGGCTCTCGGAGACGCTGCGGATCGGGGTCGAGCGCGGCGACTACCCGGCCGCGGTCGGCCGCGAGGAGGCCTGGCTCGCCGAGCGCATCGCCCTGCTCAGTAACCCCACCGGCGAGCGCCACGAGCAGCAGATCCGCGACGGCCGCTGGGTGATGATCGAGGAGCGGCGAACCGGCGACGGCGGCGTAATCGGACTGCGCGTCGACATCACCGAGCTGAAGGCGCAGGCCGCGGCGCTGCGCGACGCCCTCTCGCGCGCCGAAGCCGGCAGCCGGGCCAAGGCCGAGTTCCTCGCCAACATGAGTCACGAGCTGAAGACGCCGCTGAACGGGGTGATCGGCCTGGCCGAGGTGCTGGCGCGCTCCCCGCTCTCGGCGCAGCAGCGTGCGCTGGTGGGCGAGATCCTGGCCAGCGCCGGGCGGCTGCGCACGCTGCTGGGCGATGTGCTCGACTTCAACGCGCTCGAGGCCGGCCAGGTGCGGGCCGCCTGGCTCAGCTTTACGCCAGCGAGCGTGGTGCGGCGCTCGGTCGAGGGCGTGCGGGCCGCCGCGCAGGCCAAGAGCCTCGCGCTGACAGTGACGCTGCACGACGGCGCCGAGAGCGAAGTGCTGGGCGATCCGGACCACCTGGGCCAAGTGCTGGATCACCTGCTGGACAACGCGGTGAAGTTCACCGCCGCCGGCGGCGTCACCGTCACGCTCGCCAGGACCGGCGATGAGTGGCGTTTCAAGGTCAAGGACACCGGCGTCGGCATCGATCCGGCCCAGGCCGAGCAGCTGTTCGCCAGCTTCGAGATCGCCGACGCCTCCATCACCCGCGCCCACGGCGGCGCGGGCCTGGGCCTGGCCATCTGCCGCCGGCTGGCCAGCCTGATGGGCGGGCGGATCGGGGCCGACGGCGCGCCCGGCAAGGGCGCGACGTTCACGCTGGTCGTCCCGCTCAGCCCGGTCGCCGGGGCCGCCGGCGAGGGCTGAACTCAGCGCCAGTCGTGGTGATCGCCGCGATCTCCGTGGTCGCGCCACTCGCCGTGGTCGTGGTCGCGCCACTCGCGATCGCCGCCGCGGGAGAAGTGCTGGTAGTACCAGACGTGGTACGGGTAGGGCCGGTATATCCAGCGGTCGTCGCCCCACACCCACGGGTCGTACCAGCCGGGCGCCGCGTAGAAGAAGGGTCCGCCGGCGTAGGCGAACTCCGGCGCATCGTCGCGCACCACATAGCCGCGCGGGCAGCCGGGGCTGGTGGCGCCGCCGCCGCCGCTCGCGAGCACCGCGCCGGTCGTGCCGCCGATCGCCGCGCCAGCCAGGGCGCCGCCACCGCGCCCGCCTGAGACACCAGCGCCGATCAGGGCGCCGAACAGGCCGCCGATGAAGGCGCCGCCGGCGACATCGCCGCGCGCCTTGACGCAATTGTCCTCGGCCCAGCGCTCGGCGTACTCGGCATAGCGCTGGTCCTGCGCCCGCTGCGCGGCGTCGGCCGCGCCGTTGTAGCCGGGCGGGGGCGGCGGCGGCTGCGAGCTGTCATAGCCGGGCGGAGCGCGGTCGGCGTAGTCCGACGGCGGCGGGCCGTTGTAGTCGGGCGGAGGTCCGTTGTTGTTGTCGCCGTAGTTCGGCGGAGCGTTGTCGTTGGGGTAGTTCGGCGACGGCGGCGTATAATTAGGTCCGCTGCGATCGTTGTAGTCCGGCGGCGGGCCGTTGTTGTTGTAGTCCTGTGGCGGGTTGTTGTTGTTGTAATCCGGCGGTGGGCCGCTGTTGTTGTTGTCGTCCGGCGGCGGACCATTGCCGTTGTAGTCGGGCGGTGGCTGATTGTAGCTCTGGGCCACGGCGGAGAGCGGCAGCGAGGCGGCGACCATCGAAACGGTCGTCGCCAGCAGCACCGCCCGGGTCAGCAATTTGGGGGTCATGAGTTCCAGCATCCTACGCGAGGGCGAACAGGCGCCCTTAAGACCAGGACAAAGCTGAACGGGCGCTGAGCGTTCCATTCAGGTTTCTTGCGCGAAAAGCGCCGCCCAGAGGCTTGGCTACGCCATACCAGAGGCGATTCTAGGGCGGAGCGCGCGCTCCGGCGGCGCGGAAATCAGGCCGCGCGAGGAAACGGCGCCAACGCCACGGCCATCGCCGCCGAGCCGATCTCGCCGGTCTCGTCGAGCAGCTGCGGTCGCTGACGGCGCGCCTCGACTGTCCGGACCGGCGAGCTCGCCGCGCAGCTGGCGCTGCTGAATGCCGCCGCTAGCCCAGTTCAAGCCCCCTGAGCTTCTCCGGGTTCACGACTATGTAGATGGCGGCGAGCTGGCCCGGCTCGCCGGGCTGGAAGGCGACAGTGATCGGGCCACCGTCGGTCTCCAGGATCGCGCCGAGGTAGCCGTTGACCCTGACCAGCCGCACCTTGGGCGTGGCCAGCAAGTTGGTGCGCCATTGCAGGCCCTTGAACAGCGCCAGGATGTCGTCGCGGCCGACCATCGGCCGGAGCGCCGCGCTGCGCTTGCCGCCGCCGTCGGTGATCAGCACCGCGTCCTCGGCGAGCAGGTTCTTCAACCCTTCCAGGTCGTTGTTGCGGGCCGCGTCCATGAAGGCCAGCGCCAGGCGCGCCGCCTCCTCCTGCCCGACCGAGAACCGGGGCCGGGTGTCGCGGACGTGGTCGCGGGCCCGCACCGCCAGTTGGCGGCAGGCGGCCTCGCTGCGGCCCAGCGTCTCGGCGACCGCGGAGAAGTCGGCGTCGAACACGTCGTGCAGCAGGAACACCGCCCGCTCCAGCGGCGAGAGCCGCTCAAGCGCGAGCAGGAACGCGACCGAGACCTCCTCCGCGCGTTCCAGCGGATCCTCGGCCAGCTCCTCGATCAGCGGCTCGGGCAGCCAGGGGCCGCGGTAGGCCTCGCGGCGGGTCTTCTCGGCGCGCAGCCGGTCGAGGCACAGCCGCGTGGCGGTGCGCACCAGCCAGGCGGCCGGATCGGCGATCGCCGCGTGGTCGGCGCCCTGCCACCTCACCCAGGCGTCCTGCGCCACGTCCTCTGCCTCCGCGATCGAGCCCAGCATGCGATAGGCCAGGCGCACGAGCCGCGGCCGGTTGGCCTGGAAGTCGGCCGGCCCGCGATCGACGCCATCGGGATCGGCCGCCCTGGTCATGCGGCCAGCAGCGCCGGCCGCTCGAACGGCGCCGCCTCTCCCGCCACCGTGACCTTCGAGCAGGTCTTGCCGAAGCCGAGCGCGTATTTCAGCGTCGGGTACATGCGAGCCGTGGTGATGGTCAGCGCGATGGCGACCAGCCCCTTCTCGCCCCAGCGCCGCACGATCTCGTCGCGGAGCGGGTCGGCGGTTTCCATGTCGCGGTCGAGCGAAGCCTGGGCGAAGCGGTAGGCGAGCGCCGCCGTCTCCCCCATCGCCGCATGGTCACCGGCCAGGATCGCCCGCAGCACCCGGCGGTCAATGCCGCCCTTGACCGCCATGTCGACGCCGATCTGGGTGCAGGGACCGCAGTCCTCGCGCAGGGTGGCGACAACGCCGGCGGCCGCCAGCGCCTCGGCCGGCGCGTCGCGGCGCCGGACGAGGCTGGTCGCCACCGAGAACTTCATGAACGTCGCCGGGCTCGCGGCTAGCACCGCACGCATGTAGCTGGCGTCATACCTGAACGCCCGTTCGAACGGGCGGATGGCGAAGCGGTCAAGCAGGGCTCTGAGCATGGCGGGTCTCCTGATCAGGATAGGCGGCGGCGACCCAGACGGCGAGCAGCGCCGGCAGGAAGACGCCAGGAAAGTCGCGGGCGAGGTCGGCGAGGCCGGCGGGATTGCCGACCGCCTCGGCCAGGTGGACGCAGGCGTGCAGGCCCAGGAACAGCGCCGCGGCGAGCGTGGCGCCGCGGGCGACGGGCGAGGGCCGCGCGGCCAGCCAGGCGAAGGCGACGCCGACGACGAGGTAGGCGGCGCCGATGTCCTTGACGAAATGGGGGTTGAACGGGCCGGTCTCGGGCACGCCGGCGACGGCGCCGTACCACCAGCGGCCGGCGGCGAGCATCACCACCCCGTTGCCGCCCATGGTGAGGGCGAGGAGGGCTGCGGCGAGGCGTAACAGCAGACTTCGTTGCGGGTTCATGACGCCAGGACGCGCCAACCGTCGGCTCTGTGACAGGCCGATCGAAAAAGGCTCGCCGCTAACCCTTTCCCGTCATCCTCCGGACACCCAAGTTGGGTTATGGTCCCCCGTCTGGGAACGGGCCTGGCGTACGTGGAGGCCGCGATGAGCGATCACCTACGGAGTCCCGAAGGTCAGCCGACGGCGCGCGCCGCCGCCGAGCCGGTTCGTTCGCACGTGCTCATTGTCGACGACCACGCCCCCAGCCGGCGGCTCTGCGCCGGCTACTGCGACCTGTTCGACCACACCAGCGAGATGGTCGCCGGCGGCGCCGAGGCGCTGGCGGCGCTGCGCCGCGAGCGCTTCCACGTGGTGGTGATGAACGTGCACATGGCCGAGACCGGCGGGCTGGAGACGCTGCGCGCCATCCGCGCCCTGCCCGGTCCTGCCGGCGAAACGCCGGTGATCGGTCTGACGGCCATCGGTCGCGACGACGAGGCGCAGCGCTGGCTGGGCGCGGGCCTCGCCGGCGTGCTCACCAAGCCGATCACCGCCGCGCGGCTCTACGCTGCCCTCAGCATGGTCGCCGAGGGCCAGCCCGCCGCCGCCCGCAGCTGGGCGCCGGCGGGTTAGCGTCGCCCTGACGGCGCCGCGCGCCGCTAGTTGACCCGCACCGAATAGGGCACAGCCACCCTGGTGCCCTGTCCAACCACCAAGATGCGGGTGTTGAAGATGTTCGAATCGAAGGTCGTATTCCGGCTCTGACCCTCCGGAACATTGATGACGCGCGAGGTTGGCTGCCCGCAGGGATTGGCCGCCAGACCGACGCAGAAATTGAGCGCGTAGCGCACGCCGGCGTTCTTCCGCGGGGCGATGAACGTGAACCTGAGCAGGATTGGCCGGCTTGGCCTCGGAAGGTGGATCACGACCGGAGTCGCGCCGGGCGGGATCACGCCGTTGATCGTGTAGGCAAACGCCGGCGCCGAAAGAGCGGATGCAAGAACGCCAACCAACAGGGCCTTGGCGTGGGTTTTCATGGTCTGCCTCCAGCAGTTGGGCCTGCCCCCGGAGGGCTGATCCAGCCGGATGTTAGTGCACCGGGTTCGGCGACGCCATGGTTGGCGGACCGCGTTTGACAACGCGGCGTTGAAGCGTTTTGCGCAGGCCGCCCGACCTAGGCCTTGCAAGCTTCGTGCGCCTTCAGCACCCGCTCGGTCGAGGCTGGATACTCGGCCAGCAGCGCGGCCGCCCTGGTCGGGCGCGCGACCAGCTGGCCGCCGCAGTTGGGGCAGCGGCCGCCGAGTCGCTGGTCGGCGCAGGCGGCGCAGAAGGTGCACTCGAAGCTGCAGATCCGCGCCTCACCGCTCTCCGGCGTCAGGTCGACGTCGCAGCACTCGCAGTTGGGGCGCATCTGCAGCATGGGGTTACCCTCGAGCTGGCGAAGAGCCATGATTGACCCTGCGGCGGTAACTTCCTACCTACGCCGCCGTTTGCCCGCCAGCCTGAAGGACTTGACCCCGCCATGCCCAGCGACTCTCCGCGTGACCTGCTGCCCGGCGTCACCGGCGTACTCGCGCTGGCGAACGGCACGGTGCTGCAGGGGCTCGGCTGCGGCGCCGAGGGCGAGGCGGTGGGCGAGGTCTGCTTCAACACCGCCATGACCGGCTATCAGGAGATCCTGACCGACCCCTCTTACATGGCTCAGATCGTCGCCTTCACCTTCCCCCACATCGGCAATGTCGGGACCAACGCCGAGGACCTGGAGCAGCATTCCGGCGGCGCCGAGACCGCGGCGCGCGGCGCGATCTTCCGCGACGCGCCGACCGAGGAGGCCAACTGGCGCGCCAACAGCGACCTGGGCGGCTGGATGAAGCGCCGTGGCATGATCGGGATTTCCGGCGTCGACACCCGCTCGCTGACCAAGGCGATCCGCGAGAAGGGCATGCCGCACGGCGTGATCGCCCACCGCGCCGACGGCAAGTTCGATCTCGAAGCCCTGGTCGCCAAGGCCAAGGCCTGGGCCGGGCTCGAGGGCCTGGATCTCGCCAAGGACGCGTCCTGCCTGCAGCCGTTCGTCTGGCGCGACGGGCTCTGGGAGTGGCCGGACGGCTACGAGCCGGCGGCGGCGAGCCCGCGCTACGAGGTGGTGGTGGTTGATTATGGGGTCAAGCGTAACATCCTGCGGGCGCTGACCTCGATCGGTGCGCGCGCCACCGTCGTGCCGGCCTCGACCACCGCCGAGGAGATCCTGGCCCGCAAACCCGACGGCGTGCTGCTGTCGAACGGCCCCGGCGATCCGGCCGCGACCGGCATCTACGCCGTGCCGCAGATCCAGCAGCTGGCCGACAGCGGCAAGCCGATCTTCGGTATCTGCCTGGGCCACCAGATCCTGGCGCTGGCGCTGGGCGCCAAGACCGTGAAGATGGAGCAGGGCCACCACGGCGCGAACCATCCGGTGAAGGACCTGACCACCGGCAAGGTCGAGATCGTGTCGATGAACCACGGCTTCACCGTCGACCGCGCCACCCTGCCGCCGACGATGAAGGAGACCCACGTCTCGCTGTTCGACGGCACCAACGCGGGGCTCGCCGTCGAGGGGCGGCCGATCTTCTCGGTGCAGCACCACCCGGAGGCCTCGCCCGGCCCCAAGGACAGCCTCTACCTGTTCGAGCGCTTCGCCGGGATGATGGACAAGGCCAAGGCCGGCTAGAGCGCGTTCAGCAAAAGTGGAATCGCTTTTGCGGTTCGGACGCGCTCCAGATTCAAAGTGTTAGTGCTGCCGCTTGCCGGTGGAATGGCCGGAGGTGATCTCGCGGAATACCGGCCTGTGCCCTCGCTTGCCGGCGGCATGGCCGCTCGTGTTGTCCAGCGGCGTCTGGACGCCGTAGCTGAAGCTGGAGATCTCCATGACCTCCGAGTGGCGCCGCCGCCCGTGGACAGGGCCCAGGTGACCGGTCTGCGCCGCGGGCCGCAGGACACGGTTGCTTTGAACCGAGGGCATGGCCAAGGCCTCGCCGCCGATGATGAGTGTCACCAGGGCGGCGGCGGCGAAGAGCTTGGTCACGGCGTGGCCTCCTGAGCTGCGGACAATAGGGAAGGCTCGCACGGCGCAGCTGAACGGGCGCCGAGCGGCCCCGTCATCCATGGTTCACCCAAAGTCGCGAAGCGTCCAGCGCCCCGGCTGGCGCCGGCACGGAGCGTTCACCTTGGGGCCTCATGATCCGACTGCCTCGCGATCCGGCCGCACGTCTGCTGCGCCAGCGGGAGTTTGGAGACGCCCGTGCCGATGATCGAACTGACCGCCGTCAAGGGCGGGACGCTCTGGGTGAACCCGGGTCAGGTGCAATACGTCGGCCTGCCAGACAGCGCCGCCTCGAGCATGTACGGCGACAACAACAATCGCGCCGGCTCTCGGCTCTACTTCGCCCAAGGCGCCCACCTGGATGTGCGCGAAACCCCCGCGGACGTGGCGGCGTTGCTGAACGCCTGACGTGGCCGGGCGGCATCGGGCGGTCTTGGCCTATCGGGGCGAAATAAGGCCGTTGTTAACCATGTCGGCCCAGTAACGGCGTTCGGGGAGAACGACAGCTTGCTCAGACTGTTCGACCACCGCTTCGACGCCTTCGCCGGCGAGACGCACGAGAACCTGCCGCCGCGCGCCGCGGTGGCTCTGGGCGCCGGCGCCGCGGCGTTGATGCTGTTGCCATGGCCGGTCTGCGCGCTGTGGACCGGCGCGACGATCAGCGTCGAGCTGTGGGGCTGGTTCGCCGGGCGGCGGCAATACCTCGCGCTACCGGTGACGGTGGTCGAACGCGGCGCCTTCCTGCTCAATCTCGTCGCGCTGATCGCCAGCTGGTCCCTGCTGGGGACGATGTTCTGGCTGACCGGGCGCATGGACGGCGTGGTCTGCGCCACCATCGTCTGGATCAGCATCATCGGCTTTGCCCAGACCTTCGGCTCGCGCAGCCCGCTGGCCTTCACCGTCTGCGGGGTCCTGCCCTCGATCGGCGTGCTCAGCCTGATGCTGGCCGGGCCGGTCGGCGGCCATACGCTGCATAACGTGATCATGCAGCGCCTGCCGGTGGCGGGCGTCATGACGCTGGCGCTCGGCTTCGCCGTCGCCGGCGCGCGCCAGACCTTCGCCGCCGGCCGCCGGCTGGAAGAGGTTCAGGGCAAGCTGCGCGACAGCGACGCCGACTACCGCCTGCTGGCCGACAACATCTCCGATGTAATCGGTCGCCTCAGCCTCGACGGCGCCTGGCGCTATATCTCGCCCTCGATCGAGGCGACGCTCGGCTACACCTCCGAGGCGTTCCGGGCTCTTGACCCAAGCGAGTTCATCCATCCCGACGACCTGCAGACCGCGCTGGAACTGGTCGGGACGCTGACCGAAGGGAGCGCGGGCCGGGCGAGCCTCGAATACCGCCAGAGGGCCAAGGACGGCCGCTACGTGTGGATCGACACCAGCTTCACCGTGGCCCGCGACGCCGCGACCGGCGAGCCGGTCGAGATCATCTGCCTTTCCCGCGACATCGACGCGCGAAAGGCGCTGGAGCACGCGCTGGTCGAGGCGCGCGAGAAGGCCGAGGCGACCGCCGCCGCCAAGGCCGACTTCCTGGCCAACATGAGCCACGAGCTACGCACGCCGCTGAACGCCATCATCGGTTTTTCCGGGGTGCTGAAGGGGTCCGCCGGCCTCACCCAGCGTGACTCCCGCCACGCCGGCCTGATCGCCGACGCCAGCGGCGCGCTGCTGGTGGTGGTCAATGACGTGCTCGACTTCTCCAAGCTGGAGTCCGGGGCCTTCCAGCTCGACCCGCAGCCGTTCGATCCGCTGGCGCTGGCGCGCTCGGTGGCGGCGCTGGCGGAGGACCAGGCGGCGGCCAAGGGGCTGGCGCTGGAGGTGGTCGCGAGCGAGACGATCGACAGCGTCAACGGCGACGGCCCGCGGCTGCGCCAGGTGCTGCTGAACCTGATCTCCAACGCGCTGAAGTTCACCACCGAGGGCGGCGTCAAGCTGCACCTGGCCCAGGCGCCGGGCGCCGAGGGCATGACGGCCATGCGCATCGCCGTCGTCGACACCGGCATCGGCATCCCCGCGGACAAGCTGGGCTCAGTGTTCGAGCGCTTCAACCAGGCCGACGCGTCGACCTCGCGCCGATACGGCGGCACCGGGCTCGGTCTGGCCATCTGCAAGCGCATCGTCGGGCTGATGGGCGGGACCATCGGCGTCGAGAGCCGCGAGGGCCGCGGCTCGATCTTCTGGCTGGAAGTGGAGCTGCCGATCGCGGGCGCCGAAGCCCTGGGCGTCGACCCCGCCGCCGCGGGCCCCGAACTCGACCGACCGATACGCCTGCTGCTGGTCGAGGACGTCGACGTCAACCGCGAGCTGGTGAGGGTGATCCTGGAGCAGTTCGACATCGAGATCGACACGGCGACCAACGGCGTCGAAGCGATCGAGGCGGTGCGGCGCTCTGCCTACGACCTGGTGCTGATGGATGTGCAGATGCCGGTGATGGACGGCCTGACCGCCGCCGCCCACATCCGCGCCCTGCCCGAACCGGCCCTGCAGCGCCTGCCGATCATCGCCATGACCGCCGACGTGATGCCCGACCAGGTGCAGCGCTGCCTGGACGCCGGCATGAACGCCCACCTCGGCAAACCGCTCAACCCGTCGGCGCTGCTGCAAGCCATCGCCGACTGGACCGCGCCGGCGGCGGCGGCGGAGGCGCCGGACCCCGAGCCGGAAGAAGCAGCGGGGCCGGAGCCGGTAACGGAGGCCGCCTGAGGCGGGCTGCAGCGCGTTGCGGCCGCCGGAATTCCCCGATCATCGGGAACATGGCGCCCTGGCGAGGGCTCACCATATGGCAGTCATGGTCTATCGCATCAGGTACTACGACAAAGACGCCAAGGAGATCGGCTCCGCGCCCTGGGCCGAGTCTCTCGAACAGACCAAGCGCGTGGCGCAGGATGGCATCATCAAGCTCAGCGCAGCGTCGGCCAGCATCTTCGACGAGGATCAGAACAACCGAAAGGTCTGGCCCCGCTACTAGGGGATCGACGGTGAGCCGGCCGGGATCTTCAGTGATCAGGCTGGAGTCGCGTCGCAACCGCTAGCCGGCGCCGGCAGCCTCTTTCTCCGCCGCGCGGCGGATCAGTTCCCGACGCTCGGCCAGGCCGCGATGCAGCTCCACCATCACCTTGGCGGCAGACGCATCGCGCTGGATCGCGGCCCAATAGGCGGCGACCTTGAGGTTGGCGGGGATCGGGTCCGGCGTGTCGGTGGCCGGGAGCACGTTCTCGATCATGAACAGCGCCGGGACCAGGGTGCAGTCGGCCAGGGTCACGCGGCCCAGCAGCGCGTAGCCGCCCTCGCCGCCGATCATCTTCTCCAGCGCCTCGACGCCGCGGATCACCTGACCGGCCAGCAGGTCGCGCACCGCCTCGCTGCGGGTGGAGCGACGGGTCTGGCCGGAGAGCATGAACATGTTGTTGAGCAGGTAGATGTCGGCCAGGCGCGAAAGCGTGCGGATGGCGGCGCTCTCACGCGGCGTGGCGCCCAGCAGGCTCGGCGTGGGATAGACCTCCTCGAGGTACTCGGCGATCACCTCGCTCTCCGGGATCACGTCGCCGGGACCAAGCTCCAGCACCGGGATGCGGCCCAGCGGCGAGGTCTCGCGCCAGGCCGGGGTCGGAAAGCCGGCCGGCCGCTCGAGCGGGATGTCGGCGATGCCCTTGGCGTAGATCTGCATGCGCACCTTGGCGGAGTAGGGGCTGAGATCGCCGGAGTAGAGCTTCATGGCGGGATCCTGGATGCGGGTCGAGTTCTAAGGGAACCACGGAAAACACGGAAAACACGGACGGTGTATTCGTCGCGACGACCGCCGCGAAGCGGCATTGCAGCCAAGACCGTCGCCAGCCCGATGGTGGGGCTATTCCGTGCTTTCCGTGGTCGAACCTTTTGGCGGATAACATGGTTATCGGTGGCGATATCGGGCGGGAGCGCCTATCTTAGGGCATGCCCGCCATTTCCCAGCCCACCCAGCACTACGCCCTGCCCTCCCGGACCATCAACGTCGAGATGGAGTACGAGCTGCAGTACTGGTCGCGGGCGTTCGGGGTGGGGCGCGAGGCGCTGCTGGCGGCGGTGCAGGCCGTCGGGCCGAGCGCCCGGGCGGTGAGCCGCCAGCTCGGCAAGGGCTAGAGCAGGGCTGGGGCTAGATCAGGTCTGCAGGAAGACCAGCGCGCTGGTCTCGATGTCGCCGGTCGCCACCTTGACGCCCAGATAGCGCATCTCGTCGCCGGCGAAGCTGATGTCCTCGGCCGCGATGCTGCGGTCGCGCTTCAGCCGCGAGACGTCGCCCAGCGTCAGGCGCAGCATCATCGACGAAGGATCGCGGCCGTCCAGCTTGGCCTGCTCGATCGCCGTCCGGAACTTGATGCCCGGCGGCTGCGGCGGGGTGCTGTTCATCGGCGGACGTGGGGGCATGATTTCCTCTAGGACGGGTCAGGTGGGGCGGTCAGATCGGGCGGCGCTCGCCCGAGGATACCACCGAAGGCCCGCCTCGGCGGGATTATTTGGCAGTGGGCGGAATTCCTTCGCGGCTGGGCGACCAAGCGGGGGTTGCGCCCTCCCCTGCCGGGCTCTAATCAGCCCGCTTGACCTGAAGCCAGACCGACGCCGGGCGCGCCTGCCGCGCTGCCCGCGATCTTGCGCGAGACGAGATGCCCAAACGCACCGACATCGGCTCCATCCTGATCATCGGCGCGGGGCCGATCGTGATCGGGCAGGCGTGCGAGTTCGACTATTCCGGCGTGCAGGCCTGCAAGGCGCTGCGGGCCGAGGGCTACCGCATCATTCTGGTCAACTCCAATCCGGCCACCATCATGACCGACCCAGAGCTGGCCGACGCGACCTACATCGAGCCGATCACCGCGGCGATGGTCGAGCAGATCATCGCCAAGGAGAGGCCCGACGCGCTCTTGCCCACCATGGGCGGCCAGACCGCGCTGAACGTTTCGCTGGAACTGGAGCGCAGCGGCGTGCTGGCCAAATACGGCGTCGAGATGATCGGCGCCCGCGCCGAGGTGATCGACAAGGCCGAGGACCGCCAGAAGTTCCGCGAGGCGATGGACAAGATCGGGCTGGAAAGCCCCAAGTCCAGCGTCGCCCACACCCTGGACGAGGCGATGGCGGCGCAGTTGCTGGTCGGCCTGCCGTCGATCATTCGGCCCTCTTTCACCCTGGCCGGCACCGGCGGCGGCATCGCCTACAATCTCGAGGAGTTCCGCGAGATCGTCGAGCGCGGCCTCGACCTCTCGCCCAGCCACGAGGTGCTGATCGAGGAGAGCGTGCTCGGCTGGAAGGAGTTCGAGCTCGAGGTGGTGCGCGATGTGGCCGACAACTGCATCATCGTCTGCTCGATCGAGAACATCGACCCGATGGGCGTGCACACGGGCGACAGCATCACCGTCGCCCCGGCGCTGACCCTCACCGACAAGGAATACCAGCGCATGCGCACCGCCGCGATCGCGGTGCTGCGCGAGGTGGGGGTGGAGACCGGCGGCTCCAACGTGCAGTTCGCGGTCAACCCGGCCGACGGGCGCATGCTGGTGATCGAGATGAACCCGCGGGTCTCGCGCTCCTCGGCGCTGGCCTCGAAGGCGACCGGGTTCCCGATCGCCAAGGTCGCCGCGCGGCTGGCGGTGGGCTACACGCTCGACGAACTGATGAACGAGATCACCGGCGCGACTCCGGCCTCGTTCGAACCGACCATCGACTATGTGGTCACCAAAATCCCCCGCTTCGCGTTCGAGAAGTATCCGGGATCGGAGCCCTACCTCACCACCTCGATGAAGAGCGTCGGCGAGGTGATGGCGATCGGACGCACCTTCGCCGAGAGCCTGCAGAAGGCGCTGCGCGGGCTGGAGACGGGGCTGAACGGCCTCGACGAGATCGACATCCCGGGCGCGCTGGACACCGACACCGGCCGCTCGGCGGTGGTGCGCGCGCTGGGCTCGCCGACGCCGGATCGCCTGCGGGTGATCGCCCAGGCCTTCCGGCACGGGCTCGGCGTGGACGAGATCAACGCCGCCTGCGCCTACGAACCCTGGTTCCTGCGCCAGATCGAGACCCTCGTGCGCGAAGAGGACAAGCTGCGCGCCGACGGCCTGCCGGCTGACGCCGCGCCGATGCGCCGGCTGAAGGCCATGGGCTTCTCCGACGCGCGCCTGGCGACACTGACCTCGCAGACCGAGGACGAGGTGCGCGCGGCGCGGCGCGAACTTGGGGTGCGGCCGGTGTTCAAGCGCATCGACAGCTGCGCGGCCGAGTTCGCGGCGGCGACGCCGTATATGTATTCGACCTACGAGAGCGGGGCCCTCGGCCAGGCGCCGGAATGCGAGTCCAACCCGACCAATCGCAAGAAGGCCATCATCCTGGGCGGCGGGCCCAACCGGATCGGCCAGGGCATCGAGTTCGACTACTGCTGCTGCCACGCGGCCTTCGCGCTCGACGAGATCGGCATCGAGTCGATCATGGTCAACTGCAACCCTGAGACCGTCTCCACCGACTACGACACCTCCGACCGGCTCTATTTCGAGCCGCTGACCACCGAGGACGTGCTGGAGCTGATCGACGTCGAGGCCAGCGCCGGCGAGCTGATTGGGGTGATCGTGCAGTTTGGCGGCCAGACCCCGCTGAAGCTGGCGCACCCGCTGGAAAAGGCGGGGGTGCCGATCCTCGGCACCACGCCGGACGCCATCGACCTGGCCGAGGACCGCGAGCGGTTCCAGGGCCTCTTGACCCGGCTCGGCATCGCCCAGCCGATCAACGCCATCGCCCGCACGCCGGAGGAGGCGTTCGAGGGCGCGCGGCGGGTCGGCTATCCGGTGGTGATCCGGCCCTCGTACGTGCTGGGGGGGCGGGCGATGGAGATCGTCCGCGATGAGGAGCAGCTCGGCCGCTACATCAAGAACGCGGTTCAGGTCTCGGGCGACTCCCCGGTGCTAATCGACCAATACCTCTCGCGCGCCACGGAGGTGGACGTCGACGCGCTTTGCGACGGCGAGACCGTGTTCGTCGCCGGGGTGATGGAGCACATCGAGGAGGCGGGCGTACACTCGGGCGACAGCGCCTGCTCGCTGCCGCCGTTTTCCCTCCGGCCAGAGACGATCCAGGAGCTGAAGGCCGAGACCCGGGCGATGGCGCGGGCGCTGAATGTCCGTGGCCTGATGAACGTGCAGTTCGCCATCGAGGAGCCGCATTCCAAGTCGCCGCGCATCTTCGTGCTGGAAGTCAATCCCAGGGCCAGCCGCACGGTGCCGTTCGTGGCCAAGACCATCGGCGCGCCGCTGGCCGGGATCGCCGCCAAGTTGATGGCCGGCGAGAAGCTCACCAGCTTCAGGCTCGCCAGCAGCACCCACGACCATATCGCGGTGAAGGAGGCGGTGTTCCCGTTCGCCAGATTCCCCGGCGTCGACACGGTGCTGGGGCCGGAGATGCGCTCCACCGGCGAAGTGATGGGGCTCGACTGGCGACGCGTGAGCGAGGGTCAGGATATGGCCCCGGCGTTCGCGCGCGCCTTCGCCAAGAGCCAGCTCGGCGGCGGCACGGTGCTGCCTGCCTCGGGCGCCGTGTTCGTTTCGGTGAAGGACGCCGACAAGTCCTGGATCGTCGAGCCGGTGCGCATCCTCGCCACCCGCGGCTTCAAGATCATCGCCACCGGCGGCACCGCGAGTCACCTCGAGGGCGAAGGCTTCGAGGTCGAGCGGGTGAAGAAGGTGCTGGAGGGCCGCCCGCACATCGTCGATGCGATGAAGAACGGCGGGGTCCAGCTGGTGTTCAACACCACCGAGGGCAAGCAGTCGCTGGAGGACTCGTTCTCGCTGCGCCGCTCGGCGTTGATGATGAAGATCCCCTACTACACCACCACTGCCGGCGCCCTGGCCGCGGCCCAGGCGATCGCCGCCCAGGCCGACGGGGCGCTGGAGGTGCGGCCGCTGCAGAGCTACGCGCCGAGCCCCGACGCGCCCGTCAACCCGACGCAACTGTCGACGGCCTAGCCGAGCTCGGTTAGGGGCAGGGGCGCGGACCTCAGGGGCGCCGGAAAGCCTGCAGGGCGCCAACGCGCGCCGGCGATGACGCGATGCCCAGGAGAGCGCGAGCCGCCTCGGACGGGTTCGCGCTCGACGTGTCGATCTCGGCGTCCGCGACGATGCCCCGATGCAGATCGAAATGCCCGGCAACCAGCCCTGGCGTAGGATGGAGCGTGCGTGCGGCCTCCCGCCGGAGCAACTCCGCCTTCGGCGCCGTCACGTTCACCAGCAGCGTCGCAACCGCCGCCAGGGCGTCCGCCCAATCCTGCAGCACATTCAGGTCGAGGAGCATGTCATCCACGACGACGTTGACGCCGGCGTCCGCATAGGCGGCCACCGCGCGATGGAAGCCTTCGAGCAGGCCCCAACCGACAGGCCCGTAGGCGACGCGGCGAGCCGCTGCGCCACCTCCGCCTTCTGGGGCGAGCCAATCGTACCGAAACCCGTCGTGCGCACGCTCGCCCGCGCCGCCCCATGCCTCAGGCATGGCGGCGAACAGACCGTCCAGCGATTGGATCAGGTAGGGCTCGGGGCTCAGCGTCTGCACGGCTTTGGCGAGGGTCGACTTTCCCGCGCACGATGGCCCCACCAGAAGGATGACGCTTCCCTTCGATCCAGCCATTGGCGATCCCACCGCGACGACAAGCGCAATAGGTTGTCGGCCGGCGCGCAGATCAACCGGAAAGCGGTCGCTTCGAACCTCTCACATGGGTCGAACATCTCTCGACCGGCGCCCGGAAGGGTGACGGCATCGCGGGAGTGATGGCTCGCCGGACCGCATGAGCCGAGGTTGCCAGCTTGACAACGGCGGTGACGCGCCGTTTCTCTTCGCCGTTCCCGGCCATCGGCAGGCGCATTCGTTGCCGCCGCCTACGCTTCCAGCAACGAACCGGAGTTCTGTCATCATGAAAATCCTCCTTCGCGCCGCCGCCGTCGTCGTGCTGGCCGGCGCCCTGTCGTCGCCCGCGATGGCCAGGCCCCGCCACCACCCGCCGCCGCCGCCGCCCACCACCATCCATTTCCACGGCGGCTCGGTGGGCTTCATCGTCGGAGTTGGGGGCGCCAGCGGTGTCGTCAATTTCCACGGCGTGAAATACCCGATCGAGGTGAGCGGGCTGAAGGTCGGGACCATCGGCGTCAACAGCTACGACGTCGATGGCAGGGTCTTCAACCTCCGCCGCATATCCGACATCGAGGGCACCTATGCCTCCGGCGAGGCCTCGGCGACGGCGGGCGCCGGCAGCGGCGGCATCGACATGACCAATGGAAATGGCGTCGAGATTCGCGCCACCTCCACCTCGCAGGGCCTGCAGCTGACGCTTGGCCCGGGTGGCGTCACCATCACGCTGAAACACTAGGACCCAGCCTACGCCGCCTGTCGGAAGTCGCCCATCTGCGCCGCGTGGGCCCGGCGGAAAGCCGGCCGCGCGGTGCAGCGTTCGACATAGGCCGTCAGGCGCGGGTCGGTGACGAGGTCGGGGACGATGCGCAGCACCGTCGTCATCATCAGATCGCCGGCGGTGAAGCGCTCGCCGTCGAGGTAGGGCTTGTCGGCCAGCGCGCTGGCCAACGACCCGAGACGGCCCGACGCGAACTCCCGCGCCCCGGGGCGGCGCAGCTTGGCCCACGCCTCATCGGCGTGGAACAGCTCGACCGCGACCACATTCATGATGTGCGGCTCGATGGAGTTGAGGGCCGCAATCAACCACTGCGTCGCCCGGGCGCGGGCGTCGGGATCCTTCGGCAACAGCGCCTCGGATCGCTCGCCGATATGAAGCACGATGGCGCCGGTCTCGAACAGCACGTTGCCGTCCTCCTCCAGGATCGGCACCTGCCCGAACGGCTGCAGGGCGCGATATTCTGGCTTTGCCTGATCGCCGAACTCGAGCAACCGAGTCTGGTAGGGAATGCCGGCTTCCTCCAGCGCCCATCGGGCGCGCAGATCGCGGACCTGACCCTGGGCGAAGGGAGGAACCCAACGAAAGGCTGAAATGGTGATCATCTTGCTGCTCCTTACGATCGGGGGCCCCGACCGACGCATCCGATCCAGGCTCCCCGGCCTGTAGTCGAAAGTCGGTCGACCTGATCGACAATATGCGCGCGTTTTCCGGCTGTCGGGTGCCGGCCCGGGTTGCAACGGCCACAGCGACGCTTTTCAATGCTGGCCTCACTGGAGGCCCGGAATGGCTCGCACCCTCTGCATCGCACTGATCGCCTCGATGATTGGCGCGTTCTCTCTCGCCGTTGACGCCTCGGCCCATCCGCGGCCGCCCCACAGCGTTCGCTGCCGGCATCATTGCGCCCACCCGCACTTCTGGCGGCCGGGCTACTACGGCCACAGCCGATCACACTGACGCCTGGCGTCGCGATTAGGCCCCTAGAGCCTCCGCTAGTTCGGCGAAGCTCTCCACCGCATAGTCGAACGCCCCCGCCGCCGGGCGCTTCGCCTCCCGGCCCGGGCCGCGCTCCAGCGGGCGGTGGACGTAGGCGGTGCGAAAGCCGCGCGTGGCCGCGGCGGCCAGGTCGGTCGGGTGCGCGGCCACCATCAGGCACTCGGCGGGCTGCAACGCCAGCATCCGCGCGGCGCTGTCATAGGCCTCGGGCGAGGGCTTGTAGGCCCGCGCCACCTCGGCCCCGAGGATCACGTCCCAGGGCAGACCCGCCCGCCTGGCCATGTCGACCATCAGCGCGACGTTGCCGTTGGAGACGCTGGCCAGGACGAAGCGCCGCTTCAGCCGCGCCATGCCCACCACCACGTCGGGCCAGGGATCAAGCCCGCGCCAGGCCAGGTTCAGTCGGTCGATCTCGGCCTCGGTCAGCCCGTCGATGTCCTTCTCCGCGAGCAAGTCGACCAGGTTCTCCCGGTGCAGCACATCGAGGACCGCGAACGGCCGCTCGCCGCGCGCCACCTTGGCCATCGCCGGGACGTAGCGGGCGCGCCAGCCGTCGGCGAAGGCGCCCCAGTCGAGCGCATGGCCCTTTGGGCCCAGCACCGCCTCGGCCTCGCGCGCCACGCCGCTGCGCCAATCGACCACCGTGCCGAACACGTCGAAGGTCAGCGCCTTGATGTCGCTCATGAGCGCCAGATTAGCGGCGCGGCCCCGGCGCGTCAGCCCAGGTTACGCCGCCGCCGCGGCGCCTTAGGATTGCGCCGTGAACGGTTCGGTCGGGGCGGCGATGGCGTTGAGGATGGTGCTGGGCGCCCTGGCCGCCGTTTCGCTGGCGGGCGCCGCGTTCGCCCAGGCTGCGCCGGCTGCTGAGCCGGCGACGCCGTTGCGCCAGCTGGTGGACCGTTACATCGCCTGGCGCGGCGGCGACGCCTTCGTGCGGGGAAAAGGGCTGCACACGACCGGCGCGGTGGACGCGGCCGGGCTCACCGGCGCGTTCGAGAATTGGCAGTCGGACGACGACAGCCGCAACCAGCTGGACCTCGGCGGCGTCAAGATCGTCGAGGTGATCACGCCGTACGGGTCGTGGACCACCAACGCCAGCGGCCAGGTGGTCGACGAGCCGGACGCCTACAAGTACGCCGCCCGCGATCCCCTGGATGGCCAGACGCTGCTGGGCGTCGGCAAGGCCAAGGCCGTGCTCGCGCTGCGGGGCATGGAGACCGCCGACGGTCACGCGTGGGCGGTGCTGCGGGTGAGTTTCGGCGACGCGGACACCTACGATGCGTTCATCGACCCCGATACCGGCGCGTTGGGCGCGGTGCGCATCACCGAGAAAGGCCAGACCCGGTTCGAACACTACAGCGACTGGCGCGTGGTGGGCGCGGTCCGGCTCGCGTTCACGACACGGGTCGAGATCGGCGATCTCGGCGTGCAGACGCTGCACGTGAAGACCGCCGAAGTGAACCCATCGCTCGATCCGGCGCTGTTCACCCGGCCGCAGGGCGCGAGCCGCATCAGCTTCGCCGACGGCGCGACCTCGACCGGCTGGATCGACTTCGCGCCGTCGGGCGACGACCGCGTCTACCTGCCGGTGACAGTGCAGGGCGAGCCGATGACCGCGATCTTCGACACCGGCGCCACCGCCAGCGCGGTCGATGCCGGCCTGCTCACCCTGCTGCAGCGCTCCGCCAGCGGCAGCTTTCCGGTGCCGGGCGAGAACGGCGTCGGCGCCGCCGGCGTGGCCTCGGACATCGACCTTGGCGTGGGCGACCTCACGCTGCACGGGCTGTCGGTTGCGGCGCTGGACATCGCCTCGATGAAGGCCAACTCCGGCGAGCCGTGGACCGCCATCCTCGGCGACGAGGTGTTCAACGAAACCGTCGTCGATATCGACTTCCCGCACCGGCGCATCGCCTTCCATGCGCCGACTGGCTATCAGCCGCCCGCCGGCGCCCTGATAGTGGCCTTGTCGCGCGACGGTGGAGACCGGCTCGTGCCGGTGGCGCTGGACGGCGGCCCGCCTGCGCTGTTCGTGATGGACACCGGCTTCAACGGCAACCTGCGCATCGCGCCCTCCCTGGCCCGCCGTCAGAAGCTGCTGGAGGGCAAGACCAGCCAAGGGGTGACCATCGGCGCGATCGGCGGCGAGGCCGCGGGCCAGATCGCCTACGTGAACCGAGTCAGTCTCGGCGGCGTCAGCTTCGATGGAGTCCCGGCGCTGTTTTCCGACACCTGGCCCAGCGCCAGCTACACCGATCGGGTCGAGGGCTTGCTGGGCCTTGGCCTGCTCAGCCGGTTCCGGGTGATCGTCGACTGGCCCCACGACCAGCTGTTCCTGATCCCCGCGGCCAAGGATGAGCTCGAATGAAGCGTCAGGTCGGCGGAAACCGCTCCGGCGGCCAGTTGAGCTGGCCGGCCCGCTGGTTGGCCGGGCGCGCGGCCAGGCGCTCGTTGTAGGCGACGAGCGGCGGCAGCGGCGGGATCATCTCGCAGAACAGCCCGATCGACAGCACCGAGCCCAGCATCACATCGGCCGCGCTGAATCGCTCGCCAAGCAGCCACCGGCGGTTCTCGACCGCGTCGGCGAACTCCTTCAGCACCAGCTCCCACTTCGGCCAGCCGACGCCCCAGGCGCTCTTCGGCGGCACGATGGTGGTGAGCTGCAGCTCGCGCGCCGGCTCAAGCACCGCGGTCGACCAGACCATCCACTTCAGGTACGGCCCGCGGTCCGGCTCATCGAGCTTGGGCGCCAGGGTTCCGGACCCATATCGGTCGGCGAGGTAGAGGCAAATCGCCGGCGCCTCGCTAACCACCGCCTCGCCGTCGACGAGGGCGGGAACCTTGCCGGACGGGGTGATCTCCTGCAGCCGCTCGGGCCGCTGCCAGTCGGCCAGGCTGATGATCTCGCTGCGGTAGCCGGGCCCGAGCTCCTCCAGCAGCCACAGCACCGGGAATGCGCGGCTGGCCAGGGCGCGGTAGAGCACGATCTCGCCGGACATCGCTTCCCTCCCCTGCCGCCGGGTCAGCCTTGGCGCGGTCACCCGCCCCTCGTAGAACCCTGGCCAACGCATAGACGTCAGGAGAGGGTCGCATGGGCATGGTCGAAGGCAAGGTCGCGCTGGTCACGGGCGGGGCGAGCGGCATCGGCGCAGGCTGTGCGACGCGGCTGGCCGAGGAAGGCGCGCGCGTCATCGTCACCGACCTGCAGGACGCCAAGGGCGAGGAGCTGGTGGTCGCCATCCGCAAGGCCGGCGGCAAGGCGCGCTACCTGCACCACGACACCACCAGCGAGGCCGACTGGGAAACCGTGATCGGCGAGGTCGAGAAGACCGACGGCCGGCTGGACATCCTGGTCAACAACGCCGGCATCGCCATCGGCTCGCCCACGATCACGACGATGTCACTCGCGGACTGGAAGAAGCAGCAGGCGGTCAACGTCGAGGGCGTGTTCCTCGGCTGCAAGCACGCGCTGCCGCTGATGCGCAAGGCCGGCAACGGCGGCTCGATCGTCAACATGTCGTCGGTGGCCGGCCTCAAGGGCTCGCCGATCCTGGCCGCCTATTGCGCGACCAAGGGCGCGGTGCGGCTCTTCACCAAGGCGATCGCCATGGAGTGCGCCAACTTCAAGGACGGCGTGCGGGTCAACTCGGTGCACCCCGGCATCATCGAGACGCCGATCTGGCTCTCGATCGCCAACATGGGCCAGCAGCCTGGCGCCAACGCCCCGCCCGACCTCGACGCCATGTCGACCCAGGCCGTGCCGCTCGGCGTCAAGGGCGTCCCGGCCGACATCGCCAACGGCGTGCTGTGGCTAGCCTCCGACCAGTCCCGCTACGTCACCGGCGCCGAACTGGTGATCGACGGCGGCTTGTCGGTGCGGTGAGCTTAGCCGTCGAAGCTGGAGCGCGCCGCAGGCGCACAAAGGTTTGAACGCAGAGGCGCAGAGAAGGCGCAGAGGACGCGGAGTCGGCTTCTCTGCGATCTCTGCGTCTCCTCCGCGACCTCGTTAAATCTTCCTGCCTGCGGCGCGCGCCCTTGCTGGGACTACCCGGATAGCACCAACACCGCCGCGCCCAACCCGATCAGGGCGGCGCTGGCCAGCCTGGCCGGGGTGGCGCGTTCCTTCAGGAACACGATGGCGATGACCACGCCGTACAGCACCGAGGTCTCGCGCAGCGCAGCCAGCCGGGGCGTTGCGCCGAGCCGCAGCGCCCACAGCGCCAGGCCGTAGGAGACGATCGAGCCCATGCCGGCGGCCAGGCCCGCGCGCCACTCGCTGCGGGCTGAGAGCATGAACCTCGGGCCGCGCCAGAGCGCGAACAGCACGGCGATGATCCCGCCGTCGATGAGGAAGATCCAGACGATGTAGCTGGGCGCCGACGGCGCGGCCCGCACGCCCTGGGCGTCGGCCACGGTGTAGAGCGCGATCGACGCGCCGGTGAGCAGCGACCAGGCCAGCACCCGCCGATCGAGATGGCGCCCGAACGCGGCCACCATCACGCCCACGGACACGCATCCGACCCCCGCCCCGACCGCGGCCGTCAGCGGCTCGTGGAACACGCTGACGGCGACCAGCGAGGCCAGCATCGGCGCCATGCCCCGCATCAGCGGGTAAGTCACCATCATGTCGGCGCTCTCGAACGCCTTGATCAGCGCCGTCAGGTACACCAGGTGGATCGCGCCCGAGGCTGCGAGCCAGACCCAGGCGTGCGCCGGCAGCGGCAGGAAGAACGCCAGCGGCAGCACCAGCAGCGCCGAGAAGCCGTCGATCAGCGCCCGGCTGGACATCTTGTCCCTGCCCGACTTCAGCACCGCATTGACGGTCGCGTGCGCCGCGCCGGAGGTGAGCATCATCAGGCTGGCGACGGCGGCGGGACTCATGGCGCGCGAAGCTCGGCTGCGCCGGTCGTCCTGTCAAAGCCGGGCCAACTTGGCTGCGGGTCAGTTTGAATTTTGGCGGACCGGTCCGCCCGCGTCCGTGACCTAGTCGCACCTTTCCAAAATCTCATCCACGACGCGTTCAATCGGAGCGGTGGCGTCGATTACGACACCGCCCTTCGGGACATCTTCTTTCGTTGCGTGCAACCGCCTGACGAGGCGCCGTTCGGCAGGTCTTCCGCCCCACTCAGTTTCCGGCCTCTCGGTAAGCCGTCGGATCAACGCTTCCAGATCGACCTCGAGAACGAAGACCCGATCGAACAAATCAATGAAGCGAGGGAAATTCCGGGCGCCGCCGCAGAAGAAAGAGGCAGCATGGCTTTGGTCGGCCACCAGCGCTCTGACCTTGTCTACGTTCCAAATATGGTGCGCGTGGGCAAGCCCATCCACGGGTTCCCCAGTCTTTGGATCGCCCTGATAGGCCAACTCCCGGTCGCCGTGGATGACGTGGTAGCCGCGTCGCTGCAGTTCTTCAGCCACCGTGGTTTTGCCGGCGCCGGAAACGCCTTCGATCAGATAGTTTCTGATGCCCATCCCATGCTCCCAACGCGCTACACCTAGCCAGGATTTTGGGCGCGAGGCGGATCAAACCAGCCCATCGCCGCAACTTGACACCGCGCGCGGCGGCGACGGTAACTTCGCCCGCTCGGCGCCGCGCCCAAGACGGCGGACGGAAGATGGAAACGCCTCGATGCCGCTGGACACCGCCCTCGACCCCTACGCCGTCGCCGAAGACCTTGCGCCCCGCATCGATGACCTCGACCTGCGCGACAACGTCCGTCAGCTGGTCGATGACGGCTACACCATCCTCCAGGACCCCGTCGCCCATGCGCTGACCGACGAGGTGCGCGCGGCGATCGTCCGTTGCGCGCAGGGCACGGAAGGCCGCGCGAAGGGCTACTCGGCCGGCGTGCTGCTGGGGCGCGAGCCGGTGTTCGCCGAGGCGGTGCTCGCGCCCCGCCTGCTGGCGATGGCGGAGTTCCTGCTTGGCCCCGGCTTCATCCTCTCGCAGCTGGTGGGCTCGGTGCGCAAGAAGGGACCGGGATCGCTCGGCCTGCACGCCGACAACAGCTGGTTCCCGGCGCCGTTTCCGCCCTGGGAGATCATGTGCACCGTCTGCTGGGTGACCGACGAGTTCAGCCTCGAAGGCGGCGCCACGCTGGTCATCCCCGGCACCCACAAACACCGCAGCCATCCGCCCCGCGAGGTGCGCCAGAGCCTCGAAGGCGCCCGGCCGATCGTAGCGCCGAAAGGCTCGCTGGTGCTGTGGAACGGGAACGTCTGGCACGGCAACTACCCGCGCCAGATCGACGGCGAGCGCGTGGTGCTGCACCTGACCTACACCCGCCTCGGCTTCGCGCCGGTGGAGGACTATCGCCACCTCGGCGACGACTGGCTGGCCGGCAAACCGCCCGAGCTGGCCACCCTGCTCGGCCGCGATCACTTCCTCGGCAAGAGCACCATCGCCAGCGGCGGCGCGGTGGGCGCCCTGCTGCAGAAGACCTATCAGCAGGTGCACGGCGCGCGCGGCTATTGAGCGAGCGCGTCGGACTGGGGAGCGAAGATGCGTGGACGGATGGTTCTCGCCCTGGCCGCGATGATGGCGTTCGTCGCCGGGTCCGCCGCCGCGGCCGACGAACAACTGGTGATGAAGCCCTATCCCGGTCCGCCGGCGTGGAAGCGGATCACCGACAAGTCGGGGCCGCAGGGTTGGATCCACGAACAGATCCCCGCCGATCGTCGCGACGACGACTACAGCGACATGCTGACCGATCAGGGGTTCGCCGCCAACCGCGGCGTCGACCCGAGCGCTTTCCTGCGCAACATCTTCGCCAACGTCGGCGGCGCCTGCGCCGGGGTGAAGGTCTCCGGCCCGGTGGCTCGCACCGAGGGCGGCCTTCGCGTCGCCTATGGCCAGGTGCGGTGCGGCACTGAGCGCGGCCAGGCTTTCGGGGTGCACATCTTCTACAAAGCGATCAGCGGCGATACGGCGCTGTACTCGATCTCTCGCGAGTTCCGCGTGCCCGCTTCGGCGGACGGCGATCAGCTGGTGTTCCCGAAGGCGCAGGCGGCCAAGGCGGCGGCGCTGCTCAAGGCCGAGGCGGCGGCGGACCGATACCTGATGGACCAGGTCTACGTCTGCGGCGGGCGCTCCACCGATCCGAAGTGCCGCCGCTGAGCCTGCGGGGATAACGCGACGGCAGCCCGGGGTTCACGGATAATCGGTTTGCCTCGGTCCAGATTGCATGCAATTTTTCGCGGGTCTCATTCGCCCGCTGCGCAGGAACCGTCATGTCATCCGAAGCCGATACCCGCGCCTTGGCCAAGCGCTTCTTCGATGCGGTGGAGCAAGGCGACATCGGCACGCTCTACGGCTGCTACGCGCCGAACGCGAAGATCTGGCACAACACCGACGACGCCGAGCAAACCCGCGACGACAACGCCGAGACGCTGAAGGGGTTCGTCAAGCGCATCTCCAACCGCGTCTACGCCAACCGGCGACTGCACGTATTCGAAGGCGGCTTCGTGCAGCAGCACGATCTCACCGGCGTGCGGGCGGACGGGGTCGCGGTGCGGCTCACGGCCTGCCTCGTCTGCGCGGTCGAGGGCGGGCTGATCACCCGGCTGGACGAATATTTCGATTCCGCCCAGGTGGCGAAGTTCGTCGGCGCCGCCTAAGCCTGTCCCTGGTCGCAAGGAGCGCTCCCATGCCCAGACTTCGCCAAGTGCCGCGCGCCGAGGCCACCGCGCCGATCGTGCTGCGGATGTACAAGG
>DATNIH010000082.1:0-2660 GCA_035604515.1 Caulobacteraceae bacterium | reverse complement strand
GTTCATGCTGGTGGCCACGCCCTCCGGCATCACGCTGGGGCCCGAGGGCGGCGCCCACCAGTCGATCAACACGCCTTTGATCGGCATGGCGCAGGACGGACTCAGCTACTTCGAGCCGGCCTACGCCGACGAGGTCGCGATCATCATGGGCTGGGCGCTGCGGCACATGCAGGCCGACGACGGCGGCTCAGTCTATCTGCGCCTCTCGACCCGCGGCCTCGAGCAGCCGCGGCGCGAGGTCGACGACGCCTTCCGCGACGCTGTGATCGACGGCGGCTACTGGCTGCGCAAACCGAACCCGTCCTCCCAGCTGGCGATCGCCTATTGCGGCGCGGTGGCGCCCGAGGCGATGGAGGCGGTGGCGCGGATGATGGAGCGCAATCCGCACCTCGGCGTCCTGGCCGTCACCTCGCCGGACCGCCTGCACGCCGGCTGGACCGCGGCGCAGAAGGCCAGGGCCGGCGGCGATCGGACCGCGCGCGCCCATGTCGAAACTCTGCTGGCGCAGCTGCCCGCCGGCGGCGCGATCGTCACGGTGATCGACGGCCATCCGGCGACGCTGAGCTGGCTGGGCGGCGTGCACCGCCACGCGATCCACGCGCTCGGGGTCGAACGCTTCGGCCAGAGCGCCGACATCGTCGATCTGTTCCGCATCCACGGCCTGGACGCCGACGCCATCGTCGCGGCCGCGAAGGAAGCGATCGGACGCGAGCTGCGGCGGTAGCGGCGGCGAGTCTCAGCCTAATCCGCGGACCACGCCACCGATGTGCGCTAACTGCGCTTGCAGACCCGGCGCGGCGGGAAAAGCGGCGTCGAGCGCGGCGGTGCCGATGGTGAAGCCGGCTGCGCCGGCCGCGGCAGTCGCGGCGATTCTTTCATCGCAGTCGATCGAACCGGCGACGATGACCGGCTTTGCGCCCGCGGCGCGGCACACCGCTGCGACCAGCGCCGGCGCGTCGCCGGTGAACCGGTAAGCCAGCAGGTCGAGCCCATGCACGCCGTCGCGAGCGGCCAGATCGCTGGCGCTCCTCGCAATAGACGCGATGTCGCCGGCGAGGCGGCTCGGGTGGCCGACGATCTCGCCGGGGAACGGGTAGTAGCGGACCTGAGTCCCGGCGATGATCGGTTCGACGACGGCGGGCCGGGTGCCGCCCATCAGAACATCGACCTGGAGTTCGACGGCAGTTCGCGCGCCTCGCGCCTCGGCTTCAGCGTCCAGGCTGACCATCTCCAGGTAGAGGACCGCGCCAGCCGCGCGGATCTCGCCGGCCAGCGCCTTCATCTCCGCCAACGGCAGGCCAATGTCTTTGAAGCCGATGTGCCGCACGCCTCCCTCGATGGCGTGGGGCAGCTGGTCGCGGGCGTCGGCGATCGTCACATCGCCTCGGGTTAGCATGAAAACGAAGTCGGGCCGGGCCATGAGCGAACAGCCTACGATCCATCGGGGCCCGTGCCCACACGCCATGAGTTGACCGCGGCGTGATTGCAAAGCGGCCCGTCGCAGCCCAAATCCAAGCGGCGCCGGGGTCGAGGCGCCCCACCAGGCATTGGAGCCCACTGAATGACCGACACCGCTGAGCCCGACAGCGCCGAGTACGTCCCGCCCGCTGTCTGGACCTGGAACAAGGAGAGTGGCGGACGCTTCGCCGCCATCAACCGCCCGATCGCCGGGCCGACGCACGACCAGGAACTACCGGTCGGCAAACATCCGCTGCAGCTCTATTCGCTGGCGACGCCCAACGGCATCAAGGTCACGGTGATGCTGGAAGAGCTGCTCGCGGCCGGCCACAGCGGCGCCGAGTACGACGCGTGGCTGATCCGCATCGACGGCAATCAGTTCGGCAGCGGCTTCGTCGCGATCAATCCCAACTCGAAGATCCCGGCGATGATGGACCGCAGCGGGCCGACGCCGATCCGGCTGTTCGAGTCGGGCGCCATCCTGCTGCACCTGGCCGAGAAGTTTGGCGCGTTCCTGCCGACCGACCCAGCCAAGCGCGCCGAGTGCCTGTGCTGGCTGTTCTGGCAGATGGGCAGCGCGCCCTATCTCGGCGGCGGCTTCGGCCACTTCTACGCCTATGCGCCGACCAAGATCGAATACGCGATCGACCGCTTCGCGATGGAGGTGAAGCGCCAGCTCGACGTGCTCGACCGTCGGCTGGCCGAGGCCGAGTATCTCGGCGGCGACGAGTACAGCATCGCCGACATGGCGGTCTGGCCCTGGTACGGCGGACTGGCCAAGGGCCTGGCCTACGGCGCCGGCGAGTTCCTGCAGGTGCAGGACTACAAGCACCTGCAGCGCTGGACCGACCAGATCGGCGCCCGTCCGGCGGTGAAGCGCGGCCGCATGGTCAACTGCGCCTGGGGCGATCCCGCCAGCCAGCTGCACGAACGCCACGACGCCTCGGACTTCGAACTGCGGACCCAGGACAAGCTGGCGGCGGCCGAGACCTGATCCCTACGTTCGCTGGGTCAGGCCGGCCTGGCGCATCCGCCAGACCAGCTGGTCAAAGCGGTCCTGACCGAAGAACGGCTCGCCGTTGAACACCATCATCGGCACGCCCCAATGGCCGGCGGCCCGCTGGTCGGTCTGGTTCTGCTCGACGATCTGGGCATAGCGGCCGGGGTCGGCGTCCACCGATCCGGAGAGTTCGCGCCAGTCG
>DATNIH010000081.1:0-6288 GCA_035604515.1 Caulobacteraceae bacterium | reverse complement strand
CTCGGCCAGGCGTTCATACACCTCAGCGACTGGAAGGACCGTCCGGGGCCTGAAAACAGCGCCCAGGGGATCGCCCGGCGCGCGACTCAGGCCCTGTCGCAGCAAGTCCATGATGGTCAGGTGTTCCTGCTGGTGCCGCCTGCGGTGCCGGGTCTCGGTCAGTCGTCCGGCTTCGACCTGCAGCTGGAAGACCGAGCGGGCCTCGGCCACGACGCGCTGGCCGGGGCGCAGAACCGCCTGCTGCAGCTCGCGGCGAAGGATCCCGTTCTCTCCGGCGTGCGGCCGAACAACCAGGCCGACACGCCGCAGCTGCACCTCGACATCGACCAGTCCAAGGCCACGGCCCTCGGCGTCGACATCGGCGCCGTCAACAACACCTTCGCGACCGCCTGGGGTGGGGAGTTTGTCAACAACTTCGTCGACCGCGGGCGGGTGAAGCGGGTGTTCCTGCAGGGCGACGCGCCATTTCGCGCTCGGCCGGAAGATGTCGGCGACTGGTATGTGCGCGGCTCGTCCGGCGCGATGGCGCCCTTCTCGGCCTTCGCTACCACCGACTGGACCGTCGGTCCCGCGCAGCTCGGCCGCTACAACGGCGTACCTGCGCTGGAGGTCCAGGGCGAGTCGGCGCCCGGCCAGAGCTCAGGCGCGGCAATGCGCGAAATGGAGAAGCTGATCGGCCAACTGCCGCACGGCGTTGGCTACGAATGGACAGGGCTATCCTATCAGGAGCTGCTGTCGGGCTCGCAGGCGCCGCTCCTTTACGCACTCTCGATCCTGATCGTATTCCTGTGCCTGGCCGCGCTTTACGAGAGCTGGTCGATCCCGTTGTCGGTGATCCTGGTGGTGCCGCTGGGCGTGTTCGGCGCCGTGAGCGCCGCGACGCTGCGCGGCTTCTACAACGATGTCTATTTTCAGGTCGGCCTGCTGACCACGATCGGGCTCTCGGCGAAAAACGCCATCCTGATCGTGCAGTTCGCCGACGTCGCCGAGAAGCGCGGGGCCGATCCGCGCGAGGCTGCGATGACGGCCTCGCGCCTGCGTCTGCGGCCGATCCTGATGACATCGCTGGCGTTCATGGCTGGCGTCTTCCCGCTCGCCATCGCCACCGGCGCCGGCGCGGCCAGCCAGCACGACATCGGCACCGGCGTGATCGGCGGCATGCTGGCGGCGACGCTCATGGCGATCTTCTTCGTGCCGCTGTTCTTCGTTGGCGTGCGGCGCTGGACGGTGGCCTGGAGACGCCGACGTCCTGTCGTGAGGGGGACGGCATGAGGCGCAGTCTCGCCAGTTCGCCGGCTGTAGCCCCTGCCGAGTGACATCGGCGATGGAGACATCACCTTTCCCTCGACCAGGCCCTTGCACGCGGTTCAAGCGTCGGCGTCGGTCGCGCCGCGACCTGCGATCAGACCGTTCGAGGGATGCCCCTAACGCCATCGGCTCGGGCATGGGCCATCGCGCGCCGACGGCAGGTTTCCCCCAACCCGGCTATTCCGAACGGCAGGTTTCGCGCAGTACACCGCCGAGGGGCCGTCCGGAAACCGATGCGGCGGTGGACGTGATCCGGCACCTCGTCGACCTTTCCGGCTGCGGTCGTTTCGCGGACGCGCCGCAAATGTCCGTTTCTCGGCGGTCCGCCGACGGCAGGCTCGACGCTGGGCGGACCCTGTGATCGGATACGGGTCGCCAAGCTCGGCCAAACTTGGGCGGTCCCCGCAAATGCCAGCACTCGTGCTTGATCTGGGCGGCGTCGTCTATCGCTCCTGGCCCAACAACGCCTTCCATTCGCGCTGGGCCGAACAACTCGGATGTGAAGCGGAGGCATTGGCGGAGCGGCTTTGGGGCGGTCCGGAGTGGGGCCCGGCCGAACTCGGCCAGATCAGTCCCGAGGATTGCTACTCGGCGGTAGCCGGGCGGCTCGGTATCACCCCGGAGCTTGTTGGCGAAATCGCGACCGAGGCCTTTGCCTCGCACCCTGACGAGGCCCTAGCCGACAAGGTAATGTCGCTGCGGCGTCAAGGCGTGAGAACAGCAGCGCTTACCAACAACATCCAGCGCGCCGCGACACTCATCGCGAGGCCGGAGCTTCAACGCCTGTTCGACGTCGTGATTTCGTCGGCAGACATCCGTCTCCAGAAGCCCGACCCGGCGATGTTCCGCCAGGTCGAGAAGCAGCTCGGACAGGCAGGGTCGGACATCGTGTTCCTGGACGACGTGATCATGCATGTCGCGGGCGCGATTTCGCTAGGTTGGCGCGGCATCCTCTTCCAGTCGACCGACCAAGCCCTTGCGGATATGACCACGGAGTTCGCTCGGCTGGGCATTCAAGTTGCGGTTCCTGACCGACCCAACTGAAAGTCCCCGGGTGGCGGTCTTAGCCCCAACCTCGAAGTTCGGAGGGTATGTTGTCCGCCAGTGGTGCTTTGGCGGACTTTGGTGGTTGAGTTCGCTATTGGCCTGGGAGCCAAGTGCAATATTCGACCCCGTTTCGGACCTTCGTGTCACCACGATCCTGTCTCCGAGAACTCAAGCGTAAGTACGGTCTTTCGCATATCGGCCGACCATCAGCCCCTGGATGGGCGAGCCCCTGGCAACCAGTGTCGGGCGAAGGCCCCGATAGAGCCGGGCGTAGTTGTAGAACGGCACGCTTGGCCAGAGATGATGCATCAGGTGCAGGTTCTGCTGGAGCAGCAGCACCGTGCCGCCCGGCCAGAGGCTGACGCGGGTGTTGAGGTAGCGCTCTGTCCGATCGTGCGGATGGTGCGGCAGCCAGGAGAAGCAAATCTGCAGGATCAGCGCCGCGACGCGGGTCGGGATGAAAAGCAGGCAGAGCCAATCGAGGACCCGACCGGTCGCGATTGACAGCGCCAGCAGCCCTAGGATGGCGAGCGAGACCGCCGAGCCCTGCAGCATCTCGCCGGGACGCAGCATGCGCTCCAGCTTGCGATACTGGGCCGGCGCGATGAACCGGAGCAAGCTCTGTGGGACGAGCGATACCGGCACGAACACCAGCCACTTCACCAGCAACTGGCCGAATGTGCCTTTCACGTGGATGTCCGGGTCCTGGTCGGTGTTGGTGTGGGCGTGGTGCAGCGCATGGCCGCGCATCATGATCGGCCAGTTGTAGCTGAGGCCCAGCGCCCCCACCCAGCCGACCGCGTCGTTCAGCCAGCGCAGACGCGGGCGTCCGGGGACCAGGTTTCCGTGGATACTCTCGTGCACCAGCGTGTAGTGAGCATAGGCGGTCATGGTCAGGATCGCCGCGCAGGTCCAAAGTGGCAGACCGCCCGCCAACCCCAGGCCGACGACGCTCCATTGGGTAGTGGGCAGCACGACCGCCATCGCCAGTGTGGGCCAGGCAACCGGCGGCGACAGGGCCCTGGCGCACCGCTTCTCGTCAGCCGGCGATAGAGCCGGCAGCGCCAGTTGATCGGACATCGTGTTCGCTCGCGGTTGGAGCGCGGGGGGCTCGCGCTGGTGACGACCCTTGCCGCGCGAGCGGCTCGTCCGCCACCGCCCCAGGTGACAGCCGGTCGTCTTTTTATGACAATGTCCGCGCATGCCCGCGCCGCGCGCCCTGACCGACTGGGAGTCTCCGGGAATTCACCCGACCCAGGCGCGACTGATCCTGATCCTGCTCGAGCGGGCCGGGGTCGCGGTCGATGACGTGCTGGCCGAAGTCGGGATGCGCGCTGCCGATGTCGAGTCGGCGGACAGCCTCGTGCCCTTTGAAGTGATGCGGCGCCTCGTCCTGGCGCTGCCGCGGCCGTCGCGAGAGGGCTTCGGTCTGGCGCTCGGCGAGCTGGCGCCCTCGACCGCCCACGGGCCGCTGGGCGTGGCGATGGCCGCAAGCGCGACGCTCGACGAGGCGCTGCGAACGCTGGCGGAGTTCGGCGGAGCCCGCGCCCATACCGGGCGCTTCCGCTACCGGGTGGCGGACGACTACGGCGACATCGAGTTCATCGAGAGCTTCGACTACGGCGACATGCGCCTCGTCGTCCTTGAGGCCACGGCTATGCAAGTGGGCAGGATGATCGCCGCCGTGGCGGGGCGAACGCTCGACGGGATGGTGTTCCAGTTCCCCTATCCGCCGCCGCCGTGGGCCGAGCGCTATGCGACCTGTTTTGCCGGCGCGGTCGAACACGGCGCAGCGTCGCTTCGCGTCCGCACGCCCCGCGCGTCGCTTTCGGGGCGGTGCGTGGCGGCCGACGCAAAAGCCCTCGCGGCAGCGTTGCGCGAGTGCCAGCGGGAGGTCTGGGAAGTCGACGTCGCCTCGCGCGGCGACATCGCTTCGCTGATCAGGGGCCGACTCGCGGAGGCGGGCGGCGCCTATCCGAGCTTGGAGGCGATCGCCGCTTCGCTGGCGGTCTCGCCGAGGACGCTGATCCGGCGACTGAAGGAAATGGGGCTCCGATACCAGGCGCTGGTCGACGAATCCCGCGCCACGCTGGCCTGCTGGCGCCTCGCCCACACCGCCGACCCTGTCGAGCAAATCGCCGCCGAGGTCGGATATCGTGACACGACCAACTTCAGCCGAACCTTCCGCCGGTGGCGCGGCATGACTCCGTCGCAGTTCCGGTCGAATCCGCCCGACGGCCGGTCTTCTTAAATTGCCCGCACTCCACCCAACTCTGACCTTCCGAGCGTCCGCTGTCCGGGAATGCGATGGCCCGCGGACCTACCAGGAGGGTGTCCGGGAGCGGTGGTTAGACGGACTCGACGCGAGCGTCGGCTCTTAGGCGCGCTCCTAACCGGGTCTCAGCTGATCGAGGGGCCGCCAGCCATAAGCTACCTCATTCAGCACTCCGTAAGCGCGCCGGTCCTCCCTCTCAGCGACGACCGCTCCGCCCAGCAGTTCATAGAAGCGGCGTGCTCTGGCATTCTCGCGGATCACCCATAGGCTCGCCCCATTATAGCCGCGCGCGGCTAGGTCCCATGCCATCCTGTGCATCAGCGCCTTTCCTACGCCGCGGCCCTGCGATGGTCTGAGGACATATATTGCCTCAATCTCTGCATCGTACCCATCTGCCAAGAGTTGTTCTGTCCTTGGAGGGCCGCAGGAGCCGAAGCCAACAATCACACCGCTTCCCTCGGCGAGATAGACCGCCGTCTTGGATTGTTGGTCTGAGATGATCCGTTTCCACATCGCCGCCCTCTTCTCGACCGACTGCGCCGCGAGCATCTGGTCAGCGATCATTCCCGTGTAAGTTTCCCGCCAACTGGCGACGTGAAGCCTGCCGAGGGCCGGTGCATCCGACGCGGCAGCACTGCGAAGCGTCACGCCGGTTTTGACGATCTTCGTCTTCATCGGCCCGGAGCCCGCAAATCGCTACCATCACAGGGCGGCACTACTCGCCCTCCGGTCCTTTGGCGAAGCGCTTCCAAGCCGCTTGGCGGCTGACGCACAGCGCTCCGCCGATGTCGGCCCAACTGACGCCGCGCTCGCGCAGGATTTCTACGTTCAGAGCCTGGTAGGCGGCGACATCCTCACGCAGCGGCTCGACCCCCGCGACCAGCTTCAGCAGCTTCTCGGAGATCGCACTGCGCAGCTGGGCGGGGTAGTCGAACCTGACTCTGGGTCTATTGGGATCATGCTCAGCCCGCTTCTTCGCGAGCGTGTCGTTCGCGACGTCGACGCACTCGTTACAGATGAAAACGCCGTCGACCCAAGGCTGCCGCCATCCAGCTGACCAGGCGCTTCCGCGCGTGCCGGGGGGGGTGGATGCGGCTGGACCTACCTGCGTGCGAGCGTGGGTCCAGCGTCCAAGTCATCGCGGGTCCAGCCACCGCCAACGGCGCGGATCAGGCCGACGCTGGCGGTGAGCCGGCGAGTCTCGATGTCGAGCGCGGCGCGCTTGGCCTCCAGATCGGCGGTCTGGGCGGTGACGACCTCGAGGTAGTTGACCGCGCCCTGGCGGTAGCGGGTCAGCGCCAGGTTCTCGGTGCGGCTGGCCGCATCGACCGCGGCCATCTGCGACTGTGCTTCGGAGGCCAGGTGATTCAGGAGTGCGAGGTTGTCTTCCACGTCCTGGAACGCGCGCAGCACCGTTGCGCGGTAGGCGGCGCTCTCGGCGTCGAAACCGGCCTTCGCCGCGCGCAACTGGGCGCCGCGCTCGCCGCCGTCGAACAGGGTCAGCGCCAGCGACGGCCCCAGCGTCCAGTAGCTGTTGGGGGCCGCGAACCAGCCGCCGAGGCTGGTGTCCTGGAAGCCTGCTAGCGCCTGCAGCGTCACGTCCGGATAGAAGGCCGCCCGCGCCTCGCCGATGCCGGCGTTGGCGGCGGCCGCCCGCC
>DATNIH010000080.1:0-29501 GCA_035604515.1 Caulobacteraceae bacterium | reverse complement strand
GCGGTTCTTGCGGGCTAGACCTCGATCGAAGTGAGCGGGCGGGAAGAAGGGGGGAGGGACAGATGGCCGTCGGCCCGTTCTGGAAGCAGCCGCCCGCCGCCGCGGCGTCCGCGCTCGGGTGCGGCGTCGCGGGCCTGACGTCGGCCGACGCCGCCGCCCGGCTGACGAAATATGGCCGCAACGCCGACGCGAAGGCGCGCGAAGCGGGGCTGATCATTTCGGTCGGGCGTCGGCTGCTCGAGCCGATGTGCCTGATCCTGATCGCGGCGGCCGTGGTGTCGGCGGCGACGGGCGATGCGCCCAGCGCCCTCATCATCCTGGTGATCCTGGGCGCATCGGTGACGTTGGATACGCTCCAGGAGGGCGGGGCCAAGCGCGCCGCCGAGGCCCTGCGCAAGTCGGTGGCGCTCAAGGCCGAGGTCAGGCGAGACGGGGCGTTCGTTTCCATCGACGCCGAGACCGTGGTCCCCGGCGACGTGTTCCGGGTGACCGTGGGCGACATCATCCCAGCCGACGCGCTGGTGCTGGAGGCCAGCGCCTTCACCGCCAACGAAGCAGCCCTGACCGGCGAGCCCTACGGCGTGATCAAGCGGCCGGGCGATGTGCAGGTCGACACCGCCTCCGAGGCGAGCAACGCGCTGTTCCGCGGGGCCGTGGCTCAGACCGGCGAGGCGACGGCGCTGGCGATCGGCACCGGCGCCAACACCCTGTTTGGCGAAGCGGCCTCGTCCCTCAACGCCGCGGCCGAGATTTCACCGTTCCAGCGCGATCTTCGCCAGTTGGGGTTCCTGGTCGCCCGCGCGACCGCGGTGCTGGTGGTGGGTGTGCTGGCGGCCAACGTCGCCTTCGGGCGGCCGCTGATCCAGTCGCTGATGTTCTCCGTCGCCCTCGCCGTCGGCCTGACCCCCGAGCTGCTGCCGATGATCACCACCGTCACGCTGTCTCGCGGGGCCGTGCGGATGTCGCGCAAGAAGGTGATCGTCAAGCGGCTCGCGGCGATCCACGACCTGGGCGCGATGACGGTGTTGTGCACGGACAAGACCGGCACCTTGACCTCCGCGCAGATCGAGCTGGCCGGATCACTGGCGCCGGGCGGGACGCCGGATGAACGACCGGTCCTGCTCGCGGCGATCTGCGCCAGCCTCGGCGGCGACAAGGGCTCCCTCGACGATGCGCTGACCAAGGCGCGGCCTGACGCGGCGAAGGGCTGGACCCGGCGAGGCTTGCTGCCGTTCGACTATCAGCGGCGCATGGGCGCCGTGCTGGCCGACGGTCCCGAGGGGCTGGTGCTGATCGTCAAAGGCGCGCCGGAGGCGGTGCTGGCCGCCTGCGCGACCGCCGGCGGCGCGCCCTTCGATGCGGCGGCGCGGCAGGCGGCGATGACCCGTATCCAGGCGCTTGCGAGCCAGGGGCTGCGCGCCGTCGCCATCGCCTCGCGGCCGTGGTCGGGCGCGCCGCGCGACCCCGAGGCTGACGACGAGACCGGCCTGGTCCTCGAGGGGCTCTGCACCTTCGCCGACCCGCCGAAGGCCAGCGCCCCGGCCGCGGTGGCGAGGCTGGCCGCCGCCGGCGTCCGCGTGGTGATCCTCTCGGGCGACGATCCGCTCGTGGTGGGCCGCCTGGCCGCCATCGTCGGGCTGCGCGCCCAGCAGGTGATCACCGGGACCGACTTGGGCAGCCTCGGCGTCGATGCGCTGCGGGTCCGCGCCCGCGACACCGATGTCTTTGCCCGCCTGTCGCCGGATCAGAAGGTGCGCATCGTCCATGCCTTGCGCGCCGCCGGCGAGGTGGTGGGTTTCATGGGCGACGGCGTCAACGATGCGCCTGGCATCAAGGCCGCGGACGTCGGCCTCTCGGTGGACGGCGCGACCGGCGTGGCGCGCGCGGCGGCCGACATGATCCTGCTCGACTCCGATCTGGCCGTCGTCGCCGACGGCGTGGAGGAAGGCCGGCGGACCTTCGCCAACATCCTGAAGTACGTGCGGATGGGCGCCAGCTCCAACTTCGGCAACATGCTCTCGATGGCGGCGGCGTCGCTGTTCCTGCCGTTCCTGCCGATGCTGGCGACCCAAATTCTGCTGAATAACCTGCTCTACGACGTCTCGGAGATCGGCATTCCGTTCGACAACGTCCGGGCCGCCGACATCGGGGGGCCGCAACACTGGCGGCTGCAGGACATCGTCCGGTTCGCCGCCGTGATGGGGCCGCTCTCTTCGGCCTTCGACATGGCGACCTTCGGCGTCCTCTACCTGCTGTTCCGCACCAGCCCCGAGGTGTTCCGCACCGGCTGGTTCCTCGAGTCCATCGCCACTCAGACCCTGGTGGTGTTCCTGATCCGCACGCGCGGACGGCCCTGGCGGGACGCACCTAATCGCGTGCTGGTGATTTCCACCTTGACGGCCCTGGCCGTGGCGCTGGCGATCCCCTTCACCCCGGCAGGGGCCTGGTTCGACTTCGTGGCGCCCCCGGCGCCCGTGACCCTCGCGTTGGTGGGAATCGTGGCCGCGTATCTGGTGTCCGCCGAGGTGTTCAAACCGCTGGCGATAAGCGCCGCGCTTCGCATGCCACGTCCGACCACGAAGGCCGCCGCCAGGGTCGCTGCAGCCGCCTAGTCTAGGCGCGCGAGCCGCGCGTTACGCCAGTGCGGGCCTTCCTGGCCGCGGGCCGAGCGCCGGCTACTTCTTCAGCGCGACGCCGAGCTTGTCCTGCGCCTTGCCGATCGCGACCTGTGCGGATCCTAGCGACTTCTCGACGGCGCCTCGCACGCGCAGCTTCCGATCGCCCGTGACCTTGCCGACAACTTCCTTGATGGAGCCTGCGACCTCTTTGGCGGCGCCTTCGATCCTGTTGGTGTTCATGGTGTGATCCTTTCGCTGGGCGACGGTTGCGATCGGGGCGAAGCGCCGCGACCCCATGAGGTGACGCCCTCCTGGGCCGATCGGCCATGATCTGGATCAACGCTCTCCCAGAGTGGTCACGACGCCCCTGGGCCCGCCCAGTGCTTCAGTCGTTGGCCTTCACCCGGAAACCGGACGTTGTCGGCGCGCCCCGACATCCGCTATCGCGACATTCGGGATCGCGGCGCCCAGCCGCCGCAACGATCTTCCGGCGGCGGACGCAAGAGGAGGCAATTGCGATGAAGGCGACGATCGTGGTGTGCGTGACGGCGGTCACGGCGGCGTTGGCCGCCGGGTCCGCCTCGGCCAAGCCGGCGTTTCACCCGGCCCAGACGGCGGCCGAGCAGACGTTGGCGCAGATCCTGAAACTGGACGGCGCCAACCCCGATCAGGTCGATCCCACCGGTGGCAAGCCCGGGCGGCGGCCCCGCACCACGCCCGCGCCAGGCGCATCGTACCTGAAGTACCTGACGACGCCGCTCGCCACCGCGATCCTCGGCGCGGAAGCCCACCAGGTGAAGGCAGCCTGCGGCGGCGTCTACAAGGCGGGCGAGCTGTGCGGCATGGACGCCGACCCGATCATCTGCGCCCAGGACACCCCCGACAGCTACCTCGTCAGGACCACCCAGAGCGGGCCCAGCCTCGCAGTGATCGACGCCGCCTGGCCCCCGGAACAGGGCGCTCAGCCCAGCCCCAGCGGCGGCTACCGGTTGAAGCTGACGGATGGCGTGTGGAAGATCGACGGCATCAAATGCCAGGCGGGCGACGCCTACAACTGGTCGGCGCACTGACGGGCGCCGATGTCGGCGCCAGACTAACGAGCGCAAGCGGCCGCTGACGGTCGGCGCTTGCCCCGCGAAGGCCGGCTGCCCGAAAGCTCGCCCAGAGGTGTTTCGGCTTCAGCGGCGGCTTGGGACCGATGATACTGCCGGCGTTCCAGGGCTTGCGTGTTGCCTGAGTAGGGCTGACGTGGGGCGTCGCCGCCTCCTTTGAGGAGCGTCCCTCGCTCGATCACAACGACAACCGCCGCTCGGGCGCTCCAGGCGCGCGTGCGAACCACCTACTGACACTTTCTTGGGGATGCGTATCGTACCGCTGAATCCCGCACCGGGCTGATGCTATGACCCCCGTCGCTCTCGGATTCCGCGCCGGCCGCGGCGGCAGCGTGGTGGTTGGCGTCGCTGTTGACCGGCCACTGCCGCGGGTGGTGCTGTCCGCGTTCCTAGCCACCGCGGCCGAGGGCGACCGCCTGGCGTTTGAGCCGTACCAGGTCGCCTACGAGATGCCCCGCGCCGAGGGCGGCGGACCGTCGGCGGAGGCCGCCGCCGCCGTTGCCGAGGGGCGCCGGCGCCAGGCGGCGCTCGCGTCGAGCGCGCTCGCCGGCGTGTTGGAAGGGCTGCATAGCGAGGGGTTCCGGCCGGCCGTCGCCGCGCTTCTCATCAACCGGGCCGGCTGGATGACTGACCGGCTCGAGCACAGCCTGTCTGCGCCCGCACACCCGCCTGTGGCTGAGGGGTTGGCCGTGCGCGCCGCCCTGCGCGCCGCCTTCGCGGGCGCCGGCCTCGACGTCGTCGAGATGGACGAGAAGTCCCTGCGCGAGTCGGCGACGCTCAAGTTGCCGCTCACCCCGGGCCAAGTCGACTTCCAGCTGAACGCCCTGGGCGCGACCGCCGGTCGCCCCTGGCGCAAGGACCAGAAAATGGCGTGCCTAACAGCGTGGGTTGCGACAGCCGGTTTGTGAGCGGTGGCGGTCGCACCGTCAGCATCGCCCGCGATGTCTGTTAAGCGCCATGAACGGACACTGGCTCGCGGCCCAAGGGCGGACCTTCGCGCGCCGGAACCTACCTGCGCTTTCGACCCTTAGCCGAAGCTCGCGAGGTCGGCACGCGGCCCAACCCGTAGCCGGCTGTTCATCGAACCGTCTCCTTCTCTTTGGGCGCCGACACGCGGCGCGTCTTGGTCTCGGCCTTGGGCTTGGGAAGGAGTCGGAAGCGCGTCTGGCACCACCCGTAGTCAACGCCTACATCCAGCAGAGCATCGGAACGTCCGCATGGGCAGGCGAATTCCATGACCGCGACGACACGGTAGGTCTCCCCGGCTCGCAGGGGCACCGGCCTACCCGTGGCATGGTTCGGGGCCGCATTGACGCATAGAACCAGATCGCCAGGGCCGACAACGTCGCTCATCCTGAGGGGAAGATTAGACCCTGACCCGCGAGGGGCAAGGACTAGATCTCCGTTTGCTTGATAGCTCCAGTGCGTCGTCGACCTCGATGCCGAGATACCGAACCGTGCTCTCGAGCCGGCAATGCATAAGCGCTGAGGGGCCTCTAGTTTCCCGTCGACCCCTGCGGGTTGCGGCGATCTTCCACGTCGCCGAGCGCGGCGTCGAACAGGAAGTTGAGCGCCTCGGTACGCCCCTCCTCAAAAGCGCGCTTATCGGTCTCGCGGCCCTCCAGTCGCTCATCCACCAGCGGTTTGGACGCGTAAGTAAGTATTGTGTCCCGGAATACCTCGAAACACCCACCAAGTCGTCCAGAGAGCCATCGCAGATCGCCGCTTTGGTCAATCATGCGCGGGCGCGGCCAGGCGTTCGTGTTTCGATGACGCCGCCGGGGGCGGCATTCGCCAGGAATTGAGCCGGCGCAGCTGCGGCGTCTTCTTGTGCTGATGATCGTCCATGCGCCGCAGCAGCGTCTGGAGCTGGTCGATCGCCTCGAACAGGTAGGGGCCCTTGTTCAGCATCACGCAGTCGGCGCGCGCCGCCATGGCGGCGTCGGTCATCTCACCGCGCGACGGTATCCCCTTCGCCGCCAGGTGCTCGAGCACCTGGGTGGCCCAGATCACTGGAACATCGGAGGCCTCGCCCAGCCAGAGAATCTCTTCCTGCATCTCGGCCGTGCGGGCGAAGCCGATCTCCACCGCCAGGTCGCCACGGGCGATCATGACGGCGGCTGGCTGCCGCCCCGCCGCCTGCACGATGATCTCCGGGAGGTTGGACACGGCCCGCGAGGTCTCGATCTTCAGGATCAGCGAGACAGCGCGCCAGTCGCGCGGGCGATGCTGGGCAAGCGCCTCCTGCAGCATCTTCACGTCGGCGGCCGACTGCACGAAGGAGAACTCGACGCCGTCGGCGTTGGCGGCGACGAACGCCAGGTCAGCGCGGTCCTTCTCCGTCAGGGCGTCGACGTTGAGGTCGCAGTCGGGAAAGTTGAGACCCTTCTCGGCCCTGAGCTTCAAGCCCTTGTCGATCGCCGCCGTCACCCGGGCGACCAGACCCCACGCCTCGACGCGCTCGACCTTTGAGGCGAGCTTGCCGTCGTCGACAAAGACCCGATCGCCAACCTTGGCGGAGGTGACGGCGTCGGCCAGGGTGCACTCGACCGCGAAATGGGCCTCGGGGAGCGAGACCTGATCCAAGGCGCCGGGTCCGGCGATCGCCAGCAGCTCGCCCCTGCGGATTCGCAGGCGCTCTGGCGGGGTCCGGACCGCGCCAACGCGGATCTTCGGGCCGGCCAGATCCATAAAGACTTTCATCCGGCGGCCGGTCGCCGCCTCGGCGGCCCGCAGGTTGTCGATCATTCGCCGCCAGCTTTCAGGGCTGTCGTGGGCGCAGTTGATGCGCACCGCCTCGACCCCCCGCGCCGCCAGGGCCAGCATGAAGGCCGGGTCATCTGCAGCCTCGGCGGGGCAGGTGACGAGCAGCGCCGTCGACGCCGATGTTGCGGGCGGGCCTAGCAGTTCGCGCCGACGCGCCGCCAGGCGGGCTTCGCCGGCGAAGACGGCGCTGTCGATCAGGGCGCCGTGCGGGCGATGGCCGAGCAGCGCCGCCAGCGCGGTCCTTACCGCCAACAGCGTTGGCAGGACCCGGCTTTCCAGCCGGCCCAGGGACGAGAGGCCCAGCGCCGTGAGCGGTCGCTGCATGGGCCGCAGGTCGCGCCGGCGCAGGGCCAGGTAGTGCGCAAGGTTCAAGGCGCTGACCGCGAAGCCGGGACGCTCGATCACGGCGCTCCAGGCGTTCGCCTGCAGTTCCCCTTCGCGAGAGACATCCGCGATCAGGACATCCAGATCCTCATAGAGCGTAGCCACATCCGGCATCACCGGCTCCGCGCGACGCAATTGCTCCAGTTCAGTCATCCAAAGCACCCCGTGACATAATTCCTCGTCCGTTCATCTTTCGGCATTCCGAACACCTCGTCGGTCGTGTCGAACTCGACGAGCCGGCCCAGGAACATGAAGGCGGTGTAGTCGGAGATGCGGGCCGCTTGCTGGAGGTTGTGGGTGACGATGGCGACAGTGCGATCGGCCTTCAGCTCGACGATCGTCTCCTCGATCATGGCGGCGGACCGGGGATCGAGCGAAGAGCAGGGTTCGTCGAGCAGCAGGATGTCGGGCCGCATGGCGATGGTGCGGGCGATGCACAGTCGCTGCTGCTGGCCGCCTGAGAGGCTGAGCGCGCTGGTCGAAAGGATGGCTTTCACTTCGTCCCACAGCGCGGCGCTGCGCAACGCCGCTTCGACACGGCAGCGGGTCTCCGCCCGCGACAAGGTCTCGTAGGTCCTGAGGCCGTAGGCGACGTTGTTGTAGATCGACATCGGGAAAGGCGCCGGCGCCTGGAACACCATGCCGATGCTGGCGCGGATGCGGTTCGCGTCGATTTCCGGCCCTAGGATGTTTACGCCATCCAAGAGCACTTCGCCTTTGACGTGCTGGTCGGAATAGAGATCGTACATGCGGTTGAAGACCCGGATCAGGGTCGACTTTCCGCAGCCCGACGGACCGATGATCGCCGTCGCCCGGTTCAGGTGCAGCGGCAGCGTGACGTCGTCCAGCGCTCGCTCGGCGCCATAGTGGAAGGTGATGTGGCGGGCGTCCAGCTTGACGACGGGCGGCCCGGCGTACGACGACGCGTCGCGGTCTTCAGCCGCCGGGCGAGCGATCTTCACCAGTGGCCGCTCGGCGACGTCTCTGACAGCTTGTTCGCCCAACATCGGCTTCGCCACGGCTAAACGTGAGCCGAGCAGATGCGCCGACCGCGCAGCGAAGGAATTGAGCTAGATCACGTCATCTAAAATTCACAATACAGCCTGCCTGAGCCATGATGAATACTCACCATCTCTGGCTGAGTGGGATTAAGTCAGTACACTGCATAACTTGCCGGAGGTGAAGGCGCCGGAACGGCAGAGCTTCGACGTCGTCGGCTACGTCTGACGGGTCGACCCTGCGGCGATGCCGGCTGGGCGTGAGCGTCTCACCTAAGTCAACGACAATTGACATCCGGCGCCTCCACGTAGATGCTCACGTCTCAGCATCGTCTGCGCCGCAGCGCCGACTCACGTCACGCACCCACCGCCAGGAACCCCCTCCATGAACATCGCCGTCAAGCCCGAGTCTGGCGCTGAACTCTCCGAGGCCTACGCCACCCCGCTGGCGGAGCTGAACCCGGCCAACATCGAGCGCTTCCAGAACGACACCATCTGGCCGGTGTTCGAGCGGCTGCGGCGCGAGGATCCGGTGCACTTCACCGCCGACAGCGAGTTCGGACCCTATTGGTCGGTGACACGCTGGGAGGACATCATGGCGGTGGACACCGACCATGAGGGGTTCTCCTCGGCCGACGGCATTGGCCTGGCCAACCTGAAGGCGATGGAGGAGCAGGAGGCGGCGCTCAAGGCCATCGGCCAGGAGCCGCGCCGCCGCGGCGGGGCCGGCTTCATCACCATGGACGAGCCGGAGCACAGCGTGCACCGCAAGGCGGTCAGCCCGACGGTGGCGCCGGCCAACCTCGCCAAGATGGCGCCGCTGGTGCGCGAGCGGGCCGGGCAGATCCTGGATTCGCTGCCGATCGGCGTCCAGTTCGACTGGGTCGACCTGGTGTCGAAGGAGTTGACGGCGATGACGTTGGCGACGCTGTTCGACTTCCCGTTCGAGGACCGCCGCAAGCTGCCCTACTGGTCCGACATGGTGATGAACCAGCCGGGCCACGGGCCGGTGAAGAGCTGGCAGCACAAGGCCGAGGCCATGATGGAGTGCTTCGGGACCTTCGAGAGCATGTGGAACGAGCGGGTCACGAGCGGCGGCGGCAACGACCTGATCTCGATGCTGACGGCGCATCCGGAGACCCGGGCGATGTCGCGCGAGCAGTACCACGGCACGGTGATCCTGCTGATCGTCGGCGGCAACGACACCACCCGCAACACCATCTCCGGCAGCATCTACGCGCTGAACAACAACCCCGATCAGTACGCCAAGCTGCGCGCCAACCCCGACCTGGTCCTGCCGATGGTCTCGGAGACCATCCGCTACCAGACGCCGCTGGCGCACATGAGCCGGGTGGCGACGCGCGACATCGAGCTGGGCGGCAAGACCATCAAGGCCGGCGAGCGGGTGGTGATGTGGTACATCTCGGGCAACCGCGACGAGAGCGCGATCGAGAACCCCAACGCCTACATCATCGACCGCGAGCGTCCGCGCCAGCACATGTCGTTCGGCTTCGGCATCCACCGCTGCGTCGGCAACCGCGTGGCCGAGATGCAGCTCACCATCATCTGGGAGGAGATCCTGAAGCGCTTTCCGGTGATCGAGATGGTCGGCGAGCCGGTGCGCAGCTACTCGGCCTTCGTGCACGGCTTCGAGAGCATGCAGGTGATCATCCCGGCGCGGGCCTGAAAGCCGGCGTGAAAGCGTCGGCATGAACGAGACCGCGATCCTCGAGCGAGCCCCGCCGCGCCGGCGCGATGCGGCGGCGACGCGCGCGGCGATCCTCGAGGCGGCGCAGGCGCAGTTCGCCGAGGCCGGCTACGACCGCGCGGCGCTGCGCGACATCGCCGCCGTGGCCGGCGCCGACGTCGCGCTGATCAAGCGCTACTTCGGCGGCAAGGAGGGCCTGTTCACCGAGGCGCTGAAGGCCTCGATCCGGCCCGATCGGATGCCCGAGTGGGACCGCGCCACCTTCCCGCACGACGTGGCGACGATGATGGCCGGCGCGCCGCATGAGGGCCGCTCGCACGCCTTCCAGTTCCTGCTCCGCGCCGCCACCTCGCCGACCACCGCCCCGCTGCTGAACCTCGCCGTGCAGGAACGCTTCCTCGGCCCGATCCGCGAATGGCTCGGCGGCGAGGCCGCCCAGCCCCGCGCCCGGGTGCTGGCCGCGACCTACATCGGCTTCCTGGTCGAACGCCTGATCCGCGGCGAGCCGCTGCAGGGCCGGGAGCGCGAGGTCTTCATCGAACGCGTCGCCGCGGTGTTCGAGCTGCTGATCGCCGACTAGCCGCGCAGCGGAAGCATCAAGAAGTTGAACCGCGGAGATCGCGGAGATGCCGAGCATTGCCCTCGCGCCAGTGGACATTCGGAGAGGTCTGCTCACCGACCTCAGTCTCATCCACGGGCCGCTCCGCGTGTCTCCGCGATCTCCGCGGTTATCCCTCTTCTTGCGCTGCGCGCCCGATCACGTGCCGTCGACGGAGGGGCCAACCTTCTCCTCACGGCGCCGCTAAGCGGCAACAAGAAGTATAACCGCGGAGATCGCGGAGATGCGCGGAGCTATCGAGCACTGCCCTCGCATCGGTGAACGTTCGGCGAGGGTGTCACAGGCCTCAGTCTCATCCACGGCGTCTCCGCGTGTCTCCGCGATCTCCGCGGTTATCCCTCTTCTTGCGCTCCGCGCGGGCTAGGTCACTTCCCGTCCACCGAGAACGCCAGCAGCACGTTGTTGACGCTGCCGCCGAGGCTGCCGAGGTAGCCGGAGAACACGAACAGCATGCCGTCCGCGACCACCGGGCCCGGTCCGTCGATGTTGCCGCCGCTCTGCGCGGCGACGCCGTTGATGGTCGGGTAGGTCGCCGCGCCAGTGTCGAGTTCCCAGACGATCTTGCCGGTGGCGGCGGCATAGGCGCGCAGGCGCCCGTCCATGTCGCCGGCGAACACCAGGCCCGGGATCACCGTGGGCGCGGCGGAGACGCCGTTCATGCAAGGCGCGCCGACGGTCCAGCCGCAGGCCAGGTGCGGCGCGGCGGTGAACCACAGCGCCTTGCCGGTCGCCGGATTGAGCGCGGCGAGACCCGGCCGCCCCGGCGGCGAGGGCATGAAGGCGTCGGCGTTGCCGACGTAGAGCCGCCGGCCGTCGGTGGCCATGCCGAACTCGACGCCGCCGAGCGGGCCGCCTTCGCCGACCTTGGTGGTCCACAGCAGCCGCCCTGTGGACGGATTGATGCCGTAGACCGCGCCCGACTTCTGCCCTGCCAGCAGGATGTCGCCGCCGGCCGGCAGGGATATCAGGATCGGCGGCGCGCCGAAGTCGAAGTCGTGGCCCAGGGGCGTCGGGCAGTTCACGAGCGGGTGCTCGGAGGTGCAGCCGCTGAGGTAGTTGTCCGCCTTGGTGACCTGCGCGCGCCAGCGCACCTGACCGGTCTTCAGGTCCATCGCCATCACCGAGTCTGAGCCGTCCTCGGCGACGTCGGTGTAGGAGTCGCCGGTGGCGACGTAGAGCAGCCCGCGCCTGGCGTCGATCGTCGGCGCCCCCCAGATCGCGGCGCCGGCCGGGCCATACATCTGCGTGCCGGCGCTGTTCTTGTGCGACGGCGCCGGCGCGGCGCTGATGGTGTTGGTTTTCCACAGCACCTTGCCGCTCGCCGCATCGAGCGCGACCACGCCGCCGCGGAAGCTGCAGCAGGGGTAGATCGGCACGGAGGCGGTCAGTTCCTCGTACGACGATAGCGGCACATAGAGCCGGCCGTGGTCCAGCGCCGGCGAGCCGCTGAGGATGGCCAGCCTGTGCGTCTCGACCTTCTGCTTCCAGATCAGCGTCCCGTCGGCGGCGTCCAGCGCATAGACCGTATTGCTGTTGTCGCCGAAGTAGGCGGCGTAGCCGCTGGGGGAGGCGCTCGACCTGCCGATCGAGACGGCGGTGCGGGCGGTCGCGCCGTCGAAGCGCCAGCGCATGCAGCCGCTCCCGGCGTCGAGGGCATAGGCCCGGCCGCCGATGCTGGTGACGAACACGCGGCCGCCGACGACGGTCGGCTGGCCGTATTTGCCGCCCTGGTAGGCGAACGACCACTTCACCTTCAAGCGCGGCGCCGCGGCGGCGGAGAAACCCGGGTTGGTCTGCTGGCGCCAGTTGCGCAGGTCCTGCCCCCAGCCGTTCCAGCCGGTCCCGCGCATGCTGAACGCGGCCGTCCCGCTGCACTTTGGCGGATCGGCGGGCGGTGGCGTGGCGGCCACCGGCGACTTCGGCGGCGGTGAGACGTAGGCGGCGATGGCGCCCAGCTCCTCGTCCTTCAGGCCCTCGGCCATGGCCCGCATCGAGCCGTTCTTGAGCTCGTTGAACACCTCGAAGAGCCCGAGCTGGGCGAGGTGCGCGCGGTCCGGGGCCCGGCCCACGGCCGGCTCATGGCAGCTGGCGCACCGGCTCTGGAACAGGGTCGGGCCGGGCGAACTGGCGGGCGCCGGGGCAGCGCTCTGCTGGGCGATCACGGCCCCGGCGAGCAGCGTCGCGGCCGCCACGATCGCGGCCCCGCAAATTGGCGCGGCTACCTGAGCGCGGCGGGAGTGTTTCATGCACTTGGCTCTTTCTGGCGACAGGCCGACGCCGGCAGGGAACCATACTCAGTCTGAAACGCAAACTAGTTTTCGCGCCGAGATGACGAAGTCAGAGCTCAGCCGATCGGGTCACCCGGCCAAGGCGGCCGCCGCCGCCGGCAGCACCTCCTGGATCACCTCGAAGCCCTCGAACCTGGGGTGGCCGAGGTAGAGCGGCTTGTTGTCGCCGGCGCCCTTGTGCGCGGCGCGGAAGGCGTCCGAACGGGTCCAGGCCTCGAAGTCCGCCTTCGAGCGCCACAGGGTGTGGGAGGAATAGAGCGTGTGATCCTCGGCCGTCGGTCCGCGCAGCAGGTGGAAGGCGATGAAGCCGGGCACGCCACCCAGGTGGGTGTCGCGCCCCAGCCAGACCGCCTCGAACGCTTCTTCCTGTCCGGGCAGAACGCTGAACCGGTTCATGGCGATGAACATGTGAGGCTCCTCGATGTCGCCGACGTCGCAGTCTTACCCCGCGCCCCTGATCCGCTCCAGCACCGGCAGCAGGTAGCCCAGGAACGCCTCCGGATGCTCCGACATCGGGAAGTGGCCGATGCCGGGCATCGCGGTCCAGGTCGAGCCGGGGATGGCGGCGTGGGCGGCCTGGCCGAGCTCCATCGTGCCGCTGGAGTCGTATTCGCCGGAGAGGATGTGCACCGCGACCTTGCGGGTGTCGATCTCGCGCGCCGTCTCGCGCAGATCGTAGCCGTCCAGATAGTAGTGCAGGTCGCCCAGGAACGCCGGCGGCCAGCCCGCGGCGTAGACCTGGCTGGTCTCCTTGCGGTAGGCCTCGGGCGAGGTGGGGCTCATCAGCGCGTTCATGGCGCGCGCCTTGTATTCGTTGCTCACCTGCGGGCGCCAAAAGCCGCTCAGGGAAGCGATCTCGCCCTCGACCTTCAGCGCGCCCTCGAGCGAGATCACCGCCCGGAACAGCTCGGCGTGGCGCCGCGCCAGGTCAAGCGCCAAGAGGCCGCCGACCGAGCAGCCCATGAACACCGGCCGCTCCAGCCCCAGCGTCGCGGCCAGGCTCACCGGCACGCTGCGCAGGAAGCCGCCCTCCAGCCGGTACTCGCTCGCCCACCACTTCGGCCCCACCGGCGGCAGCGACTTGCCGTGGTAGGGCAGGTCGTAGGCGATCAGCCGGAAGTGATCGGTGATCTGGCGGCATTCGAACAGGTGGCGCCACTGCGCGCCGTGGCAGCCGGCGGTGTGCTGCAGCAGCAGCGGGATGCCGGCGCCGGCCTCCTCGAAATACAGCCGGTGATCCTCGCCGCCGAGCTGCAGATGGATGTAGCGGCCGACGGGGGCGTCGAAGTCGCCGGGCGAGTGGGCAGGGGGCTTGGTGCTCGCCACGCCCGGATCGGCCGGCCGCAGCAGCTCCAGCGCCCGCATCACCGCCGGATAGTACTGGGCGTAGAGCACCGGGTCGGCGCGCACGGCGATCCGTCCGGCGGCGACCAGGTTGAACAGGTCGTTGCAGAACCGCGGCGGCCGCGCCGCCAGCAGCAGCGCCCAGACGTCCCGGGCTCCCGCAAGGGTGATGACGCCCGGCGCGTCGGCGGTGGGAATCCCGGCCGCCGGCGCGCCGCTGGCGACCGTGATCCCGACCCGCCGCTCGCCGATCTCCAGCCGCAGGCCGCCGGTCCAGAACCGCGCGGCGATGCGGAACTCGCCGTCAGCCGCGCACGCCGCCGCGAGCCGCGCGGACGTCCAGGTCTCGCTCATCGGCGTCGGTGCTCCTCAGAGATGTTCGCTCTTGCCAGGGGGGGGCCTGGGCAACAAGACTAGGCGCACGCAACTTCGGAGGGGGCCATCCGAATCCTGGCGTTGATCGGCGCGTGCGTCGCGCTGGCCGGCTGCGGCAATGCGGTGACGTCGACCAAGCCGCTGTTCTCGGACCGGGATGCGCACGGCCAGGCGCCGCTGCGGCCGGGGGTGTGGGGCTACTCCCCCTCGACCAAGCTGCCGACCTGCAAGGTCGACACCGCCCAGCCGGTCGGAACCTGGGACAGCTGCGCCGGCGGCTTCGTGGTCCGGCCCGGCGAGATCCTCAGCCGCACCGGCGCCGACGGGCCGCTGAAGCTCGAATACCGCTACGTGCTGACCCGCGGGACGCCGGCCGTGCTGCAGGCGCTGGAGATTGGCGACGAGAAGCAGGCCGGGCGCTACTACTATGTCGGCGTGCGGCCGGTGAAATTCGACGAGCGGGGGCGGACGGTCGAGGTGAAGGGCTGGGAGGCGATGTGCGGCCCGCCGCCGCCCGACGATCCGACCGGCAGTGGCGGCAAGCTCACCGCGCAGGCGATCGGCGGCCTGACGCCGGACGAAGACCACCGCAACTGCGTCGCCGCCCGCCAAGGACCGGTGCGGGCGTCGGTCCGGCAGAGCGCCGGCTGGGCGGCCAAGAGCGGCGGCGGCGTCAACCAGATGTACGTGCAGTGGGTGCGCGACGGCGAACGCTAGGGCGCTCGCAGCGCCGCCCGTCGGGACGCCTTGCGCCGTGCGCCGATCCCAAGCCACACTGACCGTCGAGCCGCCCGCCACATCAGGATGCCAGCGCCGATGCGAACTGCCACGAGGTCCGCTTGACCGTCGTCCCGGGGCCGGTGGCGCCAGAGGTCGCCGGCGCGGCGGGGGCCGCGGCCCAGGCCAGCCGCGAAGTCGATCGACCGACGCGGTGGCTCTACGGTTTCGGCTCGGTCGCCTTCGGGGTAAAGGACAACGGCTTTAGCTACTTCCTGGTGTTCTTCTACAACCAGGTGATGGGCGTGCCCGCCCAGGCGATCGCCCTGGCGGCGTTCCTGGCGCTGCTGTTCGACGCCTGCATCGATCCAATGATCGGCCAGATCTCGGACAATTTCCGCAGCCCCTGGGGCCGGCGTCACCCCTTCATGTACGCGGCGGCCGCGCCGTTCGCGCTCGCCTACCTGGCGCTCTGGAACCCGCCGCATTGGAGCGGCTCGGCGCTGTTCATCTATGCGATCCTGACCGCGATCGTGATCCGCGCGCTGTCCTCGCTGTTCGAGGTGCCCAGCTCGGCGCTCGCGGCGGAGTTCTCCACCGGCTACGAGCAGCGCTCCGTGCTGCTGAGCTACCGCTTCTTCTTCGGCTGGGTTGGCGGGCTGACGGTCAACTTCCTCGCCTACGCGGTGTTTCTCGCGCCCGACGCCACGCACCGCGTGGGTCAACTCAACCCCGCAGGCTATGCCCACTACGGCATGGCGGCGGCGGCGATCATCTTCTGCGCGATCATGATCTCCGCGATCGGCACGCATCGCCACATTCCGCGCCTGATGCCGCCGCCGCCGCGGCGCCGCCTCACGCCCGCCCGCGTCCTGGGCGAGATGCGCGAAACGCTCTCCAACCGCTCGTTCCTGTTCCTGCTGGCCTCCAGCATCACCAGCGCCATGGCGGCGGGCATGGCCGCGGCGCTGAACGTTTATTTCAACACCTTTTTCTGGGAGTTCAGCGCCAGGCAGATCTCCTACCTGACGCTCGGGGTGTACCTTTCGGCGGTCATCGCCCTCGTCGCCGTGCCCCGGCTCTCGCGCCGGTTCAGCAAGCGCATGGTCACCCGGGCGATGCTGGTGCTCGCGGTGACCGTTGGCCTCAGCCCCGTGCTGCTGCGAACCGTCGGCCTCATGCCGCCGAACCACAGCCCGCAACTGCTGGCGATCATCTTCTGCACCTCCGTGGCCCAGGTCGCGTTCGGCATCATCTCCGCCACTGCCGGCGCCTCGATGATCGCCGACGTGGTCGAGGCCTCGCAGCTGAAGACCGGGCGCCGCTCTGAGGGCCTGTTCTTCGCCGCCTCGGCGTTCGTGCAGAAGTCGACTTCGGGCTTCGGCATCCTGATCGCCTCCACCATCGTCGCCGTGGTCGGCCTCGCGCCTGGCACGGATCCCTCGCGCGTGCCGCCCGGCGTCATGCGCCACTTCGCGCTGATCTATGCGCCGACGCTGGTCTGCCTTTACGGCCTCGCCATCGTGCTGCTGTCCGGCTACCGCATCACCCGCGCCAGCCACCAGGAGACGCTGCAGCAGCTGGCGGCGGAGGCGGAGGAAGCCGGCGTGATGGAGCCGGCCGTCTAACTCAATGACCCGGCGCGGCGGCCTTCCAGTGCACCCAGCAGGTCTTGGAGACCGATGCGGCGCGGGCGCAGAACGCCTGCGCGTCGCCCAGGGACACGAAGCCCAAGACGCTGGCGCGGAAGACGTGGGCGTTGTTCACCGTCGCCGCCTCGACGCCGCTGGTGAGCGGCGGGGCGATCAGCGAATGCAGCCGGTCCAGCACGTGCTGGGCGCCCTGGGCGGTGTCACTGGCCGCGACCTGGGCGACGCCGCGCCCCGTCGCGCTGGAGCGGAAGGCCCGCGCCGGCGGCGATGAAGCGGCGGGCGGCGGGGCGGCCGCCATCGCCAGCCGGGTCGGCGGCGAGGTCGATGCGACGTGCGTCGGCGGCGCGGGGGGCGGCGGCGAGGGCGAAGACCCCATCGTCACCACTGGAAGGCGCCCCGGCGCGGCGGGCGCGGCCGGCGCTGGGACCGGATCGCCGCAGACCCGGATCGTCACGCCGGACATGAAGGAATCATCGCTGGGCCGCACCCAGTCGCCGCTGACCATCTTGGGGGTGGCCGGGCCTTTCAGGTCGGCCTGGGCGAAGGCGTCGGCCTTGATGAACCGATTGGCGCCTTTGAGGCAGTCGATGGCGGTCAGCCCGCGCATCGAACGGAACCCGAGCCGGCTGGCGGCGTCGTCGCTGCGCGCCTCGACATCGAGCGTGACCTCGGTCACGCCGCCGCTGGAAGGACCGCTCGGCTGGATGCTGATCTCCACCCCGTCCTTGACGAGGGGGCCGCTGGCGGGCGGCGCGGCCATGGCGGGCGCCGCGGCCGACATCAGGGCGATCAGCAGGGAAAGACGCAAGGAGCAGCTCCTGTAAGAGCGCGAAGGGACTGAGCCTGACGTTAAGGATGATTCCTTGCGAATGTGTCCACCGCACGGCCGCGCTTGAAGGCTAATCGCCGCGGAATTTCGGCTTGCGCTTCTGGACGAACGCCCGGCCGCCCTCGGCGAAGTCGCTGGTTTCGCTGGTCAGCATCCACTGGTCGCGGTCCATCGCCGAGGTGGCGCGGTGCAGGGCCCCGGCCTGGGCGTTGATCGCCTCCTTGGTCATCCGCACCGGCAGCGGCGGCAGGGCCGCGACCTTGGCGGCCCACTCGCGGCTGCGCGCCAGCGCCGCGCCCGTCGCCACCACCTCGTCGACCATGCCCCAAGCCAGGGCCTCCTCGGCCTGGCAGGGCTCGCAGAAGATGGCGAACTGCTTGGCGCGCGAGGGGCCGACGAGCGCGGTGATGCGCGGCAGGGCGCCCCAGCTCATGTTCATCCCGAGCGCAATCTCCGGCAGGCGCAGATAGGCGCCTTCGCCGGCGATGCGGAAGTCGAGGGAGACCGCCAGCGCCGCCGCGCCGCCGATGCAATAGCCCTCGATCGCCGCGATGGTCACCTGTTCCAGACTTTCCCAGGCCGCGCACATGTCGGGGCCGAGGCGCGCGACCTGGCGACGTTCGATCCGGCTTGGCGGCGCGCCTGTGGTGCGCTCGGCGTCGGCCAGGTCGGCGCCGGCGGAGAAGTAGCGCTCGGCGCCCGACACGATCACCGCCTGGACGTCGGTCGAAGCGCGAAAGTGCGCCGCCGCCTCGATCAGCTGCCGCATCAACGCGAGCGAAAAGGCGTTGCGCGCCGCCGGCCGGTTCAGCCGCACCTCGGCGATCGCGCCTTCGGCGCTCACCGCCAGATCGGGCCAGGCGGGAGGATCGCTCAAGCGCCGGGACCCAGGATATCGGCGATCCGGCGAAGCAATTCGTCGGCGCCATCGGCGTCGTCCACCTTCAGCCGGTCGTCCTGGCCGTCCGGTGTGCTGAGGTCGGCGAACATTCCGGCCGGATCTTCGTGGAAATGCACGAGACCCCTCCGTTTCAAATAGAAACAGCCGCGGCTTTTCTCCTTGAGCGCCGCATGGGTGCGGATGCGCGCCAGAAGTGGCTCGAGACGGTCGAGCGCCGCGGCGCCGGCGTGTTTCATCGCGGTACGCTCCTCCCGGTCCCGTTGAACACCCGCATGCCCTGCTCCTCGGCCAGGGCTAGCATCTCCTTGTCCCCATCGGTGTCACCATAAGCGGCCTCGAGGCGCACGTCGTCGCCGAACGTCGCCCGCAGCCGGCGCACCTTCTCCAGGCCGCGGCAGTTCTCGCCCTCGAGGTCGCCGGTGACCTGGCCCGCTGCGTCGAAGGCCAGCCGGGTGCCGAGCAGCGCATCGGCGCCGAGGCCCCGGGCGATCGGCGCCACGATGGCCTCCGGCGAGGCGGTGACGATCACCAGCCGCGCCCCCTCGCCCTGCCAGCGCCGCCAGGCGCGCAGCGCGTCGGGGCGCAGCAGGCCGCGGCCCTGCTCGCTGGCGAAGGTCTGCGCCCAGGCCTCCAGCTCGGCGCGCTGGATGCCGCCGAGGAACCGCCGCGTCGCCGCCGCCTTCAGCCGTCCGCGGTCTCGATTGAGGACATATCGGGCGCCGGCGGGGGCCAGGGCCAGGATGCCGGCGGCATAGGCGCGGGCGCCGAAACGCCAGCGCAGGAACGCGGTGAAACTATCGCGCGAGGTGAGCGTTCCGTCGAAATCAAACGCGACTAGAGGCCGGTAGATGGCCTGCGGCTGGCGCTCCTGGGCGATGTCCCCCATATCGGGAACGACCTTTCTTGGCGAAGCGCCCGAAATGCGACACTGCGGCGACTTACCCACCGCGAGTCGCGCCGGGAGGCTTGTGATCCTCGGCGGGATCGGGGAATGTCAAGAATTAGACAACTCGCGGCGCATATCCTGCAAGGCCTTGCGGAGTGCGCCGTCCGGGTGACCGTCGGCGCTTACCCGCAAAGCGCCGTTCGAGAGTGAGACAGAACGATGACCAAAGCCGCGAGCGGCGACAGCAAGAGCACCCTCTATTGCTCTTTCTGCGGCAAGAGCCAGCACGAGGTGCGAAAGCTCATCGCCGGACCGACTGTGTTCATCTGCGATGAGTGCGTAGAACTGTGCATGGATATCATCCGCGAAGAGCACAAGATTGCCTTCGTGAAATCCAAGGACGGGGTGCCGACGCCGCGCGAAATCCGCGAGGTGCTCGACGATTACGTGATCGGCCAGGAGCACGCCAAGAAGGTGCTCTCGGTCGCGGTGCACAACCACTACAAGCGTCTCAGTCACGCGCAGAAGAACAACGACGTCGAACTGGCCAAGTCCAACATCCTGCTCGTGGGCCCGACCGGGGTCGGCAAGACCCTGCTGGCGCAGACCCTGGCGCGAATCATCGACGTGCCGTTCACGATGGCCGACGCCACGACGCTCACTGAAGCGGGCTATGTCGGCGAAGATGTCGAAAACATAATTCTGAAGCTGCTGCAGGCCGCCGACTACAACGTCGAGCGGGCTCAGCGCGGCATCGTCTACATCGACGAAGTCGACAAGATCAGCCGCAAGTCGGACAACCCCTCGATCACCCGCGACGTCTCGGGCGAGGGCGTGCAACAGGCGCTGCTGAAGATCATGGAAGGCACCGTCGCCTCCGTGCCCCCGCAGGGCGGCCGCAAGCATCCGCAGCAGGAATTCCTGCAGGTCGACACCACCAACATGCTGTTCATCTGCGGCGGCGCCTTCGCCGGCCTGGAGAAGATCATCTCCGGCCGCGGCAAGGGCACCTCGATCGGCTTCTCGGCCAAGGTGGCCGACCCGGACGATCGCCGCACCGGCGAGATCCTGCGCAAGGTCGAGCCGGACGACCTGCAGCGCTTCGGCCTGATCCCCGAGTTCATCGGCCGCCTGCCGGTGATCGCCACCCTGGACGACCTCGACGAGGACGCCCTGGTCAAGATCCTCACCGAACCGAAGAACGCGCTGGTCAAGCAGTACCAGCGGCTGTTCGAGATGGAGAACGTCGGCCTCACCTTCAGCGACGATGCGCTCAAGGGCGTCGCGCGCAAGGCCATCGCCCGCAAGACCGGCGCGCGCGGCCTGCGCTCGATCCTGGAAGGCATCCTCCTCGACATCATGTTCGAGCTGCCGACCATGCAGGGCGTCGAAGAGGTGGTGGTCAACGCCGAGGTGGTGGAAGGCCGCGCCCAGCCGCTGCTGATCTACGCCGAAAAGAAGGGCGGGGCGGCTTCGGCCTGATCCTGACAGCGGGTGACGAAGCAGGTCCTCGGAATCGACGTTTCCGGTTCGGCGGACCAGTGGAGCGCCAAGCGACGTAATTCCAGTGTCTGGATCGCCGCGGGGCGCCCCGACGGCGAGCGCCTGCTGATCGAGCACCTGACTCCCGTCCAGGGCCTCGCCGGGGATGGCGAGCCGTTCGAGCGGCTCATCGAGCTCCTGACCGACACCGATGGGTTCGCCGCGATCAACGCGCCGTTCAGCGCCCCGCGCGAATATGCCGCCAGCGTGCAGGTGCTCTGGGCCCAGGTTGCCGGGCTGCCGCACGACGGCCGCCCGTTCGGCCGCGGAGCGGACCTGGTCGCGGCGCTGGCGCCGGGCCATGGCGCGAACGGGTTCAAATCCTACCGCGCTTGCGAGGATGTCTGGCGTCGCCGCGGCCTCAACGTGCCATCGACGCTATGGTCCGGACCGGGTGGCGGCGCGGCGCTCGCGGCGGCCGGCATGACGTTGTTGCACCGGCGCGGCGGCCCGGTCTGGCCGCTGCGGCCGGGCGGGGAGGGCGCGGTGCTGGTCGAAGCCTACCCGGCCGCGCAGCTGATGGCCTGGGGCCTCAGACCGACGGGCTACAACGGCGTCAAGCCGGCGGCGCTGGTCGCCAGAGGTCGGATCGCCGCGGCGCTGATCGCGGACCATGGCCTGGTGATCGGCGACGGTCCTGGCAGGCTTTGCCGTGAGAACGCGGGCGCGCTTGACGCCATCCTCTGCGCCTACGCCGCCAAGACCATGGCCGACGGCCGACACCCGCGGCAACTGCCGGCCGCGGCGCGCAGCGAGGGCTGGATCGTCGTCGACGAGAGTCCGTCCGCCGCCCGCGCGGGCCCGCTGACCGCCGCCACGACCGACCACCGCGTGCACAGCCATCTCGACGCCCTGTTGCAGGCGATCGACGGCGGAGAAGAACCGTAGGCTGCCTGTGGACGGCGGCCGAAGCCGGCCCCTGTGTGACGGGCGGGCCACATCGTGCGTTGGAACGAAATACCGGCCTGCGGGCCGGGTCGGGAAGGGCAATGCTCGCGCAAGCGCAACTCCGGCATAATTGATCGAACTTGGCTATGCGAACGCGACCGCTTGCCGCCGGTGGCGGGCCGCGCTTGAACGCCGCGCGAAAGCATCCACATAATCGCCCTGACTGCCGCCGGGCTTCGGCGGACCGGATCGCCCGACTCGGCGCATCGTCGAGTGACCGTGGTCCGGCCTAAGGGTCGGGCGCTGTTAGTCGAGCGCCGCCCAGGAGAACAACGCGTCATGTCCGAGATAAAGACTCTCCCAGTTCTGCCGCTGCGCGACATCGTGGTCTTCCCGCACATGGTGGTGCCGCTGTTCGTCGGCCGCGAAAAGTCGGTCCGCGCCCTCGAGGAGGTGATGCGCGGCGACAAGCAGATCCTGCTCGTCACCCAGCGCGACCGCGACATGGACGATCCCGCGCCGAAGGACATTTTCGACGTCGGCGTTCTGGCCAACGTGCTGCAACTGCTGAAGCTGCCCGACGGTACGGTGAAGGTGCTGGTCGAGGGCAAGTCCCGCGCGGCGGTGCTGCGCTTCACCTCGCGCGACGCCTTCTACGAGGCCGAGGCCGCGGAGGTCGAGGAGGAGGGCGGCGAGGCGCACGAGGCCGAGGCCCTGTCCCGCGCCGTGATCGAGCAGTTCGAAAACTACGTGAAGCTCAACAAGAAGGTGCCGCCCGAGGCGCAGGCGTCGATCCCGCAGATCGGCGAACCCGGCCCGCTCGCCGACAACATCGCCGCCCACCTGGCGGTGAAGATCGCCGACCGCCAGCAGCTCCTGGAAATCTTCAACGTCGTCAAGCGCCTGGAGAAGGTGTTCGCCCTGATGGAGGGCGAGATCAGCGTGCTGCAGGTCGAGAAGAAGATCCGCACCCGCGTCAAGCGGCAGATGGAGAAGACCCAGCGCGAGTACTACCTGAACGAACAGATGAAGGCGATCCAGCGCGAGCTGGGCGAACAGGACGACTCGCGCGACGAGCTGCTCGAGCTCGAGAAGCGGATCAAGAAGACCAAGCTTTCCAAGGAAGCGCGCACGAAGGCCGAGGGCGAGCTGAAGAAGCTGCGCAACATGAGCCCGATGTCCGCGGAATCCACCGTGGTGCGCAACTACCTCGACTGGCTGCTGTCGATCCCCTGGGGCAAGTCGAAGCAGAAGCCGATCGACGTGGTGAAGGCCGAGGAGATCCTCGAGGGCGACCACTACGGCCTGGAGAAGGTCAAGGAGCGCATCCTCGAGTACCTGGCCGTGCAGGCGCGCACCGGCTCGCTGAAGGGCCCGATCCTGTGCCTGGTCGGCCCGCCCGGCGTCGGCAAGACCTCGCTCGGCCGCTCGATCGCCAAGGCGACCGGGCGCGAGTTCGTGCGCCTGTCGCTGGGCGGCGTGCGCGACGAGGCCGAGATCCGCGGCCACCGCCGCACCTACATCGGCTCGATGCCCGGCAAGGTCATTCAGTCGATGAAGAAGGCCAAGACCACCAACACCTTCTTCCTGCTCGACGAGATCGACAAGATGGGCGCCGACTGGCGCGGCGATCCCTCCAGCGCGCTGCTCGAGGTGCTCGACCCGGAACAGAACTCGACCTTCAACGACCACTACCTCGAGGTCGATTACGACCTCAGCCAGGTGATGTTCGTCACCACCGCCAACAGCCTCAACATGCCGCAGCCGCTGATGGACCGGATGGAGATCATCCGCCTGCCCGGCTACACCGAGGACGAGAAGGTGGAGATCGCCAAGCGCCACCTGCTGCCGAAGCTGGCCAAGGACCACGGCCTGAAGGCAGGCGAGTGGATCGTGCCCGACGCGGCGATCCACGACCTGATCCGCTACTACACCCGCGAAGCCGGCGTCCGCTCGCTGGAGCGCGAGATGGGCAACCTCGCCCGCAAGGCGGTGCGCGACATGGCGGTCGAGAAGCTGATCTCGGTCACCATCGACGATGAGCGCCTCGCCCGGTACGCCGGCGTGCGCAAGTTCCGCTACGGTGAGACCGACGAGGAGGACCAGGTCGGGATCGTCACGGGCCTCGCCTACACCGACTTCGGCGGCGACATCCTCACCATCGAGGCGGTGAAGATGCCAGGCAAGGGCCGCATGTCGATCACCGGCAACCTGAAAGAGGTGATGAAGGAGTCGATCGCGGCCGCCGCCTCGTTCGTGCGCTCCAGAGCCACCAGCTACGGCATCGCCCCGCCCGACTTCGAGAAGACCGACGTCCACCTGCACGTGCCGGAAGGCGCGACGCCGAAGGACGGCCCGTCCGCCGGCGTGGCGATGGCGGTCGCCATCACCTCGGTGCTCACCGGCATTCCGATCCGCAAGGACCTCGCCATGACCGGCGAGATCACCCTGCGCGGCCGGGTGCTGCCGATCGGCGGCCTGAAGGAGAAGCTGCTGGCGGCGCTGCGCTCGGGCGTCAAGACCGTGCTGATCCCGATGGAGAACGAGAAGGACCTCGCCGAGGTGCCGGACAACGTGAAGTCCGGGCTGGAGATCATCCCGGTCGCCACCGTCGACCAGGTGCTGGCGCTGGCGCTGACCGGGCCGCTGATCCCGATCGAATGGCAGGCCGATACCTCGACCGATGTGGCGGTTGCCGATGACGATGAAGAGGAGTCGTCCGACCTCTGGCGCCGGCACGCCCCCGGCGCTGGCGTTCCGGCGCCGACCCCGCCGGCGGCGCGCGGCCGCTGCTAACGACCGTTCGACACCTCGTTCACAGAAAAACGCGGCGCGGGGCCCCTCCCGCGCTGCGTTCGTTTGACGGCTGGGCGGCGCTGGCCTTTAGTCGCCGCTTAAGCTGTGCGGCGGGGTCGGACGCAGCCGGGCCTCGCGGGGAGGCGACAATGACAAAAGCGGAACTCATCGCGGACATCGTCGAACGCTCGGGCGTGGACCGGGCCCAGGCCAAGGCGTGCATGGAGGCGTTCGTCGATTCCGTGACGGAGTCGCTCAAACGGGGCGAGGAGGTGCGCCTGGTCGGTTTCGGCCGGTTCACCCCCGTCGCCCGCGCCGCCGGCCTGGCCCGCAATCCCCGCACCGGCGCCCAGGTCAAGCGCCCCGCCTCGAAGACCGCACGCTTCCGCGTCGGCGAGGCGCTGAAGAGCGCGCTGAACTAGATCGCCGCTCGCCGGCCTTTCCGGCAGGCGTCGCGCTCGGTAAAACCCCGGCCGGGGCGGCTAGCTCAGCTGGTTAGAGCGCCTGGTTTACACCCAGGAGGTCACAGGTTCGAGCCCTGTGCCGCCCACCAAGTCAGCGCCCGATCCGCTCAGGGCCGTTGGCGGAGGGCCTCGAGACGATCGTAGGCCTCGTCCAGATGCAGTCTGCAGGCCTCGCGCACGGCGTCATCCACGCGCCGCCGCTTGTCTTCGGCGTCGGTGGCGAACTCCAGCCACGGGGCCTTGGCGTCGAACCCTGCGGCGGCGGCCATTGGCGCGCGCTCCTCTTCGCTGGGTTCGATGTCGAAGTGCGGCAGGATGCGCGACCAGAGCGCGTCGGGCAGTTCGTCGTAGTTGACCAGCAGCCCGCCACCCCCGGCATGGGCTTCCAGCGCGCCCCGACAGAACGCGCCCAGCAGGCGAGCGGTCTGCTCGGCGCCGGGCCCCTCGGCCGCCGCCTCGCCGCATATGGCGGCCAGGACGGCGGGCGGCGCGAGCGGGGCGGGTTGACCCAGGTGGGAGACGATCACCTCCGCTGGGTCCCGATAGAGGAACAGCCAGGGCGTATCGGGAAACGCGGCTCTAAACGCTGGCAGGGCCAGGACGTGCCAAGCCTCCAGCTTGATGAAGCAGCGCCGCTCTCCGCTTGCCGCGCGCCCCAACGCGCCAATCATCGCCGCCAGCACGTTCGCCTGCGCCGCCTCGCCGATCTGCAGGACGATATCGATCGGCCGGGCTTCGGAGACCACCAGGTTGGCCGGCGACGCGGCGAGCATCTGCGAGACCAGGGTCGAGCCGCAGCGCGACATGTGGAAGATCAGCCCGCTCGGCCGCAGGCCGGGCAGCGCCGCCGTCCAGCGGCCGAGTTCGCTGAGCGGCGTGCGGAAGCGGAACAGGATGTTGAACGGTCGCGCCAGCGCCGCTCGCAGATCGCCCTCGTAGAACGGCGCCGCCAGGCGGCGGGCGCCGAAGTAAGCCCAATCGACGGCGAGCGCGCCGCCGTCCCAGGCGACCTGGGCCGGCCGCCAGCCCTTCTGGGGCGTCAAAGGCGGGGCGCCGGCGGGGGGTTCGAACCGCAGCAGGCCGAGCGGATCGGCGCGCGGCCGCAGGTCCAGCGAGCCGGGCTCGAGACCCAGGCGCCGCGCCGCCGCCGCCGCCGCCTCGATGAACGCCGGCCAGTCCTCCGCCGCGCCGAGTTCGGCCTGCAACCCCTCGTCGGCGAACACCGCGGCGCGGAAGCGTTCGATCGCGCTTGGCTGGGGTGCGGACATGCGGCTGGCTTGGTCTCCCGGCTCAACAGCTAGCGGTGCGGGCGTGCAGTCGCTACCTTATCCTCGCTCTCGCTGGGGAACGTCATGGTCACTGGACTGATTCTGCTCGCCATCGTGGTGCTGCTCGGCTTCCTGCTGATCGGCGCCTACAACCGGCTCGTGGCGCTGCGCCAGAACGTCAACGAGGCGTTCGCCGACATCGACGTGCAGCTGAAGCAGCGCCAGGATCTGATCCCCAACCTGGTCGAGACGGTGAAGGGCTACGCCACGCACGAACGCGGCACGCTCGATGAGGTCACGGCGGCCCGCGCTGCGGCGGCCAGCGCCGGCAACGTCGAGGCGAGGGCCCAGGCCGAGAGCGCGCTCACCGGCGCGCTGGGCCGGCTGATGGCGGTGGCCGAGGCCTATCCGGACCTGAAGGCCAACCAGAACTTCATGCAACTGCAGGCGGAGCTGGCTGATCTGGAGAATAAGATCGCCGCGGCGCGCCGCTTCTTCAACAACGCCACGGGCGAGTACAACGCCTCGATCCAACGTTTCCCGGCGGTGCTGATCGCCGGCGCCGCCGGCTTCCAGCCGCGCCAGTTCTTCGACGTGGGGGCCGACCGCGCGGCGCTGCAGAGCGCCCCGCAAGTGAAGTTCAGCTAGCGGGCGCATCACATGCAGGCGGTCGGTCTGCAGACCTACATCTGGAACAACAACATCCGCTCGGTGCTGCTGCTGATCGGCTTTCCGGTCCTGCTGCTGGCGATGGTGTTCTGTCTGACGCTGGGCATGATCTGGGCGCGGATGCTGCCCAGCGGCTACGATTACGGAGGCGCCGTCCCCTTCGCCCTGCACCTGATGTGGAGCGCCGCGCCGCTGGCGATCGTCGTCGCCGTCGTCTGGTTCGTGATCGCCTATTTCTTCAACCAGGCGATCATCGACTTCGCCACCGGCTCGCGCCCGGCCGCCCGCGAGGATGAGCCGAACGCCTACAACCTGCTGGAAAACCTCTGCATCTCGCGCGGCCTGACCATGCCGACGCTGCGCGTGATCGAGACCGAGGGCATGAACGCCTTCGCCAGCGGCCTGCACGAAGGCCGCTTCAGCGTGACCGTCACGCGCGGCCTGCTGCAGAACCTCGACCGCGCCGAACTCGAGGCGGTGCTGGGCCACGAGCTGACCCACATCATCAACCGCGATGTGCGCACCATGGTGGTGGCGGCGATCTTCGCCGGGGTGATCACCCTGTTCTGCCAGATCGTCTACCGCTCGATCGTCTGGGGCGGGGTCTGGGGCGGCGGCCGCGGCCGGCGCGGCAATTTCGGCCTCTTCCTGCTGATCGCCATGGTGGTCGGCGCCATCGGCTATCTCCTGGCCATCGTCATCCGCATGGCGATCTCGCGCACCCGCGAATATGTCGCCGACGCCGGATCGGTGGAGCTGACCCATAATCCCGACGCGATGATCAGTGCGCTGCAGAAGGTCTCCGGCCACACCCACCTGGACGCCCCGCAATCGATGCGGGCGATGTTCCTCGAGGATGACGACGAGGGGATCATGGGCCTCTTCGCCACCCACCCGCCGATCGCCAAGCGCATCGCCGCGCTGAGCCAATACGCCGGCGGTCGGGCCAGCGAACCGCGCGCAAGGCCGACGCCTGCGCCGCAGACTCAGGTTCCGATTGAAGAGGACGGCCCGTGGGGTGGGCGCAAAGACGAGCCGCCGGGGCCCTGGACTTAGGTTTCGCGGCTCGGCGTCGCCTTCTGCGAGGCGACCGTCCCCGCCCGGCGAAAATGCGCGGGTTGCAGCACGCGCCGCCCGCCGGCTTCGCCGTCGACACTCAGGAACACTGCGTAAGGAGATGTCCCGAATGTTCCTTTCGAGACGACGAGAATACCGCTTGCGGCGCCGATGGACATACGGAGGTGCTCGTGTCCGGACTCGCTCAAGTCATCCACCCTGCGATCGTTTCGCGGTGCGACACCAATCCGCATGCGCACGATCGTTACCTGCAGCTCACCACCGGGGGGTCGCCCAACTGGATCGATGACCCGGAAGCGGCCACCGCGTTCGAGTCGATGCGCGAGGCGCTGCGAGCGGCCGCGCGCCTGCCGGCCGCGCTTCGCGCCTACGGTGTGCCCCGCCGCGCCGAGCTGATGCTCGGGCGAAACCTGCACTAGCCAGGCGGCCCAGCCGGCGACGGCGCCGAACCACGGGAATGACCACCATGCAACATCTTCGCTACGCTCTGGCTGCGACCGTCGCGGCCTGTCTCTCCGGCGGCGTCGCCGCAGCCCAGACCGCGCCCCCCGTCGCCGGCGCCGCGCCCCCCATCTCGCAAAGCCAACCCGCAGTCGCCGCGCCCCCGGTCTCCACACCCGCCGTCACCGCGCCCGCGGCGGCCGACAGTGCGACGCAGGCCAGCGCGCGCACGACGGAGCCGCCGAACGCGCTCGTCACGGTCACGACCGACGCCGCTGGCGTTCGGCATATGCTGATCACCAGCCCGCCTGTGCCTGACACCCCGGAGAACCGGGCCCGGTACGGCCGTCCGCTGTCGAACGCCGGCGAGCATACCCAAGCCGCGGGCAATTGAGCCGCCCGCGGTAACGCCATCCAACGCCACCGGCGAGCAGGGTCGCCATTGCGGGGTGAGCTGCTAACCGCCTTGGTCTTGCCTCAACCCAGGAGCCTTCGACATGAAGCGCAACCTACTCCTCACCGTCGCCGCAGCGGTCTGTCTTACTTGCCCAGCCACCGCTCCGGCCGACCCGCCGCAGAGCGGCAGGGACGCGCAGGCGCAGCCGCAAAAGCCGGCGAAGGGCCAAGGCGGCCCGGCGGGCGGCCAACACGGCGGCGCGGCCGGCCCCGGCGCGGCCGCGGTCCACCTAGGACAAGCCACCACCGGTCAGTTTCAGGCCGGCCGGGGCGGATCGGGTGGTCAGGGCGTGACCGGCGTCCAGGCTCAGGTCCGTGTGAAGAGTCTCCACGTCCAAGGCGGCTCGCAGGGCAGCCAGGCCGGCGCGGTGACCGGTTCCACCGGGCGCCCCAACTTCAGCAGCGTCAGCCGTAGCAGCTTCACCGGCCAGGTCCAGCAGGACGCAGGCCAGACCGTCCGCCATCAGGCGCTCGTGCGCCAGCTGACCCGCCCACCGGCGAACGTGCCGGTCCTCTCGGGCTGGACCCGAGGCGTCACCGGACCCGCTCGCGACCAGCAAGACCAGCAGTGGCGGCAGGCGCACACGGGTTGGGACAGCGGCGCCCCCTGGCGGTCGAACCAGAACTGGTGGCGCGGCAACATCGCCTTCCGCCTGTTCGCCGGCGAGCGGCTGGGCTTCTTCTTCATTCCGGAACTGGGCTA
>DATNIH010000079.1:0-9865 GCA_035604515.1 Caulobacteraceae bacterium | reverse complement strand
CTGGATTGCAACGAAGCCTGCGCGCGCATTTTCGGCTACTCAACTCCGCAGGAATTGGTGGGCCGGAATGCCTCGGACCTTTATTCCAGCCCCGTGGCGCGGGAGGGGTTTACTTCCAGTCTCAAGGCGCAAGGCGCTGTGAGCGATTTTGAGCACTGCCTGCTAAGAAAGGACGGCACTCCGGTTTGGGTGCTGGAAAGCGCCACATTGATTCGAGACGGGGAAGAGCTGATCGAAGGCACTATGATCGACATTACGGCGCGCAAGCAAGGCGAAGCAGAGCTGCAAAAATCGAAAGAGGCGGCTGAAACTGCGAGCCGCGCCAAGAGCGAGTTCCTGGCCAACATGAGCCATGAAATCCGCACGCCAATGAACGGCATCATGGGCATGAACGCGCTCTTGCTGCGCACGCCCCTGACCAACGAGCAGAAGAAATACGCCGAGGCCGTTCGTGTCTCCGCCGACTGCCTGCTCGGCATCATCAACGACATCCTCGACATCTCGAAGCTGGAGGCCGGCAAGGTCGAGCTTGAGGCGATCGACTTCACCCTGGGCTCGGTGGTGGAGGACGTGGTCGAGCTGCTCTCGCCGCGCGCGGCGGAGAAGGGCCTGGAGATCGCCTCGTTCCTCGACGACGGCGCGCGTCACGGCTTCAGCGGCGACCCGACCCGGCTGCGCCAGGTGATGCTGAACCTGCTCTCCAACGCCATCAAGTTCACCGACGAAGGCTACGTCGCCGTCGAGGTGCGCTCCGCCCCGGCCAAAGCCGGCCACACCGGGCTGCGGCTCGAGGTGCACGACACTGGCGTCGGCGTGCCGGCCGAAGCCAAACCGCGCATGTTCCAGAAGTTCCAGCAGGCCGACGGCTCGATCACCCGCAAATTCGGCGGCACTGGCCTTGGCCTCTCGATCTGCCGTCAGCTGGTCGAACTGATGGGCGGAACCATCGGCGTCTCCGACCGCGACGGCGGCGGCAGCATCTTCTGGATCGAGCTGGTCCTGCCGGACTCCGAGCAGGCTGTGCGCGACGCGCTCAAGCCCCGCCGCAGCCTGTCCGGCCAAAAGATCCTCGTCGTCGACGACATCGAGATCAATCGCAGCATCTTCGCGCGCCAGCTCGAGGCCGAAGGCGCGGTGATGGCCGAGGCGGCCGACGGCCCGTCGGCGCTCGCCGCCGTCGTCACCGCCGACGCCCTCGGCGAGCCGTTCGACATGGTGCTGATAGACCACATGATGCCCGGCATGGGCGGCGACACGGTGGCCGAGAAGATCCGCGCCAACGGCTCGATGAAGCAGCCGCGCCTGATCCTGGCGTCCTCGATCGGGGCGCCGGCCCCGTCGGACCACGCCCATCGCGTCGGCTTCGACGCCTACCTCACCAAACCGGTGCGCCATCAGGCGCTGGTCGACTGCCTCTCGGAACTGGTGGCGGCGCCGTCGGCCAAATCCGAGGCGGCCGCGGCGCCGGTCGAGCCAGAACCGCAGGCCGCGCCCACGCCGGTCGGCGGCCGCATCCTGCTGGCGGAGGACAACGAGATCAATGCGCTCCTCGCCACCACCATCCTCGAGGAGGCCGGTTTCAGCGTCGAGGCGGTGGTGAACGGCGCCGAGGCGGTCGAGGCGGCCGGCCGCGGCGGCTTCGACCTGGTGCTGATGGATGTGCAAATGCCGGTGATGGACGGGCTGCAGGCGACGCGCGAGATCCGCGCGCTGCGCGGCCCCGCTGCGTTGGTGCCGATTGTGGCGCTGACCGCCAACGCCATGCGCTCCGACCAGGACGCCTGTCTCGGCGCAGGCATGAACGACTTCGTCTCCAAGCCGCTCGATCCCGACGACTTCCTGGGCGCCGTGCGCCGCTTCGTCGGCGAGCGCGGCGGCGGGGCCGACGACTCCCGGCCGCAGCCGGCCGATGCGTTCCCCGATCTCGACGATTCCCAGCTCGACGGCCTGATGAAGCTGATGCCGGCGGCGCGGCTGCGCGCCATCATCGAGGGCTTTCTGGCCGCGGCGCAGAACCGGCTGCAGCGCATCGAGGCGTGCGCCGCCTCGGGCGACATGATCGGACTGGCCCGCGAGGCGCACGACCTGAAGGGCGTCTCCGGCAACTTCGGCGCACGGCGCCTGCAACACCTGGCCGACAAGCTCGAGCAGGTCGCCAAGGCGTCGGACCAGCAGGAAGCCAAGGCCCTGACGCTGGAAGCCCGCCGCGCCTCGATCACCGCCTGGGACCTGATCGGCCGCCGGCTGGCCGAGCTCGGGGGTGCGCCGGAACGCGAGGTGGCGTGATGGCGCCGCCGGAGATCGCCGCGCGCAAGTCCAGGATCGTCCTGGCCGCCGACGATCAGCCCGAGAACATCATGATGCTGGAATCCCTGATCGAGAGTCAGGGCTTCACCTTCTTCGGCGTCGGCAGCGGAGCCGAGTGCCTGAGCCTCGCGCAGCGGATCAGCCCCCGGTTGATCCTGCTGGACATCCAGATGCCTGAGCTGGACGGTTTCGAGACATGCCGACGGCTCCGCTCGATCTACGCGCTAAAGCACATCCCGGTGGCGTTCCTCACCGCCCGCAAGGCGGCCAACGACGTGCGCGCCGGCATGCTGGCGGGTGGCGACGACTTCATCGTCAAGCCGTTCGACCCGGAGAAACTGATCGCGCGCGTGGTCCACTGGACCGCGCGCCGGGCGCCCGAAGCCGCCTGACGCGTTTGCGCCGGCCGGCTCGCGCGATAGTCTCGCGGCTCGGCTGCCGCTACGGACGCGCCCGATGAAACACCTGCGCATCCTCGTCGTGGAAGACGAGGGCCTGGTCGCCATGCTGATCGAGGACATGCTCGAGGATTTGGGTTGCGAAGTCGCCTGTTCGGCAAGCAATGTCGCCCAGGCGCTGAAGTGGATCCAGGACGGCGGCGAGGCCGATGCCGCCCTGCTCGACGTCAACCTCGGCGGCGAGGCGGTCTGGCCGGTCGCCGACGCGCTGGTGGCCCGCGGCGTGCGATTCGCCTTCACCACCGGCTACGGCCAGCTGAACGAGCCGCGCTTCCAGGGCGCGCCCCTGCTCGGCAAGCCGATCAAGAACGAGCGCCTGAAGGACGTACTACGGGGCTTCGGCTACGAGGCCTAGAGCCGGCTCAACGCCGGACGCTACGCCGCCTTCTGTAGGCTCTTGTGCAGGATGCCGATGGCCGCCTCGCGGTCGATGCGTTCGATCGCGGCGACTTCGCGGGCCATGCGGTCGAGCGCCGACTCATAGAGCTGACGCTCGGAGTAGGACTGCTCGGGCTGGCTCTCGGAGCGGTGCAGGTCGCGCACCACCTCGGCGATCGAGATCAGATCGCCGGAGTTGATCTTGGCTTCGTATTCCTGCGCGCGACGGCTCCACATGGTGCGCTTGATTCGCGCGCGGCCCTTGAGGGTGGTGAGCGCCTGCGAGACCACGTTGGTGGCGGCGAGCGAGCGCAGACCGGCGGTCTTGGCCTTCTTGGTCGGCACGCGCAGCGTCATCTTCTCGTGGTCGAAGGTGATGACATAGACCTCGAGCGACAGGCCGGCGACTTCCTGATTCTCGACGCCCACCACCGCGCCCACGCCGTGGGCCGGGTAGACGACGGAGTCGCCGATCTTGAAATCGAGTTCGCTCTTCGGGGTCATGGTCATGAAGTCCTTTCAAAATCGGGCCGCGCCCACCCGCGGCGACCAATCTTCTCCTTCGAGGGCAAAAGCCTCGCCTCCGCGAAAGGGGCGGCTTTGCCGTCGCAACGGGTTCGGGGTCGTCCTTTGGTGACGGACGCCTTCGTCTTCACTCGAAGAGGAAGGATTGGGGCTCGTGTGTTTCGACATCGAACAAGACAGCCTTGCCCCGACGTCGCTGGCGACCCTATCACAAAAGTCAGATGATTGAAAGGTTTGTAACGGCCGCCGCACCGAGCGCGGTTCCGCGAGACCTAGGCTAGCTCACGAGCCTTTACCGGGTTTGTCGCTGAAGTAGCGATCGAACTTGTCTGTTTCACGCTCGAAATCATCCGCGTCCGCCGGCGGAACGCCCTTCAGCGTGATGTTCGGCCAGACCTTGGCGAAGTCGGTATTGACCTTCAGCCACTTGCCGTCGGGGTCGTCCTCGGTGTCGGGTTTGATCGCATCGACCGGGCATTCCGGCTCACAGACGCCGCAGTCGATGCATTCGTCCGGGTTGATGACGAGGAAGTTCTCGCCTTCGTAGAAGCAGTCGACCGGGCACACCTCGACGCAATCCATGTACTTACATTTGATGCAGGGATCGGTGACGATGTAGGTCATCAGAGGCTCTGGCGGTCGGGGCGGGCGTGTTTGTCAGGGCGCACGCCGGCTTGTCAATGCCGAGGCGCTGCGGCCGCTTGCAGCTTTCCTCATGGCGCCTTGGCTGGCGGCCGTCTGGCGACAACGGAAAGCCTGGCAGCCTTGGCGGCGCGGTTCACGCCCCGTCTCCCGCCGCATCCAGATCGATGTAGAGCGCACGCGCCTCGGCCGGTGGGCCTCGGCGCACGCCCACCGCTTCGATTCGCACGGCATGCAGCCGCCCGGCGATCGCGAACACCAGCCCGTCACCCGGCCTGACGGTGCGCGCGGGCTTGTCCAGCCGCGTCTCCTGGCCGGCGCGGGTGAGGCGAACGCGGCCGTCTTCGATCAGCCGCGCGGCATGCGTCCGCGTCTTGCAGAAGCGCGCGCGCCAGAGCCAGACGTCGGCCCGAACCGCGTCCTCAGCCATGGGCCGGGCGTTGCGCGCGCCGGCGTCCGGCCTTGCGCCTCGGGCGCTTGGCGAGCGGACGCAGGGCGGCGAGCGCGGCGAAGGGCGAAGCGCCGCCCGGCGGGGGCGCCGCCTTCACCGCCCGCCTTGACTCGGCGCGGCGACGCCAGACCTGCGACGGACCGCGGCCCACCGGGGCGTAGCCCAGCGCCCGCAGCACCGACCGCGCGTCGGCGTCGCTCCAGCCCAGCTCCTCGCGGGCCTGGTCGGAGAACAGCACGCCCTCGCCCTGTTTGGCGGCCGAGCGCAGCAGTTCGTCCAGCCGCTCGAGCTGTTCGACCGGCACCGCGAAACCGGGCGCCGGCGAGGAGAGGCCGCGCAGCGCCAAGGCGCGCGGTGGCGGCGGCGGCGAGGGCAAGCGCACCACGGCGGCCTCCGCCGGCGTCCAGTCCGGCGCGGCGGCCAGCGCGAACGGCCGGGCGAAGGCGCGCGCGGGACCTGCCAGCTCCGGCAGGAACAGCGCGAAGGCGCCGATGCGCACGCCGAGGGCCCTGAGCGTGCGCCGCTCGGCCTGGCTGAGGCTCTTCAGCTCCTGTTCGAGGCCGGTCCGCGCCAGCACGCCGCCGGCCTCGATCAGCCGGTAGGCCAGGCCCCGCGGCAGGCCCTTCAGGGCGCCCGAGGCCACCGCCTCTTCGAGCCGGCGCAGCGATGGGAGCCGCCGGCCGGCCTCCGCGGCCAGAAACGCTTCCAGTCGGCGCGCCGCGCGCTCCCTCGCGGGCGCGGCGCCCAGTTCGCCGAACAGCCGCACCCGCGGCGCGAACGGCCGGTCGCCGGCCAGAGCCGCGGCCGCCTCCCCGCGCCAGAGCACCAGTCCGTCGGGCGCCAGCGCGAAGGCCTCGTCCGGCTCGGCGGCGATGCGCCCGAGCCGCCGGGCGATCTCAGGGGCGACCGCGCGCTGGGCCGCTGCGCGCAACGCCTTCGACTCCAGCGTGGTCGCGCCCTTCTCGCCTTCGAACGCGAGCCCGTTCAAGCGGCCGACGAAGTGGCCCTCCACGGTCACCGTGCCGTCGGCCGCGACGCCGGCCAGCAGTTCCTCGGCCTGGCCGAGCCCGCGCATCAGCGCGCTGGTGCGCCGGTCGATGAACCGGGCCATCAGCTTTTCGTGCAATGTGTCGGAGAGCCGATCTTCGAGGGCGCGGGTGACGCCCTGCCAGTGCGGCGGATCGACGAGCCAGTCCGGCCGGTTGGCGACGTAGGCCAGGGTGCGAACGTTGGCGAGCCGCATCGAGAGCGCGTCGATCTCGCCGTCGGTGCGGTCAACCTGCTTGAACTGACCCGCCATCCAGGCGTCAGGCGCCCGTTCGTCGCCCTCGGTGAGAAACTCGAACAGCGTTCCGGCCAGCCGGATGTGGTCCTCCAGCGTGGTCTTGCGGAAATCCGGCGTCTGACAAGCCTCCCAGAGACGGAACAGCGCCGAGCGGTCGCGGCAGCGCTCCTTCACGCGCTCGTCAGCCGCGAGCTGGCGCAGCGTGGTCTCGTCCAGCGCCTCCTCCGACGCCTTCAGTCCCGCCCGCGGCGCCGGCGCGGCGAGCGAGCGCAGCAGGTCGGCCAGCGAGTCGAAGTCGAGCTTGGCGTTGCGCCACAGCGCCGTCGTCACCGCCTCGAAGCGGTGCTCCTCGACCTGCGCCACCAGGTCCTCGTCCATCGCCTCGCAGGCGCCGGTGACGCCGAACGTGCCGTCGCGCCGAAAACGCCCTGCCCGCCCGGCGATCTGGCCGACTTCGTGCGGGTAGAGGTGGCGCATGCGCCGGCCGTCGAACTTGGTCAGGCCGGCGAAGGCGACGTGGCCCAGGTCCATGTTGAGGCCCATGCCGATGGCGTCGGTCGCCACCAGGAAGTCCACCTCGCCGGTCTGGTAGAGCGCCACCTGGGCGTTGCGGGTGCGTGGACTGAGGTTGCCCATCACCACCGCCGCTCCGCCGCGCTGACGGCGGATCAGCTCGGCGATGGCGTAGACCTCGGCGGCCGAGAAGGCGACAACGGCGGTGCGGCGCGGCAGCCGCGTGATCTTCTTCGGCCCCTCGTAGGTCAACTTGGAGAACCGCTCGCGGGTGACGATCTCGACGCCCGGCAGCAGGCGGCGGATCAGGGGCGCCATGGTCGCGGCGCCGAGGAACATGGTCTCGAACCGGCCGCGGGCGCCGAGCAGCCGCTGGGTGAAGACATGGCCGCGCTCGGGATCGGCGCAGAGCTGGATCTCGTCCACCGCCAGGAACTCGACCTCGCGGGTCAGCGGCATCGCCTCGACCGTGCAGACGAAGTAGTTGGCGCGCGGCGGGACGATCTTTTCCTCGCCGGTGATCAGCGCCACCGCCCGCTCGCCGCGGGCCGCGACGACGCGGTCGTAGATTTCCCGCGCCAGCAGCCGCAGCGGCAGGCCGATCATGCCCGAGGCGTGACCCAGCATCCGTTCGACCGCGAGGTGCGTCTTGCCGGTGTTGGTTGGCCCCAGCACCGCGACAACGCGGGACGGCGCCTGGCCGGTGGGGCGATTACTCATACTTCCTGGATGTGGCGCGGGAATCGTCGACTGGCAACCGACGTCGCGCGTCAGCAGCCGGCGCGACGACGCTCAGTCGAGCGTCCGCTGATACCGAGCGATAGCCAGTCCGCTGACGACGCAGACGAAGATCCCGAGCGCGGCCAGGCTCGGCCAGGCGTCGGCGAGCGCCTGGCCCTTGAGCAACGCGCCGCGGACGATGCGCAGGAAGTGGGTCACCGGGATCGCCGTGCCGATCGCCTGCGCCCAGGGCGGCATGCCGCGGAACGGGAACATGAAGCCCGACAGCAGGATCGAGGGCAGGATGTAGAACACCGCCATCTGCATCGCCTGCAGCTGGTTGCGGGCCACTGTCGAAATCAGGAAACCCAGCGCCAGGCTGCCGACGATGAACAGCAGGATGCCCGCGCCCAGCCCCACCCAGCCGCCCAGCATCGGGACCTGGAACAGGAACCTGGCCAGCAGCAGCACGATGGTGGTCTGGATCAGACCGACGATGACGTAGGGCGACAGCTTCCCCACCATCACCTCCAGCGGCTCGACCGGCGTCGCGAGCAGGAACTCCATGGTGCCGCGTTCGCGCTCGCGGGTGACCGCCAACGCGGTCATCATCACCAGGGTCATCGAGAGGATGATGCCGAGCAGGCCCGGGACGATGTTGTAGGCGCTGATGCTGTCGGGATTGTAGAGGTTGTGCACGATCACCGTGAACGGCTGGACGCTGCGGCCGCGATCGGCCGGCAGGCCATCGAGGTCTCGCTCGAGCGCCTGCGCCGGCAGCCCGGCCAGCGCGGCGACCGCGGCGCTGGTGGCGGTGGGATCGCTGGCGTCGGCCTCGACCAGGATCTGCGCATCGTCGCCGCGGACCACGCGCCGGGTGAAGTCGCCGGGGATGGTGATGGCGAACTGCACATCGCCCCGCTGCAGCATCGCTTCAAGGTCCGCGGGCGAACGGGCGTCGGTGGTGACGTCGAAGAAGGCGCTGTTGCGCAACGCCGCCAGCACCGAGCGCGCGAACACCGTGTCCTCCTGCACCAGCACGGCGGTCGGCAGGTGGCGCGGCAGGTCGTTGATGGCGTAGCCGAACAGCAGCAGCTGAACCACTGGCAGCACCAGGATCATCGCGTAGGTCAGCCGGTCGCGGCGAAGCTGGGTGAACTCCTTCACCATCACCGCGAACACCCGCGTGGCCGAGAAGAAGCTCATGCCGCTTCGTCGCTTGCGCCGGCCATCAGGTGGATGAACACGTCCTCCAGCGTCGGCGGCGCCTCGCGCCAGGTGAAGGGCGCGCGCCGATAGGGGGCGATGGCCGCCTCAAGGGCGGAGCGATCCGTGCCGGCCACGTGCAGCGCCGGCCCGAACGCGGCCGCCATCTCGACGCCCGGCCGGGCGCCGATCTCGGGCGTCAGATGGTCGAGACCCTCGCCTTCGCCGACGAAGGTGAAGAGCCGCGCGGCGCTCAGCACCTCGGCCACGGTCCCGCGCGCCAGCAGATGGCCATAGGCGATGTAGGCGATCTCATGGCAGCGCTCGGCCTCGTCCATGTAGTGGGTGGAGACCAGCACCGTCAGCCCGCGCGCCGAGAGCGCATGGATCTCGTCCCAGAATGTGCGCCGTGCGCGCGGGTCGACGCCGGCGGTTGGCTCGTCGAGCAGCAGCAGGCGCGGCTCATGCAGCGTCGCGCAGGCCAGCGCCAAGCGCTGCTTCCAGCCGCCGGAGAGCGTCCCGGCCAGCTGCCGGCGCCGCCCGACCAGGCCCAGCCCCTCCAGCGCCGCATTGACCCGCTCGCGGCGGCGGTCCAGCCCATGGATGCGGGCGACGAACAGCAGGTTCTCCTCGATGGTCAGGTCCTCGTAGAGCGAGAACCGCTGCGTCATGTAGCCGGTGCGCCGCTTGATCTCGTCGGCCTGTCTGCGGATGTCGAAGCCGAGGCAGGTCCCCTGGCCCGCGTCGGGCGTCAGCAGGCCGCACAGCATGCGCAGGGTGGTGGTCTTGCCCGAGCCGTTCGGGCCAAGGAAGCCGCAGATGCGCCCTTCCCCGAGCTGGATGGCGAAGTCGTCGACCACCCGCTTCCCGCCGAAGCTCTTGCTGAGCCCGCTGACCTCGATCGCATACGTCACGGGCCGGCCTCAGGTCCCAGCGGGACCACATCGACGGGCAACCCCGGCGTCAGCCGCTCAGGATGGATCGGCCTTGCCTCGACCAGGAACACCAGCCGGTCGCGCGACTGCAGGCTGTAGATCACCGGCGGGGTGAACTCCGGCCGCGGGCTGACGTAGTTGATCACCGCGGTGAGGCCCTTGGCGCAGCCGTCGCAGTTGAAGCGCACCTGGCGGCCGATGCGATAGCGGGTGACCTCGCGCTCCGGCGCGAAGAAGCGCAGGCGGACGCGATCGTCGGGCAACAGCGAGACCACCGGCTGGTTCGCCGCCGCCCATTCCCCGACCTGGAAGAACACGTCCTCGACCCGCGCCGCCGTCGGCGCGCGCGGCGCGGCCTGGGTCAGGCGCGCCTCGGCGTCGGCCTGCGCGCCCTGGGCCTGGCCGAGCTGGCCGCCGGCGGCGCCGATCTGGGCCGCGGCGGCGG
>DATNIH010000078.1:0-15485 GCA_035604515.1 Caulobacteraceae bacterium | reverse complement strand
ACGCCCGATCCCGCCCGCCATGAAGCAGCGGTCGCGCAGGTCGTGGCTCGGATCGCGGCCGGCGAGATCTTCCAGGCCAACCTGGCGCGCTCGTGGACCGGTCGGCTGGCCGCGGGACGCCGCCCGTTCGACCTGTTCCAGCGCCTCGCCGGCGCCAGCGTCGCCCCCTTCGCGGCCTATCTGCGCCTTCCGGGGCTCGCGCTGGTGTCGAACTCGCCCGAGCGTTTCCTGCAGGTGACGCCGGCCGGCGAAGCGCTGATCGCCGAGACGCGGCCGATCAAGGGCACCGCCCCGCGCGGCGCTACGCCGGACGAGGACGCGCGCCTGGTCGCCGCCCTCGCCGCCTCGCGGAAGGATCGCGCCGAGAACCTGATGATCGTCGATCTGATGCGCAACGACCTGGCCCGCGTCTCGACGCCGGGCACGGTCAGGGTCCCGGCCCTGTTCGCGGTCGAGCGGTTCGCCAATGTCAGCCACCTGGTCTCCACCGTCACCGCCACGCTGGCGCCGGGCAAGTCCGCGATCGACCTGCTGGCCGCCGCCTTCCCGCCCGGCTCGATCACCGGGGCGCCGAAGGTGCAGGCGATGAAGGTGATCGCCGCGCTGGAGCCGCCGCGCGGGCCGTTCTTCGGCGCGATGTTCTGGGCCGGGTTCGACGGCGCGTTCGACTCCAACGTGCTGATCCGCACCGCGGCGTTCGCCGAGCGCGATGCGGTCTGGCGTTTCGAAGCCCGCGCCGGCGGCGGCGTCGTCGCCGACAGCGACCCGGTGGCAGAGCGGCTGGAGACGGAGGCGAAGATCGCGGCGGTGCTGGCGGCGCTCCGTTCTTAGCGGGCGGCGGCGTAACCCCTCACCTTCCCACGCCACTTCGTGTCGCGGGCCCCTCCCTCTCCCTCCCGGAGAGGTCAAGAGAAACCACTTCTCCCGGAGGGAGAAGGAGGGGCCCGACCGCGAAGCGGTTGGGGGGATGAGGGGTTACGCTGGTTGCCGTTCGAGCGCCGGCGCCTTCCTCTTCACCTGCACCGCCGCGACGGCGATCAGCGACTCCACGGTGTCTCGGATGGAATCGTCGAGCGGGCGGAACGTGAGTCCCGTCGCCGCCCGCATGCGCTCGTTGCGCAGGTCGCAGCCGGCCCAGATGCGGCGGAACTCGGCCTCGCGGGCCTGGATCCGCTCGGGGAACGGGTCGGTGACCGCCGGCGTCGCGTGGTTCAGCTCGGGCAGCAAGCGGGCGATGTCGGCGCAGATGTCCTCGACGTTGCGCGCATCGGCCGACCAGGCGATGTAGCGCTCGCCGTTCTTCACCGCGCTGCTCTCCAGCAGCCGCACGTGGCAGTCGGCGTCGTCGCGCACATCTACGGTCATCCAGGGGCGGTAGACCCCGTTCTGGAAGCACTTGCCCTCGAGCATGCCGGCGATCTGGTCCTGCCAGGCACCCTTGCGTTGGTGCGCCGACTGGATCGGCCCGACGTTGTCGCCCGGGCAGACCATGATCGAATCCCACCGACCGCTCGCTTCCGCCGCATCGGCGAAGGCGCGCTCGGCCACCAGCTTGCCCATCGAATAGCCCTGCCCGCGATCGGGCGTCCGCTTCGGGTTGGCTTCGTCGGGGTAACGGTCCTCGTAGAACACCGGGCGGCGCACCACCTCCTGCAGGTCCATCTCCGAGATGATCGCGGCGATGCTGGAGGTGACCACGACGCGGCCGACGCTGCCCGAGCCGTTCACGCTGGCGATGATGTGCTCGCAGGTGCGTTTGACGTAGTCCTGGTCCTCGTAGCCGCTGACGTGGCTGACGTGGGCGACGCCGTGGCAGCCCTTGAAGATCTCGTCGAAACAGCCGGCCTGGTCGAGATCGGCGCTGTGCACGGTGAGCCGTCCCGAGGCGTAGCCGGGCATGGCCTTCAGGAAGCCGGCGCGGGCGCCGTCGTCGGCGTTGCGCACGCAGGCCCGCACCCGGTAGCCGCGCTCGAGCAGGCCGCGCACCACCCAGCCGCCGAGATAGCCGGCCGCGCCGGTGACCGCGACGACGCCGCGCTGTGGGATGGGGGCCATGGTCGTTCTCCTCCGCCGGTCTGATTTATCCGCGCTATCTAGACCAAAGCCGCCGGTTCGCAGAACCCTGGCGTCACCTGGAACGTTGGGAGATGTTGAATGCGTCCGTCGCGCAGTTCGACTTTCATCCTCGCCCTGGCCGGGACGCTCCTCGTCACCGGCTGCGGGCGCGCCGCAACCCATTCGAAGGCGACCATGGACCACCCGCAACACTCGCCCGAAGCGCTCAGCCTGGGGCGGATCACGCCGCGCGAGCCCGGCGCGACGCTGGAGCTGCTCTCAGACGCCATCGGCACGGACGGCGCGGTCGATGCGCGCCACACCGCCTACGGCGACAACCTCTCGCCGCCGCTGCGCTGGACGCCGGTGGCGGGCGCCGGCGCCTACGCCATCATCCTGGAGGATCCCGACGCCCCGATGGAGCACCCGTTCGTGCACTGGCTGATCTGGAACATCCCCGGCAGCGTCGACGCCCTCCCCGAAGGCCTGCCCAACGCCGATCATCTGATCAGCCCCCAGGGCGCGATCCAGGGCAAGAACGACAACGGCTCATTCGGCTATTTCGGACCGCGCCCGCCGCCGGGGACCGGCCTCCACCACTACCACTTCCAGCTCTTCGCTCTCGACGGCCCGCTGACGCTGAAGAGCGACGCCAGCCTGCGGGCGCTGGTGGACGCGATGAAAAGCCGGGTGCTGGCAGACACCGAACTGATCGGGACGTTCGAAGGGCCACAGGGGCAATAGAACTCGGTTCTATCCTGCCGCGGAGCGGCGGCCGAGAGTCATCAAGAAGGTGTCCACGAACAACACGAACAACACGAACGGGGTTGCGAGCGTTCGTGGGGCAGGCCCCAATCTTTTTTTCCGCTGCGCGGGGACGAAGCGCGGGCGCTAGGGCAGTCCTGCCCCTGCCACATCCACCTGCACCGCCTCGATCCGCCCCAGCCGCCGGGCGGCGCAGTCTTCCGGGTCGGAGCCGGAGGCGGTGAGCACATAGAGGGTCTTGCGGTCCTCGCCGCCGAGCATGCAGGCGAACACGCCCTGCGTGGCCTTGATTCGCTCGGCGACCTCGCCGCCTTCCCTCACCCGGATCACCTCGCTGGTGAACGGCGAGGCGACCCAGATCGCGCCTTCGGCGTCGAGGCAGGCGCCGTCGGGGTACTCCTGCGCGCCCAGCTGCGCCCAGACGCGCCGGTTCGAGAGCGCGCCGCCCGGGCCGATGTCGAACGCCGTCAGCCGCTCGGCGAAGGTCTCGCCGACGATCAGGGTCTTGCCATCGGGCGTGATCATCGCCCCGTTGGGGAACATCAGCTCTTCCGCCGCGACGCTGACCTTCCCGTCCGGGTCGACCCGGGCGAGCTTGGCGGCCTTGCGCTCGCCGTCGGGGTAGTCGAAGCCGAAGTTGCCGACCCAGGCGCGGCCGTCGGCGCTCACCACCATGTCATTGCAGCGGCCGGTGGCGATGGCCGACAGATCGCCGTGCACCCTGGGGCGGCCGTCGGCGCCGATCCGCAGCAGCAGCATGTCGACCATCGAGACCACCAGCAGGTCCCCGCCCGGCAGCCAGCCAAGGCCCGACACCGGTCCCGAATGGGCGAACACCGTCTCGCGCCGCCCGTCGGGCGCCATGGCGACCACCTCGTGGGCGTGCATGTCGGAGAACCAGAGCCGGCCGTCGCGCCAGCGCGGGCCCTCGGGGAAGGCCAGGCCGTCCAGAACCGTCTCCAGCGTACGCGCCATGTCGTCCTCCCAGGATTTTGCCGCGACCATGGTCGCCTTGACGCTGCGGCGCCATAGGCCCGCGCCGACTTCCCGGTTAACGTCGATCACACACTCGACTGACACGGCGGAGGATGCGCGCATGGATGGTGAAACCGGGACGTTGCAGGGCGTCGATCAGGCCGCTCTGGCCAAGATCCCGCCGGCGCTGCAGGCCGTGATCGACGCGGGCGATCTGTCCGGCTTCGTCACGCTGATCTGGCGCAAGGGCGAGGAGCTGCAGTTCAACGCGCTCGGCTGCCGCAATATCGAGAGCGGCGCGCCGATGACGCGCGACACCCTCTTCCGCATCGCCTCGATGACCAAGCCCATCACCTCGGTCGCGGCGCTGATGCTGATGGAAGAGGGCAAGCTTCGCCTTGATGATCCGATCAGCAAGTGGATGCCGGAATTCGCCGATATGCGGGTGCTGAAGGACGCGCAGGGACCGGTCGAGGACACCTACCCGGCGCCGAGGGCGATCACGGTCGAGGACCTGTTCACCCACCGCTCGGGCCTGGCCTACGGCTTCACCTCGATCGGCCCGATCGCCTACGCCTACCAGAAGGCGCTGGGCGACGTGCTGACCAACCAGATGACGCCCGACGCGTGGCTGAAGGCGCTGGGCGGCCTGCCGCTCAGCTATCCGCCGGGCGAGCGGTTCCACTACAGCCACGCCACTGACGTGCTGGGCTTGCTGGTCGGCCGCATCGCCGGGCTGGATTTCCGCGACTTCTTGTTCAAGCGCATCTTCGAGCCGCTGGGCATGGTCGACACCGACTTCTGGATCCCGCCGGCGAAGCGCTCGCGCATGGCGACCATGTACCGGATGAAGGAAGACGAAAGCGGGCTCGAGGTCGCGCCGTTCCCGCTGGTCGATGCGCCGCCGCTGTTCTGCGGCGGCGGCGGCGGGCTGATCTCGACGCTCGACGACTATCTGAAGTTCGCCCGCATGCTGCTGGGGGGCGGCGAGGTCGATGGCGTGCGGCTGCTGAAGCCCGAGACGGTCACGCTGATGCGGGCCAACCGGCTGAGCGACGCCCAGCGCGCGGTGCCGTTCATGGGCATCCCGTTCTGGGCCGGCCAGGGCTTCGGCCTTGGGCTCTCGGTGATCACGGACGTGGAGAAGCAGGCCTGGATGGGCGCCGGCAGCAACGGCGCGTTCGGCTGGCCGGGCGCCTTCGGCACTTGGTGGCGGGGCGATCCGGAGGAGGACATGATCCTGATCTACCTGATCCAGAACTCGATGCCGCTCGGCCCCGAGGCCGCCGCCCAGCTCGCCACCGGCCAGCGCATGGGCGCCCGGGCCGCACTGCCGACATTCCAGAACCTGACCTACGCCGCCCTAGGCAAGTGGAGCGCCTGAACCGGCTCAGTTCCCCTTCCCTTGCGGGGAAGGGTCGAGGGTGGGGGTGCGAGCTGGATGCTGGACCAGGCGCTGCGAAAGCGGCCGACACCGAGCTGACACCCCCATCCCCGACCCTTCCCCGCAAGGGGGAAGGGGGACTGCGCTCCATCCGAGGAGCAGGGGGCGCCTTGCAAGGCCGCGTTTCCGGTGTGCAATCTGTCGGCTGCAAGGCGGCGGAGATCGACCGGCATGTATAAGAAGGTTCTGTTGGCCTACGACGGCTCGCTCGAGGGAGCTGTAGCCCTGCGCGAAGGCGCGATCCTGGCCAAGAAATGCGGCGCCGAGGTGTTCCTGCTCTCGGTGGTGCCGCACCTGGCCGGGCTGCAGGTGGCCGAGGGCGTCCACGGCGGCGTTGTCGCTCACGAGCTCGATCGCTACCGCGAGGTGCTCGAGCGCGGAATCGACCGGCTGCAAAAGCTGGGCTTCAAACCGGTGTCCAAGCTCGCGGTCGGCGACCCGGCGCGGGTGATCGGCGAGTTCGCCCGGGAGATCAGCGCCGATCTCGTGGTCGTCGGCCATCGCAAGCGCAACATGCTGGAGCGCTGGTGGTCGGGCGACGCTGGCGGCTACATCAGCGACCACATCAGCTGCACCCTGCTGATCGCGCGCACCTTCGTCAGCGACGCTGCGTTCGAGCACGAGTTCGCGAAGACGGTCGACCCCGCGCCCGCGCCGACGGCCTAGCTTCCAAAGCGAGTCGCATGGACCAGCTTGCCGCGAAGGCCTTCATCGACGCCCTGTGGGACGCCGAGGTGATCCCTGAGCTCACCCGCTATATCCGCATTCCCAACAAGTCGCCCGCGTTCGATCCCGACTGGGCGGCGCACGGCCACATGGAAGCGGCGACGCTGCAGTTCGCCGACTGGGCCAGCGGCAAGATCGCTGACATCGACGGGGCCAGCCTTCAGATCGTGCGCCTGGAAGGCCGCACGCCGGTGATCTTCATCGAGATCCCCGGCGCCGCGCGGGCGGGCGGCGACGACCCGGTGCTGCTCTACGGTCACCTCGACAAGCAGCCGGAGATGACCGGCTGGGCTGAGGGGCTCGGGCCGTGGCAGCCGGTGCTGAAAGACGGCAGGCTCTATGGCCGCGGCGGCGCGGACGACGGCTATGCGATGTTCGGTGCGCTGTCGGCGATCCTGGCGCTGAAGGCGCAGGGGACCGTTCACGCCCGTTGCGCCATCCTGATCGAGGCCTGCGAGGAGAGCGGCAGCTACGACCTGCCGGCCTACGTCGACCATCTGGCGGCGCGGATCGGCTCGCCGTCGCTGGTGGTGTGCCTCGACAGCGGCTGCGCCAACTACGACCAGCTGTGGCTCACCACCTCGCTGCGCGGCATGACCGGCGGCGCGCTGCGGGTGCAGGTGCTGGAGGAAGGCGTGCACTCCGGCGACGCCTCGGGCGTCGTGCCGTCGAGCTTCCGCATCCTGCGCACCCTGCTCTCGCGCCTTGAGGACGAGGCGACCGGTGAGATCAAGCCCTCGGAGCTGCACGCCCAGATCCCGGCTGGCCGCATCGCCGAGGCCAAGGCCGCGGCGGCGGCGCTCGGCGACGAAGTCTGGTCCAAGTTCCCGCTCGTGCCGGGCATGCGGCCGGCAGCGGACGATGCGGCCGAGCTGATCCTGAACCGCACCTGGCGCCCGGCCCTCTCGATCACCGGCCTGGAAGGCGCCCCGGAGATCCAGAGCGCCGGCAACGTGCTGCGCCCGGCGACGGCGGCGAAGCTGTCGCTGCGCCTGCCGCCTACCTCCGACGCAGAAGCGGCTGGCGGGTTGCTGAAGACGCTGCTGGAAGCCGACCCGCCCTACGGCGCCAAAGTCACGTTCACCCCCGAGCAGGCCGGCCAGGGCTGGAACGCGCCGGCGCTGGCGCCGTGGCTGCGCGCCTCGATCGATCGAGCGTCACAGGCGGCGTTCGGCCGGCCGGCGGCGATGATGGGCGAGGGCGGCTCGATCCCGTTCATGGGCATGCTGGGTGAGAAGTTCCCGGCCGCCCAGTTCGTCATCACCGGCGTGCTCGGCCCCCACTCCAACGCCCACGGTCCCAACGAATTCCTCCACATCGCTACCGGCAAGGGCGTGAGCCTGGCGGTGGCGCAGGTGCTGGCAGACCACTGGCAGCGGGACGCCGTCAGCGCCGCCCACTGATCGGTCGCCGGGCCGGCCTGTCGTCCAGGCTCAGCTCTCGCGGGTTACCCGCGAGTTCAAACCGACCCAGGCGGGAGCGCGCGCGGCGTGCAACTTCGTGCCCTTCGCTGCAACTTACCGCGTCTGCGGGGCGCCGCTAACACCAGCCTTCCGCCAGCGAACTGGCGCCTGAGGGCAAGCATGGTCGGTACCCGCATCGGAGGCGTCGTTGAGCCTCGATATTGATGAGTTTGTTGGTAGACGAGTGCGCCAACGCAGACGCCTCTTCGGCTTGACGCAGCAACAGCTCGCCGTTGCCGTCGGGGTGCGGTTCCAGCAGATTCAAAAGTACGAGTGTGGTGCGAGCAAGATCTCCGCTGCCCGGCTTTGGTCGCTCGCGCGAGCCTTGCAAGTGCAGCCTGACTACTTCTTCGAGGGTCTAGCGGAGAGTTTGCCGCCGCGGTTCGAGGCGGCGCGGGCCACCCCTCATACTTCGGTTTGAAGCATCGTCGAGTCTGCTTGAGCTGCGCCGATCGCCGGCCGCCGGCCGCCTCCTCGGCGCCAGTGCTGCACAGTCGGCTCGCGACCCGAAGACGGGGGAGAGGTTAGCGGAGGGGTCGCAGGGAGCGAGCGCGAACGGCTACTTTGTCGCCGCCGCGAAGTCCTGTTGGAAGCCGGTGAGCGCGGCGGGGTCGCAGTCGGAGACGGCCCAGAACACCAGGCCGCCGCGGCCCCAGCGGACCAGGTTGTAGCCCTTGTTCTGCTGCAGCGACGCTTCCGACGGCGCGTCGCCCGGCCAGATGAACAGGTTGATCACGTGGGCGCCGCGGTGGAACACCAGCGCCGCGACCCGCTTGCCGTCGATGCGGTCGAGGCGGCCGCCGACCAGCGGGTAGCCCTGCGACGCGAGGTCGACCACCGGCGGGGCGAAGTCGACCTTGCCGTTGAACCAGGGCTTCACCGTGTGGCGATCCGAGGTCTGCACGTCGACCAGGTGCTGGGCGTCCAGCGAGCGGGCCTGGGCGTCGACCAGCTCGCTTTGCAGGCTGGCGCCGGAAGGGAGGATGGCCATCAGCGCGATGCTGGCGGCGATCGCGGCGCCCGTGCCGCTCAGCACCCAGGTCTCGAACCGCATGCCCCGACGCGGCGCGGGCGGCGGCGCCTCGGCTTCGGCCAGGGCTGCGTCGAGGCGGTCGTAGAGGCTTTTCGGAGCGGCGTAGGCCACAGGCGCAGCCTTCAGCTGGGCCTTCACCTCTCGGATCGCCGCGAGCTCGGCGGCGCAGCCGGGGCAGGTGGCGAGGTGGGCCTCGAGCGCCAGCACATTGCCGGCGTCGAGCTCGCCGTCGGCCAAGGCGTGCAGCAGCAGTTCCTTGTCCGGGCAGGCGCTCATGCCGTGGCCTCCAGGATGCCCATCCGCTCGCCCAGCATGCGGCGCGCGCGGGCGAGCCGCGACATCACCGTGCCCATCGGCACGCCGGTGATCTCGGCCACGTCGCGGTAGCTGAGCTCGTCCAGGTCGCGCAACACCAGCGCCTCGCGGAACGGCTCGGGGATGGTCTCGATCGCGCGGCGCAGGGCCGCCACGTCGCCCTGGCGGATCAGCTCGTCCTCGGCCGACGACTGCTCGGCGGGCGCCTCGGCCATGGCGACTTCGGCCGCGGGACCGGTGACGGTGCGGCCGTTGTCGCGCCGGCGCCAGTCGAAGTAGGCGTTGCGCACGATGGCCATCAGCCAGGGCTTCACCGCCGCCCCACGCAGGCTGTCGATGTTGCGATACGCCTTCAGCAACGCCTCCTGGGCGATATCCTCGGCCGCGGTGGCGTCGCGGGCCAGATAGCGGGCCAGGGAATAGGCCGCATCGATGTGCGGGACGATCAGTTCGCGGAACCGCGGCGCCTCAGAGGGACGGGGGAAAGGCGCCGCGGCTCCGGCCGGCTCGGTGCTGCGGGGACCGCCGCGGAGAGCCGAACTGAAACTCGCCGGCCCGCTCGCGGCCGCACGAGGAGCGCTCCTCCGGAAGGGAAGGAGTCGACCACTCATACGAACTGCGAGGGGCTGAGGATCACGAGCCTTGGGCGCCTACTTGACCACCACCTTGCCTACCATCTTCGGGTGGATCGAGCAGAAGTAGCTGTAAACGCCGGGCTTGGCGAAGGTGAAGCTGTAGCTGTCGTCGCTGTCCATCGCCTTGGAGTGGAACGAGCCGTCGACGGCGCGCACGGTGTGCGGAATGTCGTCGTTGTTGGTCCATTTCACCGTCGTGCCGGCGGCCACGGTGATGGTCGGCGGCGAAAAGCTGAAGTTGTCGATGTTGACGCCGGTGGCGGCCGGGCCCTGGGCGAGCGCGACGCCCAAGGCGCCGACACCCAACGCGCCGATGCCGAACATGGCGGCGGCGGCGGCCGCGCGGAGCGTGAGCCTTAGAGATGGCATGACTTAATTCCCTGGAATGTCGGAATGGTTCAAGCGAGCGTCTGATCGACGATCGGCAGGGTCTGGCCGCGGGCGACGAAGCTGACTTCGCGCACACCGAGAACGCTGCGCAGCTTGTCGGCCGGCACCGCCATCGGTCCGGGTTGGGCGCCCGGCGCGCCCGGCGCCGGCTGCGGGAAGGCGGTGGAGCGGGCGGTGTAGAAGGAAACGTGGCCCTCCACCTTCTGCTGCACCTGGTGGATGTGGCCGTTCAGCACCGTGACCGAGCCGAACCGCGCCAGCAGCGCCAGCGCCTGCGCGCTCTCGTCGGTCCCCCAGCCCCAGTCGGGATAGAGCGCCCAGAGCGGGATGTGGGCGAAGACCACGATCGGCGTGGAGGGGCCGTGCGCGGCGAGGTCGTCCTTCAGCCAGGCGAGCTGCTCGGGACCAAGACTGCCCATGCCGCCAGCCTTCAGGTTGATGACGTTGACCAGCGCCACGAAGTGGACCCCGGCGTGGTTGAAAGAATACCAGCCTGCGCCTTTGGTCCCCTTGCCGTAGCGGTCCAGGAACGCCTTGCCCTGACCCTCGTCGAGCACGTCGTGCTCGCCGGGGACGTGGAACACCGGCACGCCCGCGGTCTTGATGATCTGGTCGGCGTCGTCGAACTGATCGTCCTTGGAAAGCTGGCTGACATCGCCGGTGTGGATGATGAAGTCGGGCTTGGCCGGCATGGCGGCGATCTTGGCGATCGCCTCGCGGAAGGTGACGCGGGCGTCCGGGTTGAACGGTTTGGAAAAGCCGATGTGGCTGTCGCTGACCTGGACGAAGCTGAACGGCGTCGCCCGTCGAGTCGCCGCGGCCGCCTCCAGCCCGATCGCCGCGGGCACGCCGCCGGCCAGGGTCCAGACCAGGCCGGTCCCGGCCCAGGTCATGCACTTCAGGAACCCGCGACGGTTCTCGCCGCCTGCTTCGAGCTCGCTCATTCGCGCCTCCATCTCGTTTCAGGAGGCATGACGGCGGGCGCCGCGGACTTATTCCCGCGCCGGCGTTTTTTCCGCTAAGGAGCGCGCCGATGGCCAGGATCGTCTTCGCCGACCGCACCGGGAGCTACGACGGCCGAGCGCTGGAGACGCGGGCGCTCGGTGGGACGGAATCGAGCGTGATCCTCTGCGCCCAGGGGCTGGCGCAGCGCGGCCACGACGTCACTGTGTACAGCAACTGCGACGCCGAGCTGGTCCACCAGGGCGTGCGCTGGCGGCCGCTGACGACCAAGCCGGAAGAGACCTGCGACGTCTACATCGCCGTGCAGCAGAGCGAGCTGCTCAACTTCGTGCCGCGCCCGAAGCGGCGGGTGATCTGGGTGCTGTGGGGCGCCAACCAGCTGCGGCACTACAAGCGGCTGTGGCGGATGTGGCTCTATCCGCCCAAACCCATCCTGATGAGCCTCTACCAACAGCGCGACTATTGGCCGGTGCTGCCGGGGCGTGGCGACATCAGCCTGATCCACCTGCCGCTTCCCGCCGAGATACGCGGCCGGCCGGCCCTTGCCGCGCCCCCGCCGCGCCGGGCGATCTTCGCCTCCAACCCGCAGCGCAACCTGCGCGCGCTGGTGGAGCTGTGGGGCGAGCGGATCTTGCCCGCCCTGCCGGACGCGGTGCTCGATGTCTACGGCGTCAACAACCTGCAGGAGGGCGAGGACGCCTGGGACGTCTGGGCCGGGACGCTGCTGCCCGCCAACGCGTCGCGGCAGCTGAAGGCGTCGGTGCGGGTGCATCGGCCCGTGCCGAAGGCGCAGCTGATCGAGGCGATGCGCACCGCGCGGGTGATGCTCTACCTCGGCCACAAGTGCGAGGCGTTCTGTCTGTCGCTGGCCGAGGCGCAGGCGCTGGGCACGCCGGCGGTGATCGCCCCGGTCGCGGCCCTGCCCGAGCGGGTGATCGACGGCGTCACCGGCTTCCACCGCGCCGATCCGGCCGGCTTCGCCGACGCGGCGATCGCGCTGATGACCGACGACGACCTCTGGCGCCGCCAGCATCTGGCGTCGCTCGAACAGCAGCAGGGGATCAGCGTCGACGAGTATGTGACGCGCTTCGAGGCGGCGATCCTCGGACGCATGACCAGCGCCGTTGCCGCGGCCGCCTAACGCCGACTGGCGCAAAGCCGAACGCCGGCGGCTGATCGCGGCGCGCCTGGCGATGACCGACGAAGCGCGCGCCACGGCCAGCGCGGCGATCGACGCGGCGCTGGAGGCGCGGTTCCCGCCCGGCGATCTCCCGATCTTGGCTGGCTACTGGCCGATCCAGGGCGAGTGGGACCCTCAGCCCTATCTGCGGCGCGTGATCGCGGCGGGCGGCGCGGTGGCCCTGCCGGTGGCCAAACGACCGGTCGCGCCGCTCGAGTTCCGGCTCTGGACCCCGGAGGCGCCGATGACGGCGGGCCTGTGGGACATTCCGCACCCAGCGGAGGGTGCTCCGGTCGTCCCGTCTGCGCTGCTGATCCCACTGGTCGGTTTCGACGGCGCCGGCCACCGCCTCGGCAACGGCGGCGGCTACTACGACCGCACCCTGGCGGCGCTGGAGCCGCGGCCGCTCGCCATTGGCGTCGGCTTCGAGCTTGGACGACTCGGCTCGATCGCGCCGCAGTCGCACGACCAGCCGATGGACGTGATCGTGACCGAGGCCGGTGCATTTAATCAACAAACTGATTGACTATCAATCGATCGGTTGATTGACTGCGACGCATGAACCTCGCCGCCAGCCGCGAAGAAGACAGCGACGCCGACGCGCTCGACGCGGTGTTCTTCGCGCTGAGCGACCCGGTGCGCCGAGCGATCCTGGAGCGTCTGGACGGCGAGGCGCTGCTGGTGTCGGAGCTCGCTGCGCCGTTCGGCATCTCGCTGCAGGCGGTCTCGCGCCACATCCAGGTGCTGGTGCGCGCCGGCCTCGTCACCCAGGCCAGGACCGGCCGGATCAGCCGCTGCAGCCTCGACGCCGAGCCGCTCAGCGAAGCGGCCACATGGATCAATCGCTACGCCAAATACTGGCAAGGCCAGTTCGAGACCCTGGCCCAGCACCTCATCCGCTTCGAGAAGGAAAAGCCATGACCTATGCCGACACCATGGCGGCGCTGAACGCCAAGCGCGCGCAGATCACGGCGCTGCAACGCGAGATGCGGTCACTGCAGGCCGGAGTCGAGCCGCAGATTGTCGAAGACCACCTGGTCGCCGGCTGGGACGGGCCAGTGCGCCTGTCGACCCTGTTCGGCGACAAGCGCGACCTGATCCTGATCCACAACATGGGAACCGGCTGCCCCAGCTGCACCATGTGGGCCGACGGCTTCAACGGCGTCTACGACCACCTCGCCAGCCGCGCCGCCTTCGTGGTCGCCAGCCCGAACACGATCGAGGCGCAGAAGGCGTTCGCCGCCAGCCGCGGCTGGCGCTTCCCGATGATCAGCTACCAGGGCAGCCGCCTCGCCGAAGAGCTCGGTTACCGCCATCGCAGCGACGATGCGTTCGACCAGATGTTGGGAGGCTGGAACCCTGGCGTTTCGATCCTGCGCCGGGACGGCGAGCGCATCCTGCGGTTCTCGGACACCGATTTCGGCCCCTTCGACGGCTTCTGCGTGGTGTATCACCTGTTCGACTTGGTGCCGGGCGCCAACCCGGACTGGGAGCCGAGCTACAGCTACGCCTGACGGGAGGCCGCATGCAGTGGACCAAGTCGCCGCAGGGGCTGATCGACCTGTTCGCCGAGAGCCTGCCCGACGATCCTCGCGTCGAGCGGCGCAAGATGTTCGGCTATCCGGCCGTGTTCGTCGGCGGCAACATGTGCGCGGGGCTGTTCGGCGACGGCATGTTCGCCCGCCTGTCGCCCACCGACCGCGCCGCGCTCCCCGGCGGCGGCGCTCCGTTCGAGCCGATGCCCGGCCGGCCGATGAAGGACTACACCCTCATCCCCGACGACGTGCTGGCCGACGAAGAAGCGCTGGCGGCGGTGCTGGCCCAGGCGGTCGCGTTCACGAGCGCGCTGCCGCCGAAGGAAAGGAAGTCGAAGAAGGCGAAGAGGGCCTAGGGCTGAGCTTCTCCGCTCACTCCCGCGCAAGCGGGACAAAGTATTTTGTCCACGAACAACACGAACAACACGAACGAAGCCGATCGTGCGCTGCTCTGCCCGCATCCGTTCGTGTTGTTCGTGTTGTTCGTGGACAATCCTTTTCTGACTCGCCGCCGCTCCGCCGCCTCAGGTGAGGCGTGGACCCGCTTCGCGGGGAGATCACCCTAGCGGTTTGCCCGTTTCGAGCAGGCTTTTCAGGCTCGAGAGGATCATCGGCCAGCCGGACCCGACCGCGCCGATCAGCTTGGACTCGGCCCGTGGCATCACGTGGGTGACGGTGAGTTTGGTCAGCTGATCGCTGAGCGCCTCGACGTCGAAGCTGCAGACAGACTCGCCCTCGGCCTTCATCGCCGCGTCGTGCTGATGCAGCCAGGTGACCTGGAAATGCCGCGGCGGATCGAACGCCAGCACCTTGCCGGTGTCCCAGGCCTTGCCTTCGGCGCCGACGATGGCGAAATCGGCGCCGACCACCCAGGAGGATTCCTGGTGGTAGCCGGACCAGAACTGCTTGTTCAGCGCCGGGTCGATCAGGGCGCTCCACACCTTCTGCGCCGGAGCGCGGATGTAGGTGACATAGAGGAAGCGGCTCTCAGCCATGGGTCTCTCCTTCGAGGCGTCGTTTGAGGTCGGCGAGGGCCGCGAGGCGCCCGCGTTCGTACTTGCCGATCCAGCGATCGGCGATCTCCTGGATCGGGACGGGATTGAGGTAGTGCAGCTTTTCGCGGCCGTGCTTCTCGCTGGCGACCAGGTTGGCGCCCTCCAGCACCGCCAGGTGCTTGGTCACCGCCTGCCGCGTCATCTCCCGCCCCTGACAAAGCTCGCCCAGCGTCTGGCCGGCCCGCTCGCGCAGGCTGTCCAGCAGCTCGCGCCGGACCGGATCGGCCAGCGCCTTGAAGACCGCATCCATGCTCACGGATGCTATATGCAACTAAATGGTTGCCTGTTCAAGCCCCTAATTCACATGCGCAACGCCGCTCCCAGCGAGGGGCCTGGGCGAACTCGCAGATTCTGCTAGCTCAGATTGTTTTTTCGGCTCTTACTGAGCCTCGCTCAGGCGGGCCGGGCTGCCAGCAACGCGGCTCCGCGGCGCGAAAACGGGGGAGCGAACATGCCGGCGATGATGGCTATCGGAGACTCGTTGTTCAACGGCGTCCGTTCATTGACGATCAGCCAGGCGCTGGCGCAGTGGAGCGCGCCGGCGCAGGTGGCGCGGGCGCTGGGCATTCCGTTCGCCACGCCGGACTACCCCCGCAACGTGGTGATCAATTTCGAGCAGTGGCTGAAAGACTTCCCCAATGTGTTCGGGATCGCGATGGATCTCGAAAACAACATCAACTTCTGGGACACCAACCCGAAATCGAGCCTGCCCAACTTCGACAACATCGCCATAGCCTCGGCCAAATACACCGATCTTTGGCAATGGACGGCTGCGAAAGCCAACGCGAGCATTGCTGCCTTGCATGGCCAGCTCGGCGCAAACTTCGCTAACGTCGCCGGCAACCTCAGCCAGCTGTTCTTCGACTTCAATTCACGGTTCCTGCTGGATCCCCAGGGAACGGCGAATCCCAACCTGTCACCGCTCGCCATCGTCGCCGAGCGCCTGCCAGC
>DATNIH010000077.1:0-29698 GCA_035604515.1 Caulobacteraceae bacterium | reverse complement strand
GGCGCCGTTCAGCGCTTCGATGTGGGCCAGGCCGTTGAGCAGGGGCAGGATCGCCGTTTGCGGTCCCACCGCCGGCCGGATGGCCTCGATAGCGGAGGCAAGGTCGTAGGCCTTGCAGGTCAGGATCAGCACATCGACCGGACCGTCGACCTCGTCGGTGGTCAGCGCGTTGACCGGGCCTGAGAAGTCGCCAAATCGGCTGCGGATGGTCAGGCCGTGCTCGCCCAGCTGCCGCTTGCGCTGTTCGCGCACCAGGAAGTTGACGTCGGCGCCCGACTCGGCGAGCCGGCCCGCGAAGTAGCCGCCCACCGCACCGGCGCCGAGCGCCATGATCTTCATCTCAAAGGCTCGGCGACGATGACCGCCGTCACATCACATCCGATGCAGGGCGCAGATCTTGTTGCCGTCGGGGTCGCGCAGGTAGGCGAGGTAGAGCTTGCCGGCGCTGCCCTCGCGCACGCCGGGCGGGTCTTCGATCGAGGTTCCGCCGGCGGCGACGCCGGCCGCGTGCCAGGCGTCGGCGGCCGCGGGCGAGCTGGCCGCGAAGCCGATGGTGCCGCCGTTGGCGCTGGTGGCCGGCTTGCCGTCGATCGGCTTGGAGACCGAGAAGATGCCGTTCGGCGTCATGTAGAAGATGCGGTGGCCATCGACGCGCGCCGGTGGGACGCCGAGCGTGCCCAGCACCGTGTCATAGAACGACTTGGCCCGATCCAGGTCGTTGGTCCCGATCATGATATGCGAAAACATCGTGCTTCTCTCCGACCTGATTTTTCAGAGAGGACGCCCTAGCACAGCCGGCGTGGGGCCGTCAGCCGGTTTGGCGAGGCGTCGATTGCCGGACGGCGACGCTTGTGAATTGATGGCCCCAGATCGGAGTTCAGATGCGAACCACGTTGCTTGCGACGCTGCTGTCCCTTTGGCTGTCGGGACCCGCCTTGGCCGCCCCCACGCCGCCACCGACAGCGCCCAGCCCCGCCGCGCCCGCGCCGGCAGTGGCGCCCGCCGCTCCCGCCTCGCCCGTCGCCGGGTACGATCCGATCGCCGCGTTCGCGCCGCTGGGCATGCCCGAGCCGGCAAACCGCTACCGCTCGGCGGACGGTGCGCCAGGCCCGGACTACTGGCAGAACCGCGCCGACTATCAGATCGCCGCGCGGCTGGAGCCAAAGACCAAGACGCTGTCCGGGGTCGAAACCATCACCTACACCAACAACAGCCCAGGCGCGCTCGACGTGCTGTGGCTGCAGCTGGACCAGAACATCTACCGGCCTGACTCGCGGGCGAGCGGCGGCGGCCGGCCGCGCACCCAGTTCACCGACGGCTATGCGCTGGACGCGGTCGAGATCGAGAGCGGCGGCAAGTTCGCGCCGGCCAAATACCTGGTCAGCGACACCCGCATGCAGGTGCAGCTGCCGGCCGTCCTGAAGGGTGGCGGCGGCAAGACGCGCCTGCGCATCACCTATCACTACACCGTGCCCGGCGAGTTCGGCGGCCGCACCGCCTGGACCGCAACGCCCCACGGCGAGATCTACGACATCGCCCAGTGGTATCCGCGCATGGCGGTGTTCGACGATGTGCGCGGCTGGGATCCGTTGCCCTACCTCGGCAACGAGTTCTACCTGGAGTACGGCGATTTCGACTACCAGGTCACCGTGCCCGCCGACATGATCGTCGCTGGCTCGGGCGTGCTGCTGAACCCCAAGGACGTGCTGACGCCGGAGCAACTGGCGCGGCTGGCGCAGGCGCGCAGCAGCGATACGACCGTGATGATCCGCACCGCCGACGAGGCCGCCGCGGCGAGGCCGTCCGACCAGACCAAGACCTGGCGCTTCCACATGGGCAATACCCGCGACGTGGCCTTCGCCGCCTCGCGCGCCTTCGTCTGGGACGCCGCGCGCGCCAACCTGCCCGACGGCAGGACCGTCCTGGCGCAGTCGGTTTATCCGGTCGAGAGCGGCGGTGACGCCGCGTGGGGGCGCTCGACCGAGTATCTGAAGTTCGCGCTCGAGGAGTTCTCGCGGCGATGGTACCCCTACCCCTGGCCGAACGCGATCAACGTCGGCGGGCCGGTGGGGGGCATGGAGTACCCGGCCGTGCTGTTCGACGGCGCCTCGGACAAGGGCAAGACGTTGTTTTACCTGACCGTCCACGAGATCGGGCACAGCTACTTCCCGATGATCGACGGCACGGACGAGCGGCGCTACGCCTGGATGGACGAGGGCCTCAACACCTTCATCGACACCTACGAGTCCGACGCGTTCCAGGGCGGGGTCTATGGGCCCAAGCGCGACGCGGAATTCGCGCCCGGCCCCGGCGCGCCCGCCGACCAGATCGCCGCCCTGATCGCCGATCCGAAGGCCCCGCCAATCATGACCCGGGCGGACTCGATCCCGTTCACCTACGCCCACCCCGTCGAATACTTCAAGACCGCGTTCGGGCTGCGGCTGCTGCGCGAGGACATCCTGGGTCCCGACCGGTTCGACCCGGCGTTCCGCAAGTTCATCCGCGCCTGGGCCTACAAGCATCCGCAGCCTTCGGACTTTTTCCGCACCATGGACAGCGAGAGCGGCGAGGACCTGTCGTGGTTCTGGCGCGGCTGGTTCTTCCACAACTGGGCGCTGGACCTGGCGGTGGGCGATGTCAGCTATGTCGACGGCGATCCCGCCAAGGGCGCGCGCATCCGGGTGGACAACCGTGGCCAGCTGGTGCTGCCGGCGACGATCAGGGTCGCCTTCAAGGACGGGACCACGCACGACGTCAGCCTGCCGGCGGAGACCTGGATCCAGTCGGCCACGCACACCATCGCCGTCGATAGCCGCCAGCCGATCGCCAGCGTGACGATCGATCCCGATCATCGGCTGCCCGAGCGCGATCGCGCCGACAGCGTGTGGACCGCGCCCTGATCGATGCGCCACGCCGCAGTCGCCCTGTTGTGCTGTCTCGCCGTGCTGGCGGCCTGTCGCGGCCGCGCGGCGGCCCCGACGCCGGCGGCGGGGCAGTTCTCCGCCGCGGCGGCGAGTCTTGGCGAGGCGGAACTGACGCAGCTGCGCGCCGATCAGCCTCGCGCGACGGTGCTGATCTCGCCGCTAAGCTTCGAAGCGGCGCTGGCGATGCTGAGCCTGGGTGCGCGCGGCGACACCGCCGCCAACCTGCGCTCGGGCCTGCGCTTCGAGGCCAACGGGCTGACCTTGCCGGCGGCGGCGGACGCCTTCGCCAACCTGCACGCGAACCTGACCGCTTCGCCCGACGTGGTGCTCAATCTCGCCGACGGCGCCTGGGTCGACCGTCGCGTGGCGCTGAAGCCGGCGTTCGCCGCCGCACAATCAGGCCCGTTCGCGGCGAAGATCGCCGACGCCGATTTCGCTAATCCGGCCACGCTGGGCGAGATCAACGGCTTCGTCTCGGACGCGACCAAAGGCAAGATCCCCACCATCCTGTCACAGCTCAAGCCGGCCGATCGGCTGGTGCTGATCAACGCGCTCTATTTCAAAGGCGCCTGGGCGACCCCCTTCGAGACGACGGCGACGGCGGCCATGCCATTCACCACCGCGGTCGGCCAGGTGATCCTGGTCCAGACGATGCAGCGCGCCGGCAAGTACAGCTACTTCGAGACGCCGGCGCTGCAGTCGGTGGCGCTGCGGTACAAAGACCCGCGCTTCGAACTGGTGCTGCTGTTGATGAAGGACCCGAAGGCCGCGCCACCGGCCGGTTGGATCACGGCCCTGGCGCCCGCCAACTACCACGAGCGCCAGGGCTACGTCGCCTTTCCCAAGCTTGACCTGACCTGGGATGGTGACTTGATGAGTTCGCTGAGCGCCGTCGGGCTTGCAACGGCGCTCGGCCCGCACGCCGACTACGGCGGCGTCGCCGCGGCTTCCCTCAGCGTCGGGCAGGTGATCCACAAGACGCGGCTGGTGGTCGACGAGGCAGGCGCCGAGGGGGCCGCCGCCACGGCTGTGGTGATGGAGACCACCGCCCTCAGGACGCCGCCGCAGGCCACCTTCACCTTCAAGGCCGACCGGCCGTTCTGGTTGCTGCTCCGTGAACGGACGACCGGCGCGCCGATCTTCGTCGGCTACGTCGCTTCGCCGAACGGATAAGCCAGCGCCGGCAGTCTACGGTTTGGGGCAGGCCGCGATCATCTCGTCGACGGCCTTGTCCACCGAGCTGATCGGAACGAAGAACTCGGTCTGGTCCGGGCGTGGTCAACGAACTGGATGTCCCGACAATTCGCCGCGGCGCTTGATTCAGATCAAACATGACGCCCCCGTCAGGTTCTAACGTCCCACAGGGAGTGAACGCGGGATGCAGGCTCGGACCGGCCATCGCATAGGACGACCGCCCACGAACGGCGCGGCCCGCCCCGAGCAGCTCTGGGAGGACATCCGGCGCGGGGCATGGCGAGGATCAGCTACATCGAGAACGGCGGGGTCCGGCACGACGTCGACGCGCCCAATGGCCTCTCGCTCATGGAAGCCGCCAAGCGTTTCACCATCCCCGGCATCGACGGCGACTGTGGCGGCGCCTGCGCCTGCGCGACCTGTCACGTTTACGTGGCGCCGGAGTGGTTCGATCGCCTGCCGCCGATGGACGAGCTCGAGCATGACATGCTCGACTTCGCCTACGACGTGCAGCCCACCAGCCGCCTCTCCTGCCAGATCAAGGTTGATGGCAACCTGGATGGCCTCGTCGTCCGCATCCCAGCGCGACAATACTGAAGAAGGAAAGACGCCATGAACGTGATGAGCAAGTCGAGCGAGGTCATGAAGAAGGGCTGGAAGGTCTCCATGACGCCCGACGACATCTATCGGCATCCAATGGATATCGCCTGGACCTTCAACTACGAACTCTCAGGCGATAAGGTCGAAGAGCTGTACAAACGCGCCAAGCAGAACCAGTGGGATTCCGACGAGTATCTGCCGTGGCACATTGATGTTGATCCGTCCAAGCCACTGATCAACGCGCGCTCGGACATCTATCACCAGATGCCGTTCTTCAAGAAGCTGTCGAAGTCGCAGCGGGAGACCTTCACCGCGCACTCGACCGCGCAGCTGCTGTCGCAGTTCCTGCATGGCGAGCAGGGCGCTCTGATGACCGCCGCGTGCGTCACCCACTCGGTCCCCGACGCCACCGCCAAGCTCTACGCCGCCACCCAGACCATGGACGAGGCGCGCCACGTCGAGGTCTACGCTCGCTATTGCGACAAGATCGCCATGGTCTATCCGATGTCGCCGTGGCTGAAGGCGCTGATCGACGCGACGCTGACCTCCGACCGCTACGAGAAGGTCATGATCGGCATGAACATGATCGTCGAGGGCCTGGCGCTCGGCGCGTTCAACAACATGTACCGCACCACCCAGTGCGAGCTGCTCAAGAAGCTCACATTCAACGTGATGCGCGACGAGTCCCGTCACGTCTCCTTCGGCCACATCTACCTGGGTCCGGTGATCGCCAAGCTGGACGAGGCCGAGCGCGAGGACCTGGCCGACTTCGCCTTCCAGGCGGTCAGCATCCTGACGGGCGCCGGCACGGCGAATACGATCGCCAGCCGCGTCGACCCGGGATTCATGGAGGTGCTGGCCAACAGCGGCATCGACGCGGACGACTTCTTCGCCGGACTGCAGGAGGCCGAGGACGCCGGGATCGTGCAGGAGCTGCCGCCAGGCCAGATCCACTCGATCAAGGACCTGATGATGCCGGCCCTGGCCCGGGTGGGGCTGATAACCCCGACGGTGCGCAAGAAGTACGAGGAGGCGGGCATTCCGATCTTCGACGACCTGCGCGTGCTCGAAGCCATGGAAGGCGGCCACCCGGTCGCGGCGTGAACCAAGCAACAGCGGTGGCCGGGGGGAAGCCGGCGGCCGCGGCGCGGAGGAATGAGTGATGGAAGCCCAGGTCGAGAGAGGGCAGTCCGAATTCTTCCGCGCCATCGTCGGCGCCGTGCCCGAAGCGATCGTGGTCGCCACGCCGCAGGGCGAGATCGTCTACGTCAACCGCGGCGCGGAGCGGCTGTTCGGCTATACCGCGAGCGAGGTGGTGGGGCGTAACATCACCATGCTGGTGCCGCCGCAACCTGGCCGCCGCGCAGATCCGCTGAAGTGGCTGGCCCGGTGGGCCCGCGAGCGCCAGAGTGAGCAGTCGCGCTTCCTCGAATTCGAGGCCCGCCGCCGCGACGGCCACGCCATGCCGGTCGACGTGCGCGTGTCGGAGGGCGAGGCGGGCGGCGAACGGCGCTTCATCATCACCGTGCGGGACAACTCGGCGCGCCGGCATGAGCAGGAGCTGCTGAAGGACGCCAACCTGCGCGCCGCCCGGATCCTGCTGATGGCGGAAGACGCCATCGTCAGCTGCGATGACACCCAGACCATCACCTTCTTCAATCTCGCGGCCGAGCGCATGTTCGACTACCGCATGGAGGAGGTGGTCGGCCAGCCGCTGGCCATGCTGTTGCCCGAGGGCGAGCGAACCGGCCATGCCGCGATGGTGGAGGGCTTCGGCGCCGACGTGGCGCCTTCGCGGATGATGAGCGAGCGGCGAGAGGTGCGCGGGCTGCGCCGCTCGGGCGAGACCTTTCCGATCGAAGCGGCGATCACCAAGGTCTCGGTGCACGGTGAGCTGACCTACACCGCCCACCTGCGCGACGTCAGTCTGCGCAGGGCCGCGCAATCGCGGCTGGCGGAGAGCGAGCGCCGGTTCCGGGCGATGTTCGACCATGCGGCCGGCGCGCTCGCCTTGCTCGACACCAAAGGCGTGGTGCTGGAGATCAATCGCGCCGCCCGCGCGCTGACCGTAGGGAGCGAGCCACTGACCGGACGGCGGCTGTGGGAGCTGCCCTGGCTGGGCGCCCCCGCCGTGGCCCCGGACGACGCCGGCCGCGAGCGGCTCAAGGACGCGATCGCGGCGGCGGCCGCTGGGGCGACCGTGCGCTACGAAGCCGAGCTCGACGACGCCGGGACGCTTCGCCGGATCGACCTGACGCTGACGCCGATCCGCGACGACGCCGGACACGTGATCTACATCCTGCCCGAGGGCCGCGAGGCGATCGCCATCCCCGACTGAGCTCCTCTAAGCCTGATGACCGACGCCCAACGGCTAGCGCTCGTTCGTAGCTTCCACACGGCGATCTACGTCGTCATGGCCTCATCGACGTTTCTGGTGGCGTACGCCGGCGTGACCGGCGCTCATGGCCTTTGGCTTTGGCCCGCGCTCGCGCTTGTGGGTGTCGAGTCGGTGGTCTTCATCGGCAACGGCCTGCGATGCCCCCTCACCGCCGTTGCGACCAGGCTGAGCTCAGGGAGCGGCCCCGTCTCCGACACCTTCTTCCCGGAAAAGGTGACCCGGCACACATTCTGTTTCTTCGGGCCCCTGATACTCGGCGGAATGGGTCTCCTCGCCCTTCGCTGGTGGTCCAATTTCAGCTGAGAGGGACCACAAGCCGGTAAACCGGGCCTGCGGGTCGGGAGCCATCCCCCCGCGGACACGCCGCACGCTAGCGCTATGTAGGATAACTACATATCAGTTTCCTGGCTTTCCTGCAGCGCGGCGCCTTGTTTTCCGCGCCCCGCCCATTGCGCAACATGAAGGGCGATCACTAAGCTAAGGGGAGGCGGCGTCCGGTTGCGGCGGCGCGATGTTGCGGGAGGGACCGCTTGCCCCAGTTCGATTACGTGGCGCCGACGAGCGTCGACGAAGCGGTCAAGGCGTTGCTCGCCGCCCCCGCCGCCAGGGTGCTGGCGGGCGGCACTGACCTGATCGTGCAGCTGAAAGCCGGCCGCGCCAGCCCCGGCGCCGTGGTCGACCTGAAGCGCATTCCAGGTTCGATCGGTATCCGGCGCGAGGCGGACGGCGGCTTCACCATCGGCGCGGCCACGTCCGGCGCGGCGATCGGCGAGGACGTCGCGCTGACCCGCGCGTGGCCCGGCGTGGTCGAGGCCACCAACCTGATCGGCTCGACCCAGGTGCAGGGCCGCGCTTCGCTCGGCGGCAATCTCTGCAACGCATCGCCGGCGGCCGACAGCGTCCCGGCCCTGATCGCTGCGCGCGCCACCTGCGTGATCGTCGGTCCCGCCGGGCGGCGCGAGGCCCCGGTCGAAGCGATCCAGGCCGGGCCGGGCCGCACCACGCTGCAGCCGGGGGAGTTCATCCTCGAGTTTCGCCTGCCGCCCCGTCCGCGGAAATCCGCCGACGCCTATCTGCGCCTGATCCCGCGCACCGAGATGGACATCGCCGTCGTCGGCGCCGGCGTGAACCTGGTTCTGGACGGCGCCGGCGTCGTCACAGAGGCGTATGTGTCCCTCGGCGCTGTCGCGCCCACCACCCTGCTGGTCAAGGCGGCCGGTGACGCGTTGGTCGGCGGCAAGCTGGAAGAAGCGGCGCTGGAGCAGCTCGACGCCGCCGCCCGCGCCGCCTGCAACCCGATCGACGACAAGCGCGGCACGGTCGACTACCGCACCAAGATAGCCGGCGTGTTGGCCCGAAGAGCGGCCACGATCGCCTACAACCGCGCCGAGGTCCGCTGATGAGCAAGATCCACGTCACCGCCACCGTCAACGGCGATCCGGCCGAGTTCCTGACCGATCCGGGCACGACGCTGCTGGACGCGCTGCGCGACGAGCTTGGCCTCACCGGCTCCAAGGAAGGCTGCGGCTCCGGCGATTGCGGCGCCTGCAGCGTGATGGTCGATGGCCGTCTGGTCTGCTCGTGCCTGGTGCTGGCGGCCGAGGCCGAGGGCCGGCGCATCGAGACCATCGAGGGCCTGGCGCACGGGACCGAGTTGCATCCGCTGCAGCAGAAGTTCCTCGAGCATGCCGCGCTGCAGTGCGGTTTCTGCACGCCGGGCTTGCTGGTGGCCGCCAAGGCGTTGCTCGACGCCAACCCCGACCCTAGCGAAGAAGAAACCCGCTACTGGCTGGCCGGCAATCTTTGCCGCTGCACCGGCTACGACAAGGTAATCCGCGCCGTGCTCGATGCGGCGGCGGTATTGAGACAGGAACGGAGAGCCGCATGAGCGACGTCCTAGATCGTCCGGCCACAGCGCCGCAGTTCGACAGCGTCGGCACCCGGCCGATCCGGCCCGACGGGATCGACAAGGTCACCGGCCGCGCGGCGTTCGGCGCCGACTTCGTCATGCCGGGCGCGCTGCACGGCCGCATCAAGCGCAGCCCGTACGCCCACGCCCGCATCCTCGGCATCGACACCAGGAAGGCGCTGGCGCTGCCCGGCGTGAAGGCGGTGGTCACCGGGGCCGACTTCCCGGACCTGGACGAGGAGCTGATCGAGGGCGGGGAAGCCGCGTCGAGCATGCGCGATCTGGCCTGGAACGTGATGGCGCGCAAGAAGGTGCTCTATGACGGTCACGCGGTGGCCGCCGTTGCGGCCGTGTCGCCGGCGATCGCCGAAGCGGCGCTCGACCTGATCGAGGTCACCTACGAGACCCTGCCGCACGTGATCGACGTCGAGGCCTCGATGGCGCCGGACGCACCGCTGCTGCACGACCACATCTTCACCTCCGGCATGCCTGAGAAGCCGACCACGCCGTCCAACATCGCCGCCCGGCACCAGTTCGTGCGCGGCGACGTCGATCAGGCGCTGGCCGACGCCGAGGTGAAGATCGAGGCCCGCTACACCACCAAGGCGGTGCACCAGGGCTATATCGAGCCGCACGCCTGCGTCGCCTCGATGACCGCTGACGGCCAGGGCCAGGTGTGGAGCTCGAGCCAGGGCCACTTCATGGTGCGCACCTACTGCGCCAAGGTGCTCAAGCTCGACATCTCCGACCTGCGCGTGACGCCGGCCGAGATCGGCGGCGGCTTCGGCGGCAAGACCACGGTCTATCTGGAGCCGGTTGCGCTCGCCCTCTCCCGCATCGCCGGCGCGCCGGTGAAACTGGTGATGAGCCGCGACGAGGTGTTCCGCGCCACCGGCCCCACCAGCGGCGGGGTGATCGAGGTCAAGCTCGGCGCGACGAAGGACGGGACCATCACGGCGGCCGACGTGCTGCTGAAGTTCCAGGCCGGCGCCTTCCCAGGTTCGCCGGTCGGGGCGGCCTGCATGACGGCGCTCGCCTGCTACGACCTGCCCAACTTCCGCATCGTCGGCTTCGACGTGGTCACCAACACGCCGAAAGTCGCCGCCTACCGCGCGCCAGGCGCCCCGATCGCGGCGTTCGGCGTCGAGAGCGCGATGGACGAGCTGGCGCGCAAGCTCGGCATGGATCCGATCGATCTTAGGGCCAAGAACGGCGCCCGCGACGGCGTGAAAGCCGCCTACGGGCCGACCTTCCAGAACATCGGCTTCCTGGAATCGCTGGAGGCGATCAAGCAGCACCCGAACTACGCGATCCCGCTCGGCCCCAACCAGGGCCGCGGCGTGGCGGTGGGCTTCTGGTTCAACGTCGGCGGCGAGTCCACCGCGGCGATCCACATCAGCGAGGACGGCACTGCGACGGTGGCCACTGCCAATCCGGACATCGGCGGCTCGCGCGCTTCGATGGCGATCATGGCCGCCGAAACGCTGGGGATCCCGGTCGACAAGGTGCGCCCGGTGATCCCGGACACCGCCTCGATCGGCTACTCGATGCTGACTGGCGGCAGCCGCACCACCTTCGCCGTCGGCATGGCGGTGGTCCAGGCCGCCGAGAAGGTGGTCGCCGAGCTGAAGCGGCGCGCCGCCAAGCTGTGGGACGTCTCGGCCGACCAGGTGGCCTGGGAAGGCGGCAAGGCGGTCTGCCTCGACGCGACCAAGGACGTGGCGCCGATGACGCTGAAGGCGCTCGCCGGGCAGTCGGCGCGCACCGGCGGGCCGATCTCCGCCGAGGTCTCGCTCAATGCCCAAGGCGCCGGCCCCGGCTTCGCCACCCACGTCTGCGATGTCGAGATCGACCCCGAGACCGGGGGCGTGACGGTGCTGCGCTACACCGCCTCGCAGGACGTCGGGCGGGCGATCCACCCCTCCTACGTCGAAGGGCAGATCCAGGGCGGCGTGGCGCAGGGCGTCGGCTGGGCGCTGAACGAAGAGTACATCTTCGATGCCGAGGGGCGGATGGAGAACGCCGGCTTCCTCGACTACCGCGTGCCGGTGGCCTCCGACCTGCCGATGATCGACACGGTGCTGATTGAGGTGCCGAACCCGCGCCACCCCTACGGCGCCAAGGGCGTCGGCGAGGTGCCGATCGTGCCGCCGCTGGCGGCGGTGGCCAATGCGGTGCGGGCCGCGACGGGCGTGCGGATGTGCGACCTGCCGCTCTCGCCGCCGAAGATCCGCGCCGCGCTCGACGCCCGGGCGACGTGATGGGGGTCGACTGATGCCCCACGTCGTCGCCATGGGCGGGGACGTGACGCAGTTCACCGGCGGCGCGGCCGAGTTCGATGTCGCGGCCGGCACCGTTCGGTCGATGATCCGGGAACTGGAAGCGCGCTACCCCGGCCTCGGCGACTACGTCGGCCGCCGCATGGCGATCGCCATCGACGGCGAGATCTTCCAGGACGCTGACGGCGCGCAGCTTGGTGAAGCCAGCGAGGTCTGCCTGATCCCGAAAATCGGCGGCGGCTGAGGCGGCCGCTTGGCGCCCTCCTCTTGCCAGCGTCAGCTTGACGCAGTCTTGGCGCGAATCCTGCAAGCGACGAACCCCGGACGCCGCGTCCATTTCGCGCCGAGGCCATAAGATGCCGAGATACGGACAGCCATGGCAGAAACTGCATGCGCTCGCCGTTGCGATCGATGCGGCCGCGCTGCGTGAGCCCTATCCCCGGCTGGCGCGCCTCATGGAGAGCCTGGCGGTCCAACAAGCCGGCATCCGCGCGCCTGGCGGCAGGCCGGCGTACGGCTAGCCGCCAACCACGAACCTAGAAGCATCTCGTGCCGCAAGGCTTGCGCGGATAGCGGACGGGCGCGGGGGGCGGCGGTGGTTTGAACAGCCCCGCGCCGTAAGCGAGGGTGGTCTGCAGGGTCGGGTCCTCGACGTCCTTGTCGTAGATCTCGATGAAGTCGACGTGCTGGCCCGAGGGGCCCGTGCGCATGCCGCTATCCAGCGCCGTCTTCAGGATCTGCGCCGGCGTCCCGGCTCCCATCCCGCTACCGCTGACCGAAGTGCGCAGCTGGAAGCCGGTGAGCACCTTGCCGGTGTAGCCGACGATATAGTTGGTGTTGGGCTCGTCGCCGCCGGCGCTGCCGTCGAGATTGCTGTTCTGCAGCCCCAGGCGCGCGCCGAGCACGCTCTTCGCGGCGGCGACGATCTGGCCCTTGGTTCCCAGGTGGAAGTTGCTGACGATGTCGCCCTTGGCGTCGATGTTGACGATCGAATCAGTGTCAGCGGCCCCGGCGATGGTCAGGAACTGGCCCGGAAAGTCGGCGGCGAGCGCCGGCACGATGGCGTTCCAGGCGCCGACGTACTTGGTCTGCGTGTAACCCATGGACTGCCAGGTGGTGCGGTCGGCCGGCGTGTTGGGCTCGGTGGCTTCGACCGACACCGACGTGGGCCCGGCGGCGCCCAGGATCGCGAACTCCGAGTTGCCGCCATAACGGGTCGCCACCTGCTGCATGAAGGCGAGCCAGTTGGCCTGATAGGTCGCATCCCACGGCATTGGCAGCGGCATGGGGCCGTCCTTCTTCGAGCCCGGCCCGTATTGCAGCTTGAAGAGGGCGGAGTCGCTGGCTGGATAGGCCCAGCTGGGCGAGAAGAAGCCAGGATAGACCAGCAGTTGCACCCATTTTCCGCTCGCCGAGGCCTTGGAGAAGAAGGGATCCAGCGTCGTCCATTGCGGGGCGCCCTCGGTGGGCTCGATGTCGGCCCAGTGGATCTGCAGCGCGACGCCCGAGATGTTGGGATTGTCGAACGCGGCGAGGCTGAGCGTCTGGCCGCTCTGGTAGGTGAGCACCGCCACCAGTCCCGTCGGTCGCAGCTTCGCCGACGGGGTTCCGGAGGTCCCCACCCGCTGCGCCATCAGCCGCTCCTGCCTCGGCGCCGGCGTCGCCACGACGTCCGACATCCCCTTGGCCGCGCGGCATTGCGAGACGATGCGCGGGGCCACGCGCGGTAGCCTTCGCGAAGCGCGATCGGGCTGCGGTTGTCCCTGCAGGATCGGGTTCACACAATCCTGCACCAGCCCGGCCCCGGATCGGCTGGCGCCTCTCTCGAACCCGGCGGCCTTGCAGGCGGCGTCGATCTGAGCGCACGCGTCAGGCCCGGCCCGGGCCGGCGCCACAAGACCGAGCGCAAGCCACAGGCTGCCGGCCAAGAGCCAACCGGGTTGCCACGAGCACCGCATCGCCGCGCCTCCAGACACTCCGTCCTTCAACGCGCCGAAGCTTAGGCGTCCGTCGCCGGGGCGGCAAACGGTGGGATGGGCCGAGCGCTGAGGCCCGTCACGGCGTTCAGCGGCAGCGAGACACGATCTACGCCCGCAACCCTCGCATCAGCGCGCCAAGCGTGCGCCGCCGCAGCGCCTCGAAGCCGGGGTCGGCCGGAATACGGCCGGCCAGGTCGAGCACGATCAGGCCGTGGATCGCGGCCCAGAACACGTAGCCCAGCTCGACCGGGTCGCCCGTGAGCACGCCGGCCGCGACGAGTTCGCGGACGTAGCCCGACATGGCGACACGCGCCCTCGCGGCGGCGGCGGCCAACTCCGGGTAGGCCGCCTCGTCGGGCTGCGCGAGATCGAACATCAGCTTGTACGCGGCCGGGTTTTCGCGGGCGAAGCGCACGTAGGCGTCGCCGATGTCGGCGGCGCGGTGGCGGTTGTCCTGGGCCACGCCATCCAGCGCCTCGGCCAGGCGCTCGAAGGCCTGAGCGCGGATGGCGGCCACCAAAGCCTCCTTGTCGGCGAAATGACGGTAGGGCGCCATCGGGCTGCAGCCGACTTCCGCCGCCAGCCGCCGCATCGACAGCGCCGCCTCGCCCTCCTGGAGGAACAGCTTCGCGGCCGCGTCGCAGAGCCGGCCGCGCACCGCATCGCGGTCCCCGGTTGAGCGGGCGCGCGTGGCCTTTTCGGCGGGATTGACGCTGGGTCGCATGTTTACACCGTACGCTTATTGTGCGCAGATGCAAGCGACACGCCGCCGGAGAAGACCTTCGCCATGACCTTGCCCGCCGTTCTGAGAGACCGCCTACGCCTGCCGGTGATCGGCTCGCCGCTGTTCATCGTCTCGGGACCAGAGCTGGTCATCGCCCAGTGCAAGGCCGGCATCGTCGGCTCGTTCCCGAGCCTGAACGCGCGGCCGATCTCGCAGCTCGACGAGTGGCTGGCCGAGATCACCGAGACCCTGGCCGACTACGACCGCGCCCATCCGGACGCGCCCTCGGCGCCGTTCGCGGTCAACCAGATCGTCCACAAGACCAACAACCGGCTCGAGGAGGACGTCGAGCTGTGCGGGAAGTACAAAGTTCCCGTGATGATTACATCGCTAGGCGCCCGCGAGGACGTCAACGCCGCCGCTCACGCCTGGGGCGGGGTGGTGCTGCACGACGTGATCAACGACCGCTTCGCCCGCAAGGCGATCGAGAAGGGCGCCGACGGGCTGATCCCGGTGGCGGCCGGCGCCGGCGGCCATGCCGGCATGCTCTCGCCGTTCGCGATCATCCAGGAACTGCGCGAGTGGTTCGACGGGCCGATCGCGCTCTCCGGCGCCATCGCCAACGGCCGTGCGGTGCTGGCCGCGCAGGCGATGGGCGCGGACCTGGCCTACATCGGCTCGGCCTTCGTCGCCACGCAGGAGGCGCGCGCGGCGCAGGGCTACAAGGACATGATCGTCGCCAGCCGCGGCGACGATATCACCTACACCAACCTGTTCACTGGCGTTCACGGCAACTACCTGCGTCCCTCGATCGTCGCCGCCGGGCTGGACCCAGAGAACCTGCCGCAGGCCGATCCGTCGAAGATGAACTTCGGCTCCGGCGGCAACCAGTCGGCCAAGGCGTGGCGCGACATCTGGGGCTGCGGCCAGGGCATCGCCGCGGTCAAGCACGTGCCGACGGCGGGCGAGCTGGTGGCCAGGCTTGCGAACGAATACGAGGCCGCCAAGGCCGAACTGGCGCAGAAGACCGCGTTCACCGCCGGCAAGGTGCTGGCCTTCGCGGCGGAGTAGCTCACTCTACGCTAACCCTCGCCCCGCGACGCGGGGAGAGGGATACTCGAGCCGACCCCCCCTATCGCCCCACGAATACCGGCGCGCGCTTTTCCAGGTAGCTGGCGACGCCCTCTTTGTGGTCCTCGGTGGCGAACAGGCGGTAGATGTTCTCGATCGCCCAGGCGCCGAGCTCGTGGGGATCGCCCGGCGTCGCCTTGCGCAGGCCCTGTTTCATGGCCGTCAGCGCTAGCGGCGGATTGGCGGCGATGCGACCTGCCAGATGTTCTGCGGCGCGGATTAGGTCCTGGTGGGCGGTGATCTGGCGGACCAGGCCGATCTTCTCGGCCTCCTTGGCCTGGATCGGATCGCCGGTGAACAGCAGTTCGGCGGCCTTGGCCGCGCCGACGATGCCCGGCAGCTTCCAGAACCCGCCAACGTCGCAGACCAGGCCGCGCTTGATGAACAGCTCCGCGAACGCCGCCTTCTCCGAGGCGATGCGGATGTCGGCGTAGAGCGCCAGCTCCATGCCCCAGCCCACCGCCGGACCGTTGACCGCGGCGATCACCGGCTTGTCGCACTCGATCACCGCCATCGCCGCCGGCGTCGGCTCGAACTTGACGCGCACCGGCGCGGCGGCCCGCTCGGCGGCGCCCCCGACCATGATCTCGTGCACGTCGTCGCCGGAGCAGAACGACGGATCGGCGCCGGTCACGATCACGCAGCGCACCTCCGGATCGGCGTGGGCGTGGCGGAACGCGGCCTCCAGCTCGGCATAGGCGAGCCGGTTCAGCGCATTGCGCCGCTGGGGTCGGTTCAGGGTGATGCGGCAGATGTGGTCCTTCACCTGGTAGAGGGTGCAGGTGAAGTCCTGGACGGCGATCAGGGCCATGATGCGTCTCCTCTTGGCCTGCCGCCTCGTCAGCGTGCTAAGCGGCTCTTGGCGATGCCAGTTCACGCGCCGATACCATAGGGAAGGCAATGCCCGATCAAAGCCCGATCCCGAGCAATGTGGGCGAGGTTCGCCCCAACCATCGCTTCGATGAGGCGCGCCTGGCCGCCTGGCTCAACGACAACGTCGAGGGCGTCGCCGGCCCGGTCGAGGTGCGCCAGTTCCACGGCGGCGCGTCGAACCCGACCTTCCTGGTGACGGCCGGCGACGAGCGGCTGGTGCTGCGCAAGAAACCGCCCGGCCAGCTGCTGGCCAGCGCCCACCAGGTCGACCGCGAATACCGGGTGATGAAGGCGCTGGGGACCGTCGGCTTTCCGGTGCCGAACATGCGCGCGCTGTGCCTCGACGAGGCGATTATCGGCACCACCTTCTACGTGATGGACTTCCGCGCCGGCCGCATCTTCCGCGACGCCCGGCTGCCGGGGCTGGAGCCCGCCGAGCGCGCGGCGATCTACGACGAACTGAACGGCGTGCTCGCCCTGCTGCACCAGGTCGACTACGAGGCCATCGGCCTGGCCGACTACGGCCGGCCCGGCAATTACTTCGTGCGCCAGATCGACCGCTGGAACAAGCAGTACCGCGGGGCCCAGACCATGGAGATCCCGGCGATGGAGCGGCTGATCGCCGAGCTGCCCGGGCGCATTCCGGCGGGCGACGAGGTCAGCATCGCCCACGGCGACTACCGGCTCGAGAACGTGATGTTTCACCCTACCGAGCCGCGCATCGTCGCGGTCCTCGACTGGGAGCTCTCGACCCTCGGCCATCCCCTGGCGGACATCGGCTACAACGCCATGCTGTGGACTTCGAAGTCCGTCAGCTGGGGCACGCTGGAGGGCGTCGACTTCGCCACCTCTGGCATCCCGACCATGGAAGCCTACGTCGCCGCCTACTGCCGGCGCACCGGTCGCGACCACATTGACGACTTCAACTTCTACCTCGCGTTCGCCGCGTTCCGGTTGGCCTCGATCGGCCAGGGCGTGTTCAAGCGCAACCTCGATGGCATCGGCGCCCACGACGCCAGCGGCGACAATTCCGGCGCCATCGAGCGGGCCGAAGCGGCGCTGGCGGCGCTCGAAGCCCCACCGCTCAGACTGTCCGCCGCCGCTGCTTCAGCCAGCAGTTGACGGCGAAGCGGGAGTCGGCGAAGCGGCGGCTGGGAACGCTGACCGGCATCACCTCATGCGGGGCCCAGGCGGGGAACACCAGCAGCGTGTTGCAGACCGGCTCGATGTCGACGAAGCGCGCGTTGTCGCCGATCGCGTAGAGCCGCAGCGCCCCGCCGCTAAACGCGCAAGGCTCGCGATGGAAATAGTAGACGCCGCTCAGCACCCGCATGTGCGCTTCGTCGCGAGCGGTCGCGGTGTCGATGTGGCGCTTGTAGTAGGCCCCGTCACCGTGGGCGACCAGCTCCAGTTCGACCTTGGAGACCTCGAACGGGCTCAGCCGCAGCTCGGCGATCAGCGCCGGCGCCAGGTCCAGCAGGCGCGCCCTGAGCAGCGGCCGGAACTCGCCGAGCTGGCGCAGCCCGGTCGAGCGCCGGATGTTGGGATCGGGCCCGGGCCTGGTCCGGCCAACGACGCCCGTCGGCTCGAACTCGGCCTCGTGACGCGCCGCGAAGTCGAGCAGCGCGGCGAGGCGGTCAGGTTCCAGGAAGTTCGGGACCACGTGGTACGGCGCCAGCAGGCCGCGCGGCGCTGCGATTTCGCCCGTCTGCCCGGCCTGTGTCATCGCCCCCTTCTATTCCCCTGCGGCGTCCGGTCTATAAGGCGTCATAGCCATAACGAGGCCCAGGGTATCCGCTGGGCCGTGGGAGTGAAGTCGCGATGCATTACGAGGCGCTGAAGCAGGCCTGGGGCGCACTGACGGCGGCGGGCGCGCCGTTCGAGGTGGAGACGGTCGAGGTAGGCGGCGTGCCGATCCGCGGCTTCAAGAACGCGCCGCCGAACATCCGCGCGCTGTGGCTCTCCACCGCCGCCTTCGCCGACCGTGACTACCTGGTCTATCAGGACGAGCGCATCACCTATGGCGAGGCGCACCGGCGCGTCGCGGCGATCGCCAACTGGCTGCTGGCCGAGGGGGTGAAGCCGGGCGAGCGCATCGCCATCGCCATGCGCAACTATCCCGAATGGCTGCTGATCTACTGGGCCGCGGTCTCGATCGGCGTCGCCGCCGTCGGCATGAACGCCTGGTGGGTCGCCGACGAGGTCGAGTACGCGCTCAACGACAGCGAGCCGAAGGTCACGTTCTGCGACGCCGAGCGGCTGGAGCGGATCCTGGAGCGGCCGGCGACCGCCGCGCGCTCCAGGCTGGTCGTCACCCGCATGGACCACCCGCCGGCGGGCGTCACCCCTTACGCAGACGTCGTCGCCAAGGGCGGTGAGATGCCGGAGGTGGCGGTCGATCCCGACGCCGACGCCTGCATCTTCTACACCTCGGGCACCACCGGTAAGCCCAAGGGCGCCCAGCTCACCCACCGCGGCTGCATCAACAACCTGATGAACCTGGGATTCGCCGGCCAGGTGCAGGCGCTGGCGACGGCGCAGGGGACTGGCGTCGCCCCGCCCGACCCGCCGCCGACGCCGGTCTCGCTGCTGACCACGCCGCTGTTCCACGTCACCGCCAACAACTGCGGCGCCTACGCCGTCACCGCCGGCGGCGGCGTGCTGGTCTTGATGTACCGCTGGGACGCCGGCGAGGCGCTGCGGCTGATCGAGCGGGAGAAGGTGACCGGCATGAGCGGCGTGCCGGTGATGTCGCGCGAGCTGCTGGCCCACCCGCACTTCGCCACGACCGACACCTCCAGCCTCGCCAGCCTGGGCGGCGGCGGCGCGCCGCTGCACCCGGACCTAGTGGCCAAGATCGACGCCGAGGTCGCCACCGCGCGGCCCAGCACCGGCTACGGCATGACCGAGACCTGCGGCATCATCACCGCGGTGGGCGGCGACTTCTTCGTCGACCGGCCGGCGAGCTGCGGCCCGGCGATGCCGACCTTCGAGGTCAAGTGCGTCGACGACGATGGCAAGGAAGTACCGCAGGGCCAGACCGGCGAGCTGTGGTGTCGCGGCGCCTCGGTGATCAAGGGCTACCTGAACCGCCCCGAGGACACCGCCGAGTCGATCACCGACGGCTGGCTGCACACTGGCGACGTCGCCAGGATCGACGAGGACGGCTTCATCTACATCGTCGACCGCAAGAAGGACATGGTGCTGCGCGGTGGTGAGAACGTCTATTGCGCCGAGGTCGAGACCGCGATCCACCACCATCCGGCCGTCGCCGAGTGCTGTGTGTTCGGGGTGCCTGACGTGCGGCTGGGCGAGGAGGTGGCGGCCGCCATCGTGCTGCGGCCTGGCCTGCACCTGAGCGCCGACGAGCTGCGCGCCCACTGCGCCGACCACCTCTCGCGCCACAAGATCCCGCGCCACATCTGGTTCCTGACCGAGTCGCTGCCCCGCAACGCCAACGGCAAGTTCCTCAAGCGCGAACTGCGCGACAAGCTAGGGGCGACGGCGGCTGCTTGAACTGCAGAAGGGATAATCGCGGAGATACGCGGAGCGAGCGAGCCTGGGTTTACCGCCGCGGCTAAGCGGCGGGGCCTATCGGGATGAATAGCCGCCGACCGCCATGCGCTCGGCGCCTCCGCGTATCTCCGCGATCTCCGCGATCTCCGCGGTTATCCCTTGGGATGCCGGACGAGAAGGCCAGATCAGAGGCCGCGGCGGCCGAAGCCCGCGGGGGCGGCGAGGGGCTGCGTCCGGGCCGTCGCCGGTGCGGCCGGCCTGGCCTGAGTCGGCTGGACGGGCGGCGGGACGTCGTCGAACACCGAGGCGACGTCGAACGGCGGCTTGCCCGGCCAGAACAGCAGGCAGCCGGCGAGACCGAGGTTCAGCAGCAGCCCGAACCACGAGACTCCCGACCCGTGGATCACGGCGATCTGCGGCGCCCCCATCACGGCGATCCGGTCGACGATACTGGCGCCGATCCACGCGGGAATGACGAACACCGGCTCCCAGCCGATGTCGCGGAAGCGCCGGGCTTGGAGCGAGAAGCTGATCCAGAAGTAGATCGGCGCGATCACCAGCAAGGCGAGCAACGCCGTCACGCCTAGTTGCGTCAATGCCGCCGGCCCAGGCGTCCCGCCACCGGACATGGCGCCCACGCTGGCCAGGAGAACGACCACCAGCACGACCAGCGCGGTCCCCAGCCCCCAGCTGCCGAGGAAGTATTGGAGGCGGTTCAGTCGTCCGCTAAAGCTGAATACAGCGGAGAGCATGGGTGGCTCCGGTCCGTTTGTATCCGCCGATTGTGCCACCAGAGTATCTACGTTCGGTGAACTGGGCGGATTACGCCGGCTTTACGCCCGACCGCTCCGGCTCGCTTTGAACCCTTACGGCCGCCACCCCTAATAAGGCGCCATCGGGCGCCGGGTGTCGGCGCGAGTTTGGACGACGATCATGTCGGGTGTTTGGGAACTGGCCATCGCGCTGGGTGCGGTCGGCGTTGCGGTCTGGCTGCCGGGCGCGGCGGTGATCAAGCTGCGGGCGCTGCTGCGGCCCCGCCGCGACGAGCGCGAATTTCCGGCCGGCGGGCCGGCGATGGATCTCTGAGATGTCCCCGGCCTGGTTGGCGGGGCCGGCGCTGCTGCTGGCGATGGCCGAGAGTCGCACGACCACGAACCCTCCCCCTCGAGGGGAGGGCGGTCGCGCAGCGGCCGGGTCGAGGGTTCGCTCGGCGACCCGAGTGTCGCAGGCAGACCCCCGCCCCCGACCCCTCCCCTCCGCCGACGGGAGGGGAGCTAGAGCGTTGGCGTGACGTCGTTCGTCGCCGGCGCCACCACCGGCGATGCGACCGGCGGCGTCACCGGAGCCGGCGCAGGCGGGCCGGGCGGGATCGCGGTGGCCTGGCCGCGCTTCAGCGCCACCCGCATGAAGCTCTTCCAGAACTCCGCCGGGGCCGAGCCGCCGGTGATGCCGCGCATCGGCGAATTGTCGTCGCGGCCCATCCAGACCACCGTGGTGAAATCGCCCGAGAAGCCGCAGAACCAGGCGTCCTTGAAGTCCGAGGTGGTGCCGGTCTTGCCGGCGATATCGTAGCCGGGGATCGCCGCCTTCACCCCGGTGCCGGCGGCCACCACCTGGCGCAGCATCTGGTTCAGCTCGCCCAGCGCCGGGTTGCCGATCGCCGGCGGCGTCACCGGCGCGGGGTGGGTCCAGATCACCCGGCCGGTCAGCCCGGTGCGGATGCGCTCGATGCCGTAGGCCGCGACGCGATTGCCGCCGTTGGAGAACGCGTCATACGCCTGCGCCATCTCCAGCGGGGTGACCAGGCTGGCGCCCAGCGCCATCGCCGGATCGGTGCTGATCGGCGTCACGATGCCGAGCCGACGGGCGGTGTTGGCGACGTTGGGCCGGCCGACCTCGTCGGCGAGGCTGGCGGCGACGGTGTTGATCGACTTCACCAGCGCTTCCTGCAGCGTGATCGGTCCGAGGAACTCCGGCTCAAAGTTGCGCGGCGACCAGCCGTTGATCGTCACCGGCTGGTCGACCACCGGCGTATCGGGGGTGCGGCCGGCCTCGAGCGCGGTCAGGTAGACGAACGGCTTCCACGACGAGCCGGCCTGGCGCTGCGCATCGACCGCGCGGTTGTAGGAGCTCTTGGCGTAGTCCCCGCCGCCGATCATCGCCCGCACCCGGCCCTGCCCGTCCAGCGCGACCAGCGCGGCCTCTTCGACGTCGGCCTTGGCGAACCTCTCGATAGTTTGATTGGCCGCGACGTCCGCCGCCGCCTCGTCCTTCGCGTCGAGGGTGGTCTCGACGATCAGGTCGAGCTTGGGCGGCCCCATGGTCTTGAAGGTCGCATCGACCCAGTCGACGAAGTACTGCGAGGCCGCGTCGGGCGCGTACTTGTAGACCCGGGGCGACGAGGCCTGCGCCTTGGCCTGCTGCGCCGGCGTGATCGCGCCGGTCTCGACCATCGCCTGCAGCACTAGCTCGGTGCGCTCGGCCGAGCGGTCGGGGTTCGAGATCGGGTCGTAGTCGGTCGGCGACTTCATCAGCGCCGCCAGCATCGCCGCCTCGCGGACGGTCAGGTGCTCGGCCGAGACGCCGAAGTAACGCCGCGCCGCCGCCTCGATGCCGTAGGCCCCTGAGCCGAAGTAGACCCGGCTGAGGTACAGCCCCAGGATCTGCTGCTTGGAATAGGTCTGCTCCAGCTCGACCGCGTAGATCAGCTCGACGCCCTTGCGCTCCAGCGTGCGCTCCGACGACAGGAACAGGTTCTTGGCCAGCTGCTGGGTGATGGTCGAGGCGCCCTGGGTCGGATGGCCCGAGGTCACGTCGGTCAGCACCGCGCGGGCCATGCCGGCCAGGTCGTAGCCGTTGTGCTCGTAGAACCGCTTGTCCTCGATGGCCACGAACGCGGCGGGGACATACGCCGGCAGCTTGGCGATATCCACCGGCGGCGCATAGCGCCCGCCCCGCACCCCGATCACCACCCCCGACCGGTCGAGGAAGGTCACCTGGGGATCGCGCGTGATCGGCGGCAACTGGGGAATGTCGACCTGGGGAATGGCCAGGACCACAGCGGCGACAAGACCGATCACGCGTCATCAGCTCCGCGAAGGCGCTTGGGAGGCGCTGGAGGGTGGGGTTGTCCCGCGGCGATGGCGAGGGGAAAAGATAATTCGCCGTAATGCACGGTATTATGGCGCAAACGGCGGAAGCGTGCGGACCGTTCGGCGCGCGCCGAACTCGCCTCAAATCTCCCGCTCATCCCGGCGCAAGCCCGGACCCAGGCAGGAAGCTGTTGCGCGGGCGCGGTCTTCGCATGGCCCCGCGGAACTTAGTCCCGCACCTCTCCCCCAATTCCTGCCTGGGTCCCGGCTTGCGCCGGATGAGCGGGATTTGAGGGGGGATGAGCGGGAATGGCGGGGTGGTGATCGCGTACTCGGCCAGTCCGCGAATTTCGTCTTCCAGCAACAGGCGGTCGAGGTCGTCGTAGAGGTCGAGCCAGTTCGGGTTACGCGCCTCGATCAGCTGGATCTTCCACAGGCGCCGCCATTGCCTGATCCGGCGCTCCCGGATGAAGGCTTGGTCACGCGCGGGGTGAGTCTCGAACCACACGAGCCTGTCCACGCCGTACTTGGCGGTGAAGCCGCTGAAATGCTTGCGCTTGTGCTGCTCGACCCTGATGCGGAGGTCGTCAGTACTGCCGGCGTAGAGGGTGCCGTTGCGGCGGCTGGCGAGGAGATAGGCGTAGAACATTACATGAACATACGCACGGCGATCGTCTTGGCAATGGCGAACCGCCGAATAGAACGGCAACCGTCGGGGTTGCCTCCAATGCCGGTAGCGCGGCGCTAATGTCCGCCGCCGCTTCCCGGTCCGTTTCCCCCGTAGGGCGGCGCGTTGGCGTTCCTGTACGCCGGGCCGACCTTGGGAGGTAATTTTACGCCCTGAGGGCACATCGCCGACTTCGGGATGCAGGTATTGCCACACAGCTTGCCCCTCGCGCACAGGGCGGTCGGCGGGCATTTCTGTCCATTGACCCCGCGACACGGTTTGTTCGCTTCGGCGGCGCCGGCGATCAGCGCCAGAGCGAAGGCGAGCGTCAGGATGCGTTGCATATCAGTTCCTCCCGGTTGAATTGAACCTACGCCACAACCGAGCCCTTGTGATCGTCAAACACGCCTGAGCGTGCGATGCTCCACCGCCTCGGCTTGAGGGACCCATGCGCAGCTTGATCCTCGCCGCCGTCGTGGCCCTCGCCTTCGCCGGCCCGACGTTCGCGTATCAAACCGGCGGCCACGGCCACGCGCCGATCGTGGGGCGGCGCTCCGGCGCCCCGGCTCGGGTTGTGACGGGCGCCACGCCCATCAGAACGACGACGCATTGCGGCGCGCACAAGCCCTGCGGACATGGCTGCATCGCGAAGAACAAGGTCTGCAGGCAGCTGCCGCCCGGATATTGCCGCGACCCGAAGACCAGAAAGCTGGTCGACTGCGGGACGCTCGCGGGTTTCATCCCCCGCGGCTTCGACATTTCGCCGGGCGGGCGGCCATAGGGATTTGCTGGAAGGGTGAGGCGGCCTTCGCAGTTTTTCTGCTCGGTGATGTTTCACGTGGAACCGCTAACGCCCGATGATATCGGGCCCCAACCGGAAAACCGGCGCGTTTTGCCGTCCGCCGGGACCAGCTTTTCTAATTATCCACGATGTCAAAGACCCGGCGCGGAGGGCGTCGCAGGGTGAGCAGCCCATGCGGGTGAATCGTGGTCAAGGGGGAGACGCGGTGTCACTGGCGGCTCGCCCTCTAGTCACCCCTGACTCCTGCCGCCCCGCCGCGCTATAGCAGCCGGGTAGAGCCAAGGGAGACGCGCGTGCTGTTGCAGGGGTTGAAGGTCGTCGAGATGTCCACCTGGATCGCGGCGCCCGGCGCGGCGATGATCATGGGCGAGTGGGGCGCCGACGTGATCAAGGTGGAGAGCGCCGAAGGCGACGCGATCCGCCGCTTCTATCCCGACACCGAGGCCATCCCCGGCAACCCAATCTTCTCGATGGAGAACCGAGGCAAGCGCGGCGTGGTGCTCGACACTGGCACGCCCGCCGGCCGCGCGGCGCTGATCCAGCTGCTGAAGGGCGCCGACATCTTCGTCACCAACCTGCGCCCCGGCGGGCTGAAGCGCGCCAAGCTCGATTACGACGCCATCAAGGACGAGCTGCCGCATCTGATCTACGCCAGCGTCACCGGCTTTGGCCTGGTCGGCGAGGAAATCGACCTGCCGGCCTTCGACCTCACCGGCTTTTGGACCCGCAGCGGCATCGCCGCCTCGACCATCCCGCCGGACGTCGAGCCGTTCACCTGCCGGCCGGGCTTCGGCGACCACGTCACCGCGCTGGCGACGCTGTCGGGCGTGCTGGCGGCGCTGCACGAGCGCACCAGCACCGGCAAGGGCCGGCTGGTGGAGGCCTCGCTGATCCGCGCCGGGGTCTACGCGCTTGGCTGGGACGCCTCGATCCACCTGCGCTACGGCGAGGCCACCACAGCCCAGCCGCGCAGCCAGCGCCCCAGCGCCATCGCCGGCTATTTCCGCACCAGCGACGACCGTTATATCTGCGTCGCCCCGCGCGGCCTGACCTGCTTCCCGGCGGTGATGCACGCGATCGGCCTGGACTGGGTGCTGGCCGAGCCGCGCTACCAGATCCCGATCGGCGACCTCGACGTGGTCCGCGAGCTGCGGGCCAAGGTCGACGCCGCGTTCGCCAAGCTGACCCTGGCCGAGGCCAAGCAGCGGCTGGCCGACGCCGACGTGATCTCCGCGCCGATGGCGACGCTGGACGACGTCACCGTCGATCCCCAGGCCCGGGACGCCGGCTGCTTCGTCGTCACCCCCGACCGCTTCGGCGGCGCGTTCGAGGCCCCGGCCACCCCGATCCGCTTCCCCGGCCTGGAGCTCGAACCAAGCCGCCCAGCCCCCGACCTCGGTGAACACACCCGCGAGGTCCTGCTGGAGGCAGGGGTGTCGGTTGAAGACGTTGATGCGCTGACGGGTGGAAGCTGAGGGCTAGTCTCAGAATCAACTTCCCAGGACTTGTCATCCCGGAGAGCCGCGAAGCGGACTCATCCGGGATCTGCTTCACCGCCGGCGCAGAGTAGATCCCGGACCTCCGCCGCTGCGCGGCTCCGTCCGGGATGACAAGCCTGGAGGGCGGCGAAGTCAGTTGCGCCCTGTCTCTGCGCTCGGCGCAAAATGTCGCTCCCACTTTCGCCGTCCGCGCGCTACGTCGCGTCCATGCTCGACGAACTGAAGGCCAACAACCGCGCCTGGGCGCAGCGCAAGGTCGCCGCCGATCCCGGCTTCTTCCGCCGCCTCGAGGGCCAGCAGGCGCCGCAGTACCTGTGGATCGGCTGCTCCGACAGCCGCGTGCCGGCCAATGAGATCGTCGACCTCGATCCGGGCGAGCTGTTCGTCCACCGCAACGTCGCCAACCTCGCCCCGCCGCAGGACGCCAACTACCTCTCGGTGCTGCAGTTCGCCGTCGACGTGATCAAGGTGCGCCACGTGCTGGTGGTGGGCCACTACGGCTGCGGCGGCGTCGCCGCGGCGGTGGACGGGCGTCGGCGCGGCCTGGTCGACCACTGGCTGCACCCGATCCGCGAGGTCGCCCACGACCACCGCCACGAGCTGGGCGCGTGCGAGGAAGGCGTCCCGCGCCTCAACCGCCTGTGCGAGCTCAACGTGATGCGCCAGGTCCGCAACGTCGCCGCCGACGTCTTCGTCCAGGACGCCTGGGCCCGCGGCCAGGAGCTATCCGTACACGGATGGGTTTATTCCCTCGGCACCGGCCTGGTGACCGACCTCGGCGTCACCATCAGCGGCCCGGAAGCGCTGGAGCGGCGAGGCTGAGCCTGTCCTGGAAGGGCGGCGGCGGCGTGGGGCGGAGACGCGCTCCGGGCCACAGCACGAGGCCCGAAGCGCGCCTGCTGGGCGTCGCCTCGTCCGGGAGAGGAGAACGGCGACGCCCGGTTGGGCGTAGGGGGTACTGTGTCAGCCCAACCGGTCAGCGGATCGCCTGTAGCCCGCCGGCCGACCGGGCGACTTGATGTACATCAACGCAGGGCGACCATTCTCGGCTCGCCCGGCGGCCGGCGCCCCGGAAAGGGCGAAGGCCCGCGGGGGTTAGCCGCGGGCCTTCATGGTGGAGCTAAGCGGAGTCGAACCGCTGACCTCTTGAATGCCATTCAAGCGCTCTACCAGCTGAGCTATAGCCCCGGGTTGTCGTCCGGGTCCGTCAGGGCTTGGGACCCGGGCGGAGGGCGCGGAACCTAGTCAAAGGCCCAACGCCGATCAAGGGGGGCCGATCAAGACCGAACACCGTGCGGCGTTCAGTCCTCCCCCAAATCAGTCGTCGTCCTTGCCGCCCGCGATGCCGTCGATCTCGTCTTCGGAGAAGTCGTCGTCCTCGTCGACGATGAACGGCACCTCGTCGTCGTCGGCTTCCTCGAGCTCTTCCTCCTCGGCGAAATCGACGCCCAGCGCCTCGTCGGGGGCGGCGGGGGCGGCTTCGTCGCCTTCCTCCTCCTCGTCGACGACCAGCGGCTCGGCGGCGGCGCCTTCGTCCAGTTCCGGCGCGTCATCCGGTTCGGCCTCGAAGCCGTCCTCGTCGGTCTCGGCGACCACGGGCTTCACTTCTTCGACCTCTTCCTCGGGCAGCGGGCCACGCGGACGCACGCGGCGGCTGCGCAGCGCCTCTTCCGGGTCGAACTCGGACCCGCACTTGGGGCAGTGAGCCGGACGGCGGGTCAGGTCGTAGAACTTGCTCGAACAAGTGGGGCAGATTTGCTTTGCGCCCAGTTCGGGATTGGCCAAGTTGGGGGCCTCGTGCCTTGCGGGTTTGGGGGGCGCTCACTTGCCACGGCGCCGGGGCGCTGTCAAAAGCCAATCCTCGCCGGAAAAACCCTTGCCAAGAAGGCGCAAATCGATGGCGCAAGCCGGACTGACAGCCCGCCCGGGCGGTCCGCTGCGGGGCCGCATCCGCGCGCCGGGCGACAAGTCCATCTCCCACCGCGCGCTGATCCTGGGCGCGCTGGCCGAAGGCGAGACCCGGATCGAAGGCCTGCTCGAGGGCGACGACGTGCTGCGCACCGCCGCGGCGATGGGCGCGTTCGGCGTCGCCGTCAGCCGCGAGGGCGACGGGCGCTGGCGGGTGAGCGGCCGCGGCGGCTTCGCCGAGCCGGCCGATGTGGTCGATTGCGGCAACGCCGGCACCGGCGTGCGGCTGATCATGGGCGCGACGGCGGGCTTTGCGTTGACCGCGACCTTCACCGGCGATGCTTCGCTGCGCGGGCGGCCGATGCAGCGCATCCTGCGGCCGCTGTCGCAGATGGGCGCGACCTATCTGTGCCGCGAGGGCGGGCGCCTGCCGCTGACGCTGCGCGGTGGCGCTCTCGCGGCGATCGCCTATCGCCTGCCCGAGCCCTCGGCGCAGGTGAAGTCGGCGGTGCTGCTGGCGGGGCTGCACGCGGCTGGCGTCACCGAGGTGATCGAGCCCGAGGCGACGCGCGACCATACCGAGCGGATGCTGCGCGCTTTCGGGGCTACGGTCGAGGTGGAGGACGCCGCCGACGGCCGCCACATCCGCCTCGCCGGCGGCCAGAAGCTCAGCGCCGCCGCGATAAGGGTGCCGGGCGATCCGTCGTCGGCGGCCTTCCCGCTGGTGGCGGCGTTGATCACGCCCGGCTCGGCGGTGACAGTCGAGGGCGTGCTGCTTAACCCGCTGCGCACCGGTCTTTTCACCACCCTGACGGAAATGGGCGCCGATCTGACGATAGAGAACGAACGTACCGACGGGGGCGAGCGCGTCGGCGATGTGACGGCGCGCTACTCGGCGCTGAAAGGGATCGCCGTGCCGACCGAGCGCGCGCCTTCGATGATCGACGAATATCCCATCCTGGCGGTGGCCGCGGCCTACGCCGACGGGGCGACCTACATGCGCGGCATCGGCGAGCTGCGGGTCAAAGAAAGCGACCGCATCGCCATGATGGCCGCGGGGCTGGCCGCCTGCGGCGTCGGGGTCGAGGAGGAGGCCGAGGGCCTCGTCGTCGCCGGCACGGCGCGCGCGAACCACAAGGTGGCCGGCGGCGGGTTTGTGCACACCCACGGCGACCATCGCATCGCCATGAGCCATCTGATCCTGGGTCTGGGCGCCGAGGCGGCTGTCGCGGTTGACGAGCCTGGCATGATCGCCACCAGCTTCCCTGGGTTCAACGCGCTGATGGCGGGACTTGGGGCGCAGATAGGGTGAGCGGCTATCGTTTACGTTTCCCCTCCCCCCAGCGGGGAGGGGTCGGGGGTGGGGGTGCGGACCGGCTGTTCGCCGCTATCACGCGAACGCATGCACGCATCTCGCCAAGTCATGTCGGTCTAAGGAATGAACCGCGGAGATCGCGGAGATACGCGGAGGGGCGCCGGTTGACACTCAACGGCATGCGTCGGTTGGCCAAAGGCCGATGACCGATGCTCGCTAGCTCCGCGTACCTCCGCGGTCTCCGCGGTTCGACCTCTTACGGCGCCGCCGGGAGGCAAGGTTGAGCGGCTTCGTGATCGCGGTCGATGGCCCGGCGGCGTCCGGCAAGGGCACCATCGCGACGATGCTTGGCCGCCATTTCGGCCTGCCGGTGCTCGACACCGGCCTGCTCTACCGCGCCGTCGGCGTCAGCCTGATGCGCCAGGGCGGCGATCTCGACGACGAGGCGGCGGCGGCAAGGGTGGCGCGCGGGCTTGATCCGCGGCGCCTCGATGATCCTGCCTTCCGCGACGCCGCATCGGGCGAGGCCGCGAGCCGGGTCGCCGCCCACCCGGCCGTGCGCCAGGCGCTGCTGGACCTGCAGCGCGCCTTCGCCGCCCAGGCCGGCGGGGCGGTGATCGACGGGCGCGACATCGGCACCGTGATCGCCCCGGGCGCCGCGGCCAAGCTCTACGTCACCGCCAGCGCCGAGGCCCGCGCCCGCCGCCGCTGGCGCCAGCTCAGCGACGCCGGCGAGCCGGCGACCTACGAGGATGTTCTGAACGATATCGAGCGGCGCGACGACCGCGACGCCGGGCGCGCCGACGCACCGATGAAGCCGGCCGACGACGCCGTCTTGCTCGACACGACGGAAATGTCTATATCCGCCGCCGCTGATGCGGCCCGCCG
>DATNIH010000076.1:0-46034 GCA_035604515.1 Caulobacteraceae bacterium | reverse complement strand
TCGACCTCGTGGTCAGGCGCCAGCACGAAGCGGCGGTCGCAGTAGAGGCATTCGACGAAGTTCGCCTCGCCCATCTCCAGCCAGACGCGCGGATGGCCGAGCGCGCCGCCGACGCCGTCGCAGGCGACGCGCCTGGAGCGGACCGGGATCACCTCGGGCGCGTCGAAAGCCGGCGCGGCGCTCGTCGGCGCCGGCTCGACAACTGCCTTCGGTGTGCGCGCCATTTGCCTCAGCTCCCATTCGCCCTTGCGTCGAGGGGCCGCCTTGGCGCGGCGCTTCTGCCGCCCTAGGTATGCGGCGAGGCGCCGGCCCGTCAATCGAGGGCGACCGCCACGTTCAGCTCCCGGGGCATGATGGACCTTCCTGAGTACGCCATTGAGGCGAAGAGCCTCGTCAAGACCTATCCGGCCCTGCGCGGCGCGCCGGCGATCCAGGCGCTGAAGGGGATCGACCTGATGATCCCGCGCGGCGCGATCTTCGGCCTGCTGGGCCCCAATGGGGCCGGCAAGTCGACCTTCATCAACATCCTGGCCGGGCTTTGCAAGAAGACCTCCGGCAAGGTGACGATCTGGGGCCGCGACATCGACGAGCGGCCCCGCGACTCCCGCGCCGCCATCGGCGTCGTGCCGCAGGAAATCGCCGCCGACTTTTTCTTCACGCCCCGCGAGTCGCTCGACGTGCAGGCCGGCATGTACGGCGTGCCGAAGAAGGACCGCATCACCGACGAGCTGCTTTCGGCTTTGGGACTCGCCGACAAGGCCAACGCCTATGTGCGGGCGCTGTCCGGCGGCATGAGACGGCGGCTGATGGTGGCCAAGGCGATGGTGCACAATCCCCCGGTGCTGATCCTCGACGAGCCCACCGCTGGGGTCGACGTCGAGCTGCGCCGGCAGCTGTGGGACTATGTGGTGGCGCTGAACCGACGCGGCGTCACCATCGTGCTCACCACCCACTACCTGGAGGAGGCCGAGGAGCTCTGCGACATCATCGCCATCGTCAACCACGGCCAGGTGGTGGCCTGCGATACGACCGCGCAGCTGCTGACCCACCTCGACACCCGCGCGGTGGTGATCACGCCCGGCGAGCCGCTTTCCGCGCCCCCGTCGCTGCCGCCGTTCGAGACCCGGCTGCGGCCCACCGGCGAGCTGGCGATCAGCTTCAAGACCCACGAAGCCACGGTCGAGCAGGTGCTGGCGGCCGCCAAAGACGCCGGCGTCCACATCCGCGACCTGCGCACCGAGGAGCCGGACCTGGAGGACGTGTTCCTGGCCCTCACCTACGGCGCCGACGCCGCGCGGGTCGGCGCGCCATAGGGCGCGTGGAAATTAGGGGGGGTCGCAAAGCCCGGATCGGCCTTGCAGGCCGTCCGGGGTGACGCGTTCATGGTTGAGCCCAACCTGATGCGCCTTAGGTCTTCACGAACTTCAGCGTCATCCGGTCGCTCTCGCCGATCGCATCGTACCTGGTGTGATCGAACGCCGGGTTGGGCGGCTGGCCGGCGGGCGCGCTGCGGCGGGTGGGCGGCAGGGTCCAGACCCCGAACGGATGGTCCTTGGTGTCCTTCGGATTGGCGTTGATCTCGGAGCGGGCGGCGAGCGCGAACCCCGCCTTCTTGGCCTCGGCGATCACCCAGGCTTCCGAGATGTAGCCATCGTTCTTCTTCGGGTCGGCCCCGTCGGGCGCCCGGTGGTCCTCGACCGCCAATACGCCGCCGCCCTTGAGCGCGGTATGGAAGTCGGCGAACGCTTTCGCGGTAAAGCCATCGATCTGGGCCCAGTCGTGGATCTCGCGCGAGACCAGCACCAGGTCGACCGTCCCGGGCGGCGCCAGCGGGCCGGAGACCTGGCCGAAGCCAACTGTGCTCACATTGCCGTAAAGCTTGGCGTCGCCCTCGTACTTGGCCTCGAACGCCGCGCGGCCCTTGCGGGCGCCGTCGCTGACCTTGGGGTCGTTCAGGTCGGCCACCGCCCCGATGTAGCGGCCGCCGGTGCGGGCGAGGTAAGGCGCGAGGATGTCGGTCCACCAGCCGGCGCCGGGCGAGACGTCGATCACCACGTCCCCCGGCCTCAGGCCCCAGAACGACAGCGACGCTGCGGGATGGCGCCACACATCGCGCGCCTTCTCCTCGGGCGTGCGCCAGTCGCCGGCGATGACGGCGTCTAGCGCTGCGTCGGGCGACGGCAGGGTGAGGGCCCAGCCGGACGAGACGCCAGCCAGCGCTGGCGCTGCGGCCGCTGCGGCGAGCATGAGCCTCCTGCGATCGATCCTGAGCATTCCGACCTCCCTCTTGAACGGCCGGCTCTACGCCCCGCCGCCGGCCGCCGCCAGCGCGATGGTTTGCGCGGACCAGGCCTTTCGGTTAGACATCGCGCCCTTCCGCTTGTCCCCGCACCCGTAGCTCAGCTGGATAGAGCGTTGCCCTCCGAAGGCAGAGGTCACAGGTTCGAATCCTGTCGGGTGCGCCAACTTGCTTATTAAAAACAACAGGTTGGGGCGGCCCGACATTGGGGCGTTGCGGGGAAATTCAGCCTGATCGTCACCGGGTCATCACCGAACCGCGCCGATAGGTAAATTGGGATGCTCGGACGCCTGGGCGAAAGCCGCACCCGGGGGGGCTTCGAACTTGCCAGGGTTGGCGTCGGGCGTTCGAATCGCCTCGCCCGCTCCATATGGCCACTGGCCGCGCTCCGTCGGCGTTTTCGAAGGCATGCGCGGCCACCGCCGACCCGGCGCACGCGGCGATCCTGTTCCCCAACGCCGGCAGGCGACATCTCGCCGCGGTCGGCGGAAAGGCGACTTAGCAAGCTCAGCATATCCTGGGCAGCTGCTCGCCGCTCAGCATGTCGATCGCGCGCGCCACGCCCAGGGCGCCGCGGCACGACACTCGACCGGCCGGCGCCGCGCTCACCCGGCCGATGACGGCAGCTTCGGCGGCGACCTGATGCGTTCGCAGGAGCTCCACAGTCCGTTCTGCATCCTCGGGCGCAACGAAAGCGATGAAGCGGCCCTCGTTGGCGACGTGCATCGGGTCGAGGCCCAGCAGCTCACACGCTGACGCGACGTCCTCGCGGATCGGCACGGCCGATTCATCCAGGACGATGGAGACGCCCGCGGTCTCGGCGATCTCGACTGACGCGCTGGCAAGACCGCCGCGGGTGAGGTCGCGCAGGCACCGCACCCTGATCCCCGCCTCGATCAACCCGAGGACCGGCGCCCAGAGCGGCGCGCAATCGCTCTCGATGGCCATCTCCAGGCCGAGGTTTTCGCGCGCCGCCATCACCGCGACGCCGTGGCGGCCGATGTCGCCGCTGAGGATCATCGCATCGCCCGGCCGCACCGCCTGTGGACCGATGGGCGCCGGGGCGACGACGGCGCCGATGCCGGCGGTGTTGATGAAGATGCCGTCGCCCTTGCCCCGGTCGACGACCTTGGTGTCGCCGGTGACCAGGCGTACGCCGGCGGCGCCAGCGGCCCCGCGCATGGAGGCGAGGATTCGGCGCAGCAGCGCCAGCGGCAGGCCCTCCTCGAGGATCAGACCGACGCTCATGTAGAGCGGGCGGGCGCCGCACATGGCCAGGTCGTTGACCGTGCCGTTCACCGCCAGGGCGCCGATGTCGCCGCCGGGAAAGATCAGTGGGCGGATGACGTAGGAATCAGTGGTGAACGCGACGGCGCCGGCCAGGTCGATCAGCGCGCCATCGTGGCTGCGGTTCAGCTCCGGATCGTCAAAAGCCGGACGGATCACCTCCGCGATCAGGCGGGCCATGGCGCGGCCGCCGCCGCCATGAGCGAGCTGGATGGTCGCCTCGCCGCTCACGCCGCGCCTTCAGTCGCAGCGGTCGCGCCGCGATAACGGAAGTAGGCCGCGCAGGCGCCTTCCGAGGATACCATGGTGACGCCGAGCGGCCGCTCGGGGGTGCAGCGGACGCCAAAGGCGGGACATTGCGTCGGCTTGCGCTCGCCGCGCAGCACCAGGCCGCTCAGGCACTCGCCTTCCGCTTCGTCGCCCTCGCAGACCCGGCCGAACCGCCGCTCGGCGTCCAAGCCGGCGTAGGCGTCGGTCAGGGCGAGGCCGCTGTCGGGGATGTCGCCGAGGCCGCGCCAGCGGCGGGGAATCACGCGGAACACCTCGCCCATCAGCGCCTGGGCGGCGCGGTTGCCGGCGGGGGTCACGACGCGGCTGTAGGGGTTCTCCACCTCGGCCCGGCCCTCCTCGAGCTGGCGGACGCAGAGGTAAAGGGCTTCGAGGATGTCGAGCGGCTCGAAGCCGGCGGCCACGATTGGCACGCCGTAGCGCCGGGCGATGGGAGCGTAGTCGGCCAGGCCCATGATCGTGCAGACGTGGCCGGCGGCGAGGAAACCCTGCACCCGGTTACCCGGCCCTTCCAGCACCGCCCGCATCGCCGGCGGGACCAGCACGTGTGAGACCAGCATCGAGAAGTTGGCCAGACTCAGCTGGTTGGCGCGATAAGCCGCCATGGCGTTGGCCGGCGCGGTGGTCTCGAAGCCCACGGCGAAAAACACCACCTGGCGGGACGGCTCGGCGCGGGCGATCTCGACGGCGTCCAGCGGCGAATAGACCATACGCACGTCGGCGCCGCGCGACTTGGCGGCGAAGAGGTCGCCGTCCGAGCCCGGCACCCGCAGCATGTCGCCGAAAGAGCAGAGGATCACGCCCGGCCGGCCCGCGATCTCGATGGCCTTGTCGACGTATTCCACCGGGGTGACACAGACCGGGCAGCCGGGGCCGTGCATGAGTGTGACCTCGCGCGGCAGCAGGGCGTCGATCCCGAAGCGCACGATGGCGTGGGTCTGGCCGCCGCAGACCTCCATCAGGGTCCATGGGCGGGTGACGGCGCGGGCGATGGCGTCGGCGAGGCGCCGCGCGGCGGCGGCGTCACGGTACTCGTCGCGGTATTTCACGGCGCGCGCGCCGCGAACTCGGCCAGCTCGCCGAGCTCGTCCAGGTGGGCGAAGATGCGCGCGGCCTCGGCCGCGTCGATCACGGCGATGGCGAAACCGACGTGCACGAGCACGTAATCGCCGACCTCGGCCTCGGGGGCGAAGGCCAGGTTGATCTGCTTGACCACGCCGCCGAAGTCCACCCGCCCGACGCGGGTCAGCGGATCATCGCCGGAGCGGTCGAGCACTCGGCCGGGGACCGCTAGGCACATGCCGACCCTCCTCTGCCCCCGCGCCACGCCGCCCATACCGCCTGGCCGAGCGCGAGGCCGCCGTCGTTCGGGGGGACCTGACGGTGCCAGAGCGGCGCGAAGCCGGCGGCCCGCAAGGCGGCGACCGTCGCCTCGGTGAGGCGGGCGTTCTGGAAACAGCCGCCGGTGAGGGCGACCTGGCGCTCGCCGACACGCACCGCCACATCGACGATGGCGGCGGCCAGGCCGTCGTGGAAGGCCGCCGAGATGTCGCCGGGTGTCGCGCCGCCCCTGAGGTCCGCCAGGATCGCCTCCAGCGCGGGGCCCCAGTCGAGGATCAGAACGCCGGCCTCGCCCCCTCGCACGACGAAGCGGTAGAGCCGGTTCCCCCCGCCCTCCGCGGCGGCCCATTCCAGCTCCATTGCCGCCTGGCCCTCGAAGCTGGCCCGCTGGCGCAGGCCCGCCAGCGCGGCGACGGCGTCGAACAGCCGTCCGACGGAGGTGCACACCGGCGCGTTCACGCCCCTTGTCAGCATCGCTGCGAGCGTCCGTCGCTCGGCGGCGGTGAAAGCGGCCACTGGCGCGAGGTCGTCCATGGCCAGCACGGCGTCGCCATGAACGGCGTGGAGCAGGCCCAGCGCCGCCCGGCGCGGCTCGCGCATGGCCGCCGCGCCGCCGGGCAGGCGAAACGGCCGCAGATGGGCCGCGCGCCGCCAGCCGTCCCGGCCAACCCTAAGGAACTCCCCGCCCCAGACGGTCCCGTCCGGCCCATAGCCGGCGCCGTCCCAGGCGACGCCGAGCACGGACGTCGCCACGCCATTGTCAGCCATGCAGGCGACGACGTGGGCGAGGTGGTGCTGGACGTCGACCTTTGGCGCAGCGAAGGCTTCGGCGGCGAGGCCTGAGGCGTAGTCCGGGTGAAGGTCGCAGACGACCAGGCTGGGACGCTGGGCGTGCAGGCGGCCGATGTCGGCCGCGGCGGCTGTGTGGGCGGCGCGCGACTGGACGGTCTCCAGATCGCCGATGTGGGGCCAGACGACGACGGCGTCGTCGCGGGATAGCGCCACGGTTGTCTTCAGGTGGCCGCCCAAGGCAAGCACGCCCGCCGGCGCGCCCGCCACGGCGATCGCCGTCGGCGCATAGCCGCGGGCCCGGCGCAGCATCAACGGGCGGCCGCAGACGATCCGCACCACCGAATCCTCCACCGGCCGGACGATGGGCCGGTCGTGGACGAGGAAAAGGTCGACAACCTCGCCTAGGCGCTTCAGCGCCTCGCCCTCGTCGGTGGCGATGGGCTCTTCGCTGAGGTTGCCGCTGGTGGCGACCACCGGGAAGCCGAGGTCGCGCATCAGGAGATGATGCAGCGGCGCATACGGCAGCATCGCGCCCAGCAGCGGGTTGCCGGGCGCAACGGCGTCGGCGATTGGTCGCCCCGCCCGTCGCAGCAGCACGATCGGCCGCTCCGGTCCGGTGAGCAGGGCTCGCTCGGCAGGCGAGACCCGGCAGCTCTCCAGGACCGCCTCGAAATCTGGGAAAATCACCGCGAAGGGCTTTTCCGGGCGATGCTTGCGCGCCCGCAGCCGCCGCACGGCGGCGTCGCTCCGCGCATCCACGAGCAGGTGGAAGCCGCCGACGCCCTTGGCCGCGACGATCTCGCCCCGGCGGAGCGCGGCGACGGCGAGAGCGAGCGCGGCCTCGCGCTCGGCGAGCATGCCGCCAGCGGGGTTCAAGAGCGCTAGCGCGGGTCCGCAGTCAGGGCAGGCGTTGGGCTCGGCGTGGAAGCGGCGGCTGGTCGGATTGTCGTATTCCGCCTGGCAGGCCTGGCACATGGCGAAGCGCCGCATGGAGGTGCGCGCGCGATCGTAGGGCATGGCCTCGATGAGGCTGAAGCGCGGCCCGCAATCGGTGCAGTTGATGAAGGGGTAGCAGAAGCGGCGATCGGAGGGATCGAAGAGCTCCGCCAGGCAGGCCTCACACGGGGCGATGTCAGGCGATATCTCAGACGTCCGCGCGCCGGCCAGCGTGCTCGGACGGATCACGAAGCCGGGCTCGCCGCAAAGAGCGATCTCGGCAATCTCAATCTTCGCCACCAGCGCACGCGGCGGCGCGCTGGCGCGCAGGGCGTCGGAGAAAGCGGCAAGGCGGTCCGGTGGGCCCTCGGCCTCGATGGTGACGCCCTCGGCGGTGTTGGCGACCCAGCCGGCGAGGCCAAGGCGCGTCGCCTGGCGGCTGACGAAGGGCCGGAAGCCGACCCCTTGCACCCGGCCACTCACCAGGATGCGCAGCCGGGCGCGGGCCGTTGTCACGGCGACCGTCGCGCTCACGCCTCCACCTCGACGCTCTGCAGCAGCACGTCCTGGGCGTTGGGGTGGCGCAGGTCATCGGAGAGAGTGGCGCTGAGGCTGGCGCCGTCGGCGATCGTGCCGGCGGAAGCTTCGGCGAAGTGATCGGCGAAATGCTCGGCCGAGAAGTGGCTGAGCGCCCCCAGCCACACCGAGACGCCCACCACCCGCCGCGCCCGCTCGGCCTGCGCGACCTCCTCGATGCGCCGCAGGAGGCCTCTCATCAGCGAAGCTTCATGCATGGGCCTGCTCCTGGACGATCCGTGGCGGCGGCGAGCTCCGCGCGGATGCGGCCAGCGACCTCGGCAACGGCGGCCGCCACAACCGGCGACAGGGCCGCACCGGTCTCGAAGGCCGCGCCCTCGATCGCATAGACCACGCAGCGCGGCGGCAGCTGGCCGAGGGCTCGGGCGAGTTCGATGGCCTCGTGCAGGCCAAAACCGTGGGTGGAGGCGCCGAACGCGGCCTGCGGCAGCGGCGCGCGGCCGGCCTCGAAGCGATGCGCCGTCCCGGCGGGTGCGCCCGACGCGCAGGCGTCAATGATCAGCACGGTGTCGACCCTCTCGAGCCGGGCGAGAATGTCCGTCGCTTCGCCGGCGCACTCCTCCACCTCGACATCGGCTGGCAGAGCGCCGCGCAGGGCTTGGGCCACGGCGCGGCCGACGGCGTCGTCGCCGCGGTCGGGATTGCCGAGGCCCAGCACCAGGATGCGGCCTGCCTCAGCCACGGTCGAGCTCGAGGCGCAGGAAGTGGGTCGAGCAGGAGATGCAGGGATCGTAGTTGCGCACGGTCTGCTCGCAGCGATGGCGCAGGACGGCGTCGGGCACGTCCAGCCAGCCCGCGACGCACGCGGCGAGGTCGGCCTCGATGCTGGCCTGGTTCTGTGAGGTGGGCGGCACGATGCGCGCGTCGGCGATGGTCCCGTCGGCCTCCAGGCGGTAGCGATGGTAGAGCAGGCCGCGCGGCGCTTCAGTGGCCGCGTAGCCGACGCCAGCGCGGGGCTCGACCACGACGGCCGGTCGGTCCGGCGCCTCATAGGCCCCGATGATGCGCAACGCCTCGTCGCAGGCGTAGAGCACCTCCACCGCGCGCACGATGATGCTGCGATAGGGATTGGCGCACGTCGGCCCGAGGCCGGCCTCACGCGCCGCGTCTTGGGCGACAGGCGACAGGCGCGGGAAGTTGAGGCTGTAGCGCGCCAGCGGTCCGACCAGATAGGCGCCGCCGCCGCGCAGGCGCGAGTGCAGGGCGGTGGAGCGCTCGAGGTGGGTCTCCTCGAAGTGCTGGTCGTAGGCGTCCACGGCGATGTCGAGGCCGCGGCTGGAGACGATGCGACCCTCGTTGAGCGGGTATTCGTCCGGATGCCTGAGTGCGACCAGCTCATGATCGGGCTCGGCGTCCGGAAACTTGAAGCCGGCGACCCAGCGGACGGTCTCCAGCGCCGCGTCCCGCGCCCACTTCAACGTCTCGGCCAGCGGCTGCAGTTCGCGGCGGGTGGGGACACGATAGAAACCGCCCACGCGCACATTGATCGGATGGATCTCGCGCCCGCCCAGCAGGGTCAGGATCTCGTTGCCAGCCTTCTTCAGCCTGAGGCCCCGGCGCACGGCGTCGCCGTGGTCGCGGGCCATCTCGATCGCCCCCGCGTACCCGAGAAAATCGGGGGCGTGCAGCATGTAGACGTGCAGGGCGTGGCTCTCGATCCATTCCCCACAATATAGCAGCCGGCGCAGGTCCCTGATCGGGCCGCTCACCGACACGCCGAGCGCAGCCTCGATCGCGTGGATCGAGCTCATCTGGTAGGCCACCGGGCAGATGCCGCAGATGCGGGCGGTGATATCGGGCGCCTCGGAGAAGTCACGGCCGCGCAGCAGGGCCTCGAAGAAGCGCGGCGGCTCGAAGATGCTGAGCTCCGCGCGCTCGATCACGCCGTCGCGCACCACCACCTTGAAGGCGCTCTCGCCCTCGACCCGGGCCAGGTAGTCGACCTTGATGGTCCTACGCGCCATGCCGCTCGCTCTCTTCGCGGAAGGCCGGGGCGGCGGCGTTGAAGGTTCGGTAGACCCGCGTCAGCGCCCGCTCGTCCATGCCGAGCTCGGCGAGCTTGGCGCTCAGGGCCGGCGCGTTGGGGCTCTCCATCGGCCCGAAGCAGCCGTAGCAGCCGCGGGCATAGGACGGACAGAGCGCCCCGCAGCCGGCGTGGGTGACAGGCCCCAGGCACGGCGCGCCGTGGGCGACGGTGACGCAGACGTTGCCCTTCAGCTTGCACTCGACGCAGACGCTGTGGGCCGGCGTCACCGGCCGGCGCCCGACCAGGAAGGCGGTGATCACCTCCACCAGCTGGCGCTTGTCGATCGGGCAGCCGCGCAGCTCGAAATCGACCGGCACGTGGGCGGCGATCGGTGTCGAGGTAGCCAGGGTGCTGATGTAGTCGGGGCGCGCGTAGACGATGGCGGCGTACTCGCGCACGTCGGCGAAGTTGCGCAGGGCCTGGACGCCGCCCGAGGTGGCGCAGGCGCCGATGGTGATGAGGGCGCGCGAGCGGCGGCGGATGTCGCGGATGCGTTCGGCGTCGTGCGCCGTGGTGATCGAGCCTTCCACCAGCGAGAGATCGTAGCGCCCTTTCACCGCCGCGCGGGTCGCCTCGGGGAAGTAGGCGATGTCGAGCGCTTCGGCCACGGCGAGCAGCTCGTCCTCGCAGTCGAGCAGGGTGAGTTGGCAGCCGTCGCAGGAGGCGAACTTCCAGACCCCCAGCCTTGGTCGCCGCCCCGCCGCCACCTCAGAGCTCCTTGGGCGTCATGAGACCCGCCACCCGGTCGTGGCGGAACACCGGGCCTTCGCGGCAGACGAACACCGGTCCCAGTTGGCAGTGCCCGCAAAGGCCGATGGCGCACTTCATGTTGCGCTCCATGGAGAGGAAGATCGTCTGGCTTGTCACGCCCGCATCGCGCAGCGCGGCGATGGAGAAGCGCATCATGATCTCAGGTCCGCAGATCATGGCGATGGTCCTGGCTGGATCGAAGCCAGCGCGCCCGATGAGGGCGGTGGCCACGCCCACGTGGCCGCGCCAATCGGAGCCGGCGTGGTCGACCGTCACCTCGATCCCGACGTCGAGGCGTTTGCGCCAGGACTCCAGCTCGCGGCGGAAGAGGATGTCGGCCGGGCTGCGGGCGCCGTAGAGCAGCAGGACCCGGCCGTAGCGCTCGCGCTCGGCCAGCAGCCGGTAGAGCGCCGGCCGCAGCGGCGCGAGCCCTAGGCCGCCCGCCACGATCACCACGTCGCGTCCCGCGGCCTCGGCCAGGGGCCAGCCGGCGCCATAGGGCCCGCGCAAGCCAAGCGCTTCGCCGGCGCCCAGCCGGGTCAGGGCCCGCGACACCGGCCCCACGGCGCGGATCGTATGGATCAGGCGGCCCGGCACGGCCGGGTCGCCGCTGAGGCTGATCGCCGCCTCGCCGATGCCGAAGGCGGTGAGCATGTTGAACTGGCCGGGCGCGGCGGCGGGACCGTCCGCCTCGATCTCCAGGGTCCAGACGCTCGGCGACTCGCGGCGGCGGCGGCGCACACGACCCACCCGCGGGACCATCGGATCCGCGACGAGCGTGGCTGGCGCTGGCGCGCTAGGCGTCGTCGCCATAGACATCGAGCAACTGCATCCGGGTCGCCTGCAGCCGCCCCACCAGGATCGGCATGAAGCGTTTCATCACCTCGTAGCCGAGGTCGTGGTCGGCCTCGCACTTTCCGCGCAGGCAGGCGCCGTCCATGGCGATGGCCCGGGTGAACTCCACCGCCCGGGCGTCGTAGGTCCAGCGGTAAGGCGGGATCAGCCAGGAAAGCCCGACCACCTCGTCGGCCCGCAGGGTCTGGAAGGTGATCGCACCGCGCCCGGGCGCCTTGATCTCCAGCGCCACGCAGCCGTCGCGGATCAGATAGAACTGATCGGCCGCGCCGCCTTCGTGGAACAGGTATTCGCCGGGCTGGAAGTGGGCGTTCCTGGCGCAGCCGCTGACCAGCTTGCCGAACGGCTCCAGCAATCCCTCGAAGAAGGGATGCTCGCGCACGATGGTTTCGATGTCTTTCACCGCGCCGCTCATGGTGCGGCTGTTTCGCGTCGCGGCGAGGCGCGAATGGCGCGCACCTCCTCGGTGATGTCAATGCCGACAGGGCACCAGGTGAGGCAGCGGCCGCAGCCGACGCACCCGGAGGTCCCGAACTGGTCGATCCAGGTCGCGAGCTTGTGAGTCATCCACTGGCGATAGCGCGAACGGGCGCTGGCGCGCACGCTGCCGCCGGGAACGTGGGTGAAATCCATCGTGAAGCAGGAATCCCAGCGACGGGAGCGGGAGGATTCCAAGACCGCCAGATCGCTGGAATCCTCGACCGACGTGCAAAAGCAGGTCGGGCAGACCATCGTGCAGGCGCCGCATGTGAGGCACCGGTCGGCGACGTCGTCCCAGCGCGGATGCTCCAGATTGTCCAGCAGCAAGTCGTGCAGGTCGTCCGAGCGCATCTGCCGGCCCATCGAGGCGGCGGTGCGCGCCACAACAGCTTCGGCCGCCGCCAGGTCATCCTGCACGGCCGCACGTTCGGGCAGTTCCGCAAGCACCTCTTCGCCGACCGCACTGCCTGTCTCGACGAGGAAGCGATGCTCGCCATCCATGATCTCGGTCAGCGCCAGGTCAAAGCCGGCGTCAGCCTTCGGCCCGGCGTTCATGGAAACGCAGAAACAGGTCCCGCCCGCCTCCGCGCAATTCATCGCCACTACAAAGACGTCCGCGCGCCGCGCCTGGTAGTGGGGGTCGACACGGGCGCCGCCGAGGAACACGCGGTCCTGAACGGCGATGGCTTTCAACTCGCAGGCGCGCACGCCAATGAGGGCGAGGCGCTCCGCCGAGGCGGGCTCGGGCGTGACGACGACCACGTCGCCTGCGCGCCGAGCCGTCCACAGCCGCTGCATGGAGGGGTGCAGGAACGCCTTCCAGGAATGCGGGCCGACTGCGTAGCCGAACAACGCCTCGTCATCGCGGCGCGCCAATCGGTAGCGCCCGGGCGCCTGCTCATCGGTCCAGCCCCGCGGCAGGTCGGCCACGGCCTCGATGTCGTCATAGACGATCGCCTGATCACGGATCTTGGGGCCGATGGTGCGATAGCCACGTCGGCGCAGGACATCGATCAAGGCCTCGAGACCTGCCGCGGTCAGAACGCAATGACCTCGGTGTTCCATCGGACGCCTGCCTCCGGCAGTGGACGACTATCATCCGGGCTCGCCAGCGCCGTCTGAGGGCCCGCGGCTTGGGCGCCGGCGCCGGCGGCCAGCCGCTTCCCGCTGCGGCGTTACCCCTACTACGAATTGGCGGCAGGGACCTTGGAATTCAGCTTCGTTCCGATAGGGCGCAGTAGAGCGCTGCCTCGCGGTCGACAGAGCCTCTGACTACCCTGGCAAGCCCTCCGAGGCCAGAACCGCCCGGCCGCCCCCTCGACGAACCATTTCATCGACAGCTCCAAGACCATTGTCGGGGTGCCTGGACATCCGGGCGCGGCCCTCGTGACGGCGAGACTCTTACTGGCGCCGCTGATCGCCGAACTTGGCGGCAGGCGGGCGTCAACGGCGTTGCAATGGCGGAGCGCCCGCGCAGCGTCAGGGCTCGCCGCGTCTGTGGATCGCGACGTTTTCATGAGGGCCGTGCGCGACGCCCGGGGCGTCACCCTCGCCACGAGGCAGGAGAGTTCGCGGCAATCCGACCTTGCGTCCTGTCAACGCATTGGTCCGGGTCGATCGACGCGCCGATTGCTCCGCCCCTCGCAGCGAGATCACGTATCTCGACCTCTGACTCGACGGCTAGGATGTCCGACCCGGCGCCTGAACCACGGGCCCCTAGCGATGCCGCCGCCCTCGACCCACATGACGCAGGAGGAGCAAACGCATGGCTGACGAATGCCCCCACGCCGATGGCGTGCGTGACGTGACGCCGAGCGCGCTCGGCTGCGAGGAGTGCCTGAAGCTCGGCTCGCCCTGGGTGCATCTGCGGCTTTGCCGCACCTGCGGCCACGTCGGCTGCTGCGACGACTCGCCGAACCGCCACGCCACCGCCCACTTCCGCGCCACCCGCCATCCCATCATCGAGGGTTACGATCCGCCCGAGGGCTGGGGCTGGTGCTACATCGACGAGGTGTTCCTCGAGCTCGACCACAAGACGCCGCACAACGGCCCGATCCCGCGCTTCGTCTGAGGCGCAGGGAGGCGGGCGATGGCGACGGCGATGGTGACGGGCGCGAGCCGGGGGGTTGGGCGAGGGATCGCCACGGCGCTGGCCGGGACTGGCTACCGGGTGTTCGCCACTGGCCGCGGCATCGCTGGCGCCGACCTGCCAGGCGTGGTCGAGCGCATCGGCTGCGACCATCTCGACGATGCGCAGACGGCGGCGGCGTTCGAGCACATCAGGCAGGCGACGGGTGAGCTCGACGTGCTCGTTAACGCGGCCTGGGGCGGCTACGAGCGGATGGTCGAGGACGGCGCCTTCACCTGGGCCGCGCCGTTCTGGGAGCAGCCGCTGCACCGCTGGCGCGGCATGATCGACCAGGGCCTGCGGGCCGCCTTCGTCTGCAGCCAGGCGGCGGCGCGGCTGATGGTTCCGCGCGGCTCGGGCCTGATCGTGCTGCTGAGCTACTGGGCCGCGCGGCGGCGTCTAGGCAATGCGATCTATGGCGTGGCGCAGGCCGGCGCGGACAAGCTGGCGGCGGACATGGGCGAGGAGCTGCGGCCGCACGGCGTCGCGGCGATCTCGCTGTATCCGGGCCTGGTGCGGACCGAGCGGGTGCTGGAAGCCGCGGCGCAAGGCGCCTTCAGCCTCGACGGCAGCGAGAGCCCCGAGTTCGCCGGCCGGGTCATCGCCGCGCTGGCGGCGCGACCGGATCTGGCGCAGCAGCGCTCTGGTCAGGCGATCGTGGCCGCGCAGCTGGGCCGAGAACTCGGCGTCACGGACATCGACGGCAGCCAGCCGCCGGTGCTCGGCTTGGACGACGTCTAATCAACTCATCCTCTCAACGGTCATATCCGGGCGTAAGTCCCGGCTATCCAAGACCACCGACCCGGCCTTGGCCGCGCCAAGCGCGGCCACCCGCAAGCCCGCGTTCTTGGATCACCGGGACCGGCGCCCGGTGATGACCGAGATTGAGAAAATGAGGCGAAGTCTCCCGCTCGATTCACGTCAGCGCCCGCAGCGCGGCGTTGGCGATGGTGAGCTTGGCGAAGCTCCAGCCGCCGCTGTCCTTCTCGATGTCGGCGATGGTCGACCTGGCGGCGCGGACCGGCTCGCCGTTGAGGCTGCTCCAGGCGTTGACGGCGGATCTGGCGGCGGCCGCATCCTCGCCGGCTTCCGGGCGGCCGGCGTAGGCCATCACCGCGCGGGTCAGTGAGGCCTGCTCGTCCAGCAGGTCCTCGATCAGCCGGCGCACGGCGAGACGTTCATAGGCGTCTTCGGCCGTGCGCGCGCCAGCGGCGGCGCGCAGGCGATCGAACGCGAACGTCCCGCCAATCTGGTGGTAGAGCCGCGCGGCCGCGGCCACCGGCCAGTTCTGCTCGCGCGCCAGGTCCGCCAGCACCGCGGCGATCGAGAGCGGGCGGTAGAGCGCGACCTGGTGGGCGAGCTCGCGGGGCGCACCGGCCTTGATCCAGCCCGCCGCGCGGCGCACCGCCGCCTTCTGTTCGAACGGCGAGAGCACCTGCGGGAACAGCGGCTTCAACGCGTCGGCCGGACGGCGGTAGGCCCCGATCAGGGCGTCGACGCCCTGGTTGTCCTTGCCGGCGCGGCGGGCCAGCCAGTAGGTCTGGCCGCGCAGCACATAGGCCAGTTCGCGGAACAGAGCCGTCTGCGCGGCGGCGGGCGCCTTGCCGTCCAGCGCCGTCACCTTCGACCAGATCGCCGCGAAATCCAGCACCTCGCGCGCGGCCTCGAAACTGACCGCCAGTTCGCGCACACCGCAGCCGGCGGCCGCCATCAGCCGGCCGGGGAAGGTCGGGCCGCAGAGGTTGATCAGCTCGTTGCCGATCACCGTGGCGATGATCTCGCGCCGCAGCCGGTGGCGCTTCATCTCGTCCTCGAACGGGGCGAGAGCGGTGGGGAAATAGCCGCGCAGCGTCTTGAGGAAGTGGGGGTCGTCGGGGGCCTGAGAGGCGATCACCGACTCAGACAGGTCGAGCTTGCCGTAGGCCAGCAGCACCGCCAGCTCCGGCCGGGTCAGGCCCTTGCCAGCCTTGGCGCGCTCGGCGAGTTCGGCCGCGCTGGGCAGGCCCTCGAGGCCGCGGTCGAGCTTCCCGCGCTTTTCCAGGTCGACCATGAACGCGCCGTGGGCCGCCAGATCGTCAACCGCCTCAGCCTGCATCATCGAGAGCGCCAGGGTCTGGTCGTAGTTGTGCGAGAGCACGTGGACAGCGATCTCGTCGGTCATCGAGGCCAGCAGGGCGTCGCGGTTCTCGCGCTTCAGCCGACCCGAGCGCTCGGCCATGCCGGCCAGAATCTTGATGTTGACCTCGTGGTCGGAAGTGTCGACGCCGGCGGAATTGTCGATCGCGTCGGTGTCGATGCGCCCACCGTCCAGCGCGTATTCGATCCGCCCTGCCTGGGTGAAGCCGAGGTTGGCGCCTTCGCCCACCACCCTGCAGCGCAGGTCGCGGCCGTTGACCCGGACCAGGTCGTTGGCCTTGTCGCCGACGTCGAGGTGGCTCTGGCCCGCGCCTTTCACATAGGTGCCGATGCCGCCGAGATAGAGCAGCTCGACCCGGGCTTTGAGGATCGCGGTGATCAGCTCGGCCGGCGTCAGCGCATCGACCTTCAGGTCCAACAGCGCCTTGACCTCGGCGGTGAGCGCGATCGACTTCAAGGTCCGGGGGAAGACGCCGCCGCCGGGCGAGATCAGGTCGCGGTCGTAGTTGTCCCAGGACGAGGTCGCCAGCTCGAACAGGCGATGCCGTTCCACCCAGCTGCGACCTACGTCAGGGTCGGGATCGAGGAAGATGTGGCGGTGATCGAACGCCGCCACCAGCCGCGTCTGCATCGACAGCAGCAGGCCGTTGCCGAACACGTCGCCCGACATGTCGCCGACGCCGACGCAGGTGAAGGGCTCGGCCTGGATGTCCTTGCCCAGCTCGCGGAAGTGCCGCTTGATCCCCTCCCAGGCGCCGCGGGCGGTGATGCCCATGGCCTTGTGGTCGTAGCCGGCCGAGCCGCCCGAGGCGAAGGCGTCGCCGAGCCAGAAGCCGTAGGATTCGGCGACCCCGTTAGCGATGTCGGAGAAGGTCGCGGTGCCCTTGTCGGCGGCGACGACGAGGTAGGGGTCTTCGCCGTCGTGGGCGATGACGTGCGCCGGATGGACCACTTCGCCCTCGGCGTCGATGGTGTCGGTGATGTCCAGCAGGCCATCGAGGAAGATCTTGTAGGCGACGATCGCCTCGGCGCGGACGTCCGCCGCTGAGCCGCCCTTCGGCAAGCGCTTGGGAAAGAACCCGCCCTTGGAGCCCACCGGAACGATCACCGCGTTCTTGACCTGCTGCGCCTTCACCAGGCCCAGCACCTCGGTGCGGAAGTCGTCGCGCCGGTCGGACCAGCGCAGGCCGCCCCGGGCGACGGGGCCCAGCCGCAGGTGCACGCCCTCGACGGCCGGCGAGGCGACGAAGATCTCACGGTAGGGCTTGGGGTCGGGCAGATCGGCCAGCTCGCGGCTGGCTACCTTGAAGCTGATGTAGGGCTTCGGCTGACCATCCGCGCCCGGCTGATAGAAGTTGGTGCGCTGGATCGCGGCGGTGAGCGCGGCCAGGCGGCGCAGGGCGCGGTCGGCGTCGAGGCTATCGACCGCCTGCAGTGCTTCCTCGATCGCGGCCAGCGTCGCCTTGACCTCGCCTGCCCGGGCCTCGGCGCCGAGGTCCAGGGTCGGATCGAGACGCAGGCGGAACAGCTCCAGGATCAAGCCGGCGACCTCGGGATGGTCGCTCAGCGCCTGCTGCTGCACCGCCGGGCTCGGGTCGAGGCCGGACTGCAGCCGGTAGCGCGCCAGCGCCCGGATCAGCGCCGCCAGCCGCCAGGGCAGCGACAGCTCCAGCACCAGGCGGTTGAAGCCGTCGCTCTCGGCCTGCCCCGCCCAGATGGCCAGGAAGGCGTCCTCGAACACCTGCCGCACCGCCTCGAAGCTCAGCTTCGCGCCGCGCGGGTCGTCGAGGGCGAATTCGTGCACCCACACCCGGCGGCGCTCGCCGCTGGCGGCCGCCGGGCTGAGGGCGAAACCCTCCTCGGACAGAGCTTTGAGGCCCATGTTGTCGAGGATCGGCAGCACGTCGGCCAGCGCCAGCGGTTCGCCTTCGTTGTAGAGCTTGAAGCGGAAGCTGCGGGGGCTGTCGGTGGCCTGACGGAACGCGCGAATTGCGATCGGCGCATCGGGCCCGAGCCGGCTGGCGGCCGCCAGATCGGCCAGGCCCTCGGCGGCGCCGTAGCGGTCGCGGTAGCCGGGCGGGAAGGCCTCGGCCCAGACCGCGAGGATCGCCGCGGCCTGATCGGCCGCCGCGCGCCGGCGCACCACCGTCTCGAAGTCGTCGCTCCAGGTGCGGGCCAGGAGCGCGATGGTGCGCTCGAGCGAGGCCAGGTCCGGGTCGAGATGCTGCAGCGGCGTGACGCCGACGATGTAGTGCACCCGCGCCAGTGGCGCGTCGGAGTAGTTCGGGTAGTAGGCCGAGACGTGGCCGCCGAACGCCTCCGCCAGCAGTTGGCCAACCTCCTCGCGCAGCCGCGCGTCGTAGCGTTCGCGCGGCGCATAAAACAGGATCGAGACGAACCGATCGAACGGATCGAGCCGCACGAACAGCTTCACCCGCGGCCGGTCGGAGAGGTGGAGGACGCCCAGCGCGATCTCCAGCAGCTCGTCCTCCGAGGCCTGGAACAGCTCGTCGCGCGGATAGGTCTCCAGGATGTTGGCCAGCCGCATGGCGTTATGCGAGCCGACCGCCTGGCCGGCCCTGGCCATCACCCGGTCGAGCTTGCGGCGCACCAGCGGCACGTTGCGCACCGGTTCGTCATAGGCCTGGGCGGTGAACAGGCCGACGAAACGCGTCTCGCCGCTCGGCCTGCCGTCGGGCCCGAAGCGGCGCACGCCGACGTAGTCCATATAGACCCGCCGGTGCACCACCGACTTCAGGTTCGACTTGCCGACGTGCAGCGGGTGCGCATTCGACAGCTCGCGGCGCATCTGCGGCGAGAGGACCGCCGGCTCGTTCGCGCGGCGCAGCACGAACCGGTTCGGGTCGCGCAGCAGGCCCAGGCCGGAACCGGCGACCACCTGCGGCTCTTCGGCGGCGTACTCGCCGTCCGGCTCCCGCGGATAGTCGTAGGATCGGGCGCCGAGGAAGACGAACTGGCCCGCGTCGAGCCAGGCGAGGAAGGCGAGGTCCTCCTCCAGGCTGGCCGGGTCGCTGCCCGTCCCGCCCCGCGGGGCGGCGGCCTTCAGCTCGGCGATCGAGCGCTCCATCAGCGCGGTCATGCCCTCGAAATCGCCGACGGCGAGGCGCACGTCGGCCAGCGTCGTGCGCAGGCCCTCGGCCAGGTGCGGCCAGGCCTCCTCGCCCATCGGCTCGATCCACACCTGGATTGTCGAGCGGCGTCCGGCCGCGGTCTCCAGCACCGGGTGGAACATGGCCAGGATGCCGGCGCCCGCCGCGACCAGCTCGGCCATCACGCTGTCGACCAGGAATGGCGCGTCGGGCTGGACGATCTCCACCAGGTCGGCGCCCAGTTCCCGGCCGTCAGCGCCCGTCGCCGCGCCGATGCGGATGTCGGGGCGATCGCCGCTCGACGCCTGGGCGAAGGTCCAGAACCCGGCGGCGCGCACCGCGATGTCGGCGGCGCTGACCCCGGGGAGCTCGTCCGGGCGATAATCGGCGGCGATCGCCCTCAGAAAGGCGTCGGCCCCGGGCGGCGGCAGCGGCGGCCTGCCGGGCAATGCCGCGAGGAAGGCCGCCTCGAGCGGGGCGACGTCGGGGGCGGTCTCGGTTTTGCTGATCATGCGCCTGGGAGCCTACGCCGGAACGGTCAAAGGTCTATGTCGGCCAGCACGCTTTGGGGATCCAACCTAGTCCCGGAAAGCAGCCGCGCCGGCGAGACCCGACAGCAAAGCGCCGCCGGTGGGGGGCTCCGGCGGCGCGAGGCTGGCGCCCCCACCAAGGCGGGGACCGCTCTCTACCGGCCGAGGCGCTGGTCAGGGCACAGGCCGGCGTCCGGGCTTGGGGAGGTCCGAACCCTGCATAGATGCGCGCGAGTCTTTCAACCTTAAAGAGCAGTCGCTTCACTCTTCTGTGAGCGTTGCGCCGCCAGGGGCCGCGGCGGGGCGCCGAGGCTGTGCGGATCGCCGTCGGCGGAGAGCAGGACCGCGACCCAGCGCGAGCCGTCGAACTGGGCCAAGATCACCATCACCAGGATGGTCAGCGGCGTGGACAGGAACATTCCGGTCACGCCCCAGACCGCGCCCCAGAACGCCAGCGAGAGCAGCACCATCACCGGGTCGACGTTGAGGTTTCGGCCCTGCATGCGCGGCATCAGGATGTTGCCGATGACGAACGAGAGCGCCAGCAGGCTGGCCGCGAGCACGGCGCCCTGCCAGTAAGTGGGGAACTGCAGCAGCGCGAACAGCGACGGCGCCAGGATCCCGATCGCCGCGCCGACGATCGGGATGTAGCCGATGACGAAGATCAGGAAGGCCCAGAAGAACGCGTTCTCGAGCCCGATCACCATCATCAGGCACCACGAACCTATGGCGATGAAGCCGCCGCAGACAGTCTGGATGTAGAGGTAGCGCTCCAGCGAGTCGCGCACCCGCAGGAACACCTGCAGCGCCTCGTGCCGGCCGGGCCGGCCCCGGAACAGCCGCACCGCCTTGCGCTCGAACCCGCGCCGCGAGGCCAGCAGGAAGCCGAGGTAGATCATCACCAGCACGCCGTACTGCACCAGCGTCTGCACGCTCGACGCCACGGACGGCAGCACGCTGCCCAGGTCGATGCCCCCGATCAGCTGCGCCACGGTGTGGGGCATGCGCACGTGCAGGCGGTGCGACAGGTTCGTGAGCAGCTGATTCAGCCGGGGCTGATAGGCCATCAGCTTGCCGACGAACCCGGCCGCGTGGCCGGCGATGAAGTAGACCACCACCGCGAACACCAGGATGCAGGTGGCGATCGCGGCGGCCAGGGACGCGTCCGGGCCCAGCCTCGGCAAGCGGCCGTGCAGGTCGCGCGCCATGGCGTCGATCATCAGCATCAGAAACACCGCCAGCGCCAGCGGCGTCAGGATCGGCGCCATCCAGGTCATCGCCGCCCCGGTCAGGATCACCGCGATCAGCACCAGGGCGTTGCGGGCGGTGTTGGAAGGAGCTGCGGAGCCGGCCATCTCCGGGTTGTCCCCGCCGGCGGCCGCAACGTCAATGGCGGGATGGGGCCGAAAATGGCGCCGGCGCCGCGGGCGCGACGTATGGCGGGCGCAGCGTGTAGGATGGACGCGTGGGGCCGGCGCTGGCGCGGCTGAGGCGGGAGGGCTTGAGATGGCTTCGTTCTATGAGCGACACGTCCTGCCGCACCTGATCGGCTGCGCCTGCGGCGCCCGACCGATCCAGCGTCAGCGGGCCAAGGTCGTGCCGAACGCCAGCGGGCGGGTGCTCGAGCTCGGCATCGGCAGCGGCTTGAACCTGGCGTTCTACGATCCGGACAAGGTCGCCAGCGTCACCGGCGTCGACCCGTCGGATGAGCTGCGCGAAAAGGCCCGCGCCGCGCCGCGACCAGACGGACTCAAGGTCGAGATCCTGGACGGCCAGGCTGAGCAGCTGCCGTTCGACACGGGCAGCTTCGACACCATCGTCTGCACCTTCACCCTGTGCTCGGTCGGATCGCCGGCGTCGGCGCTCGCGGAAGCCAGGCGGGTGCTGAAGCCGGACGGACGGTTCCTGTTCTCCGAGCACGGCCTGGCGCCCGACCTGGCGGTGCAGCGCTGGCAGCGCCGGCTTGAGCCAGTCTGGAAGCGCCTGGCGGGCGGCTGCCATCTCACCCGGCCGGTCGCCGGATCGATCGAACAGGCCGGCTTTGCGATCGAATCCGTCGAGACCATGTATCTGCCGGGCACGCCCCGCGCGATGGGCTGGTCGGAATGGGGCTGCGCGCGCAACCGCTGAAGGAATTTGAAATGAGCGACGGATCGAACGCGGCGCAGATCGACTACTGGAACGCCCAGGCTGGCGAGACCTGGTCGCGATTCAACGAATTGCTCGACCGCCAGATCGAGCCGCTCGGCCGCGAGGCCATGCGCGCACTGGCGCCCCAGGCGGGCGAGCGGATTCTCGATATCGGCTGCGGCTGCGGCCAGACCACGATGGCGCTCGCCGAGCGCGTCGGCGCCGCCGGCGCGGTCGTGGGCGCCGACATCTCGCGGCCGATGCTCGAGGTCGCGCGCGGCCGCCCGTTGCCGGCGGGCGCGCGCCGGCCCGAGTTTCGCGAAGCCGACGCGCAGTCGGACACGCTGGGTGCGTTCGACGCCGCCTTCTCCCGCTTCGGCGTGATGTTCTTCGCCGACCCGGTCGCCGCCTTCGCCAACATCCGCGCGGCGCTGACGCCGCGAGGCCGCCTCGCCTTTGTCTGCTGGCGGCCATACGCCGAGAACCCGTGGATGCGGATCCCGATGGAGGCGGCCGAGCCGTTCCTTGGCCCGCCGCAACCGGGCGATCCCACCGCGCCCGGGCCGTTCGCGTTCGCCGACTCCGGGCGGGTGCGCGGCATCCTCGGCGGCGCCGGCTTCAAGGGCGTGACCATCGAGGCCTTCGACGCGCCCATCGGCGGCTCCAGCATCGACGACACCGTCTCCATGACCTTCCGCGTCGGCCCGCTGGGCCGCGCGCTCGCCGAAAACCGCGACCGCATTCCCGCTGTCGCCGAGGCGGTGAAAAAGGCTGTGACGCCCTACGATACCGCCGACGGCGTCTTCATGCCCTCGGCCGTCTGGATCGTGCAGGCTCGCGCGAGCTGACGCCCGGCGAAGCTGCGGCCTGGCGTCCCGCGGCGGCCCTGACGCCAGGCGACCCGCGCCATTTTGATCTCCCCGATGGACGGCATCATTGGCCCGTCGAGGCCGAGACACCGTGGCCTTGGGCGCGAATAGGTCACCGGTGGAGTCTAGCGCCTTCGAGGCGTCTTGAACCCTAAGGCGTGGTCGCAGGAGGAAGCTGCTCCAGCGGTGCTGCGCTGCTAAGCTGATCGCATGAACAACGTCATCGTCTATCTGATCGGGCCCCCGGGGGTGGGGAAGTATTCAACGGGCAAGCTGCTTGCGGAGCGTATGCCGGCAAAGCTCCTCGACAATCACTATTGGTGCAATCCGATCTTCGAGATCATCGAGCCCGACGGACGAACACCTTTGCCGCCAGCGGTCTGGGACCGCACGAGCGCCGTGCTCACAGCCGTTTTGGAGACCGTCGCCACCCTGGCGCCGCCGGATCGCAACTACGTTTTCACCCACGCGATATGGGACGATGGGGGGCATCCGATAGACTTCACGATCGCGGGCCAAATCCTCAGCGTCGCCGAACGCCGAAAGGCCAGGGCGCTGGTCGTAAGACTGTCCTGCGGCGCGACAGAACTTTCCGGTCGCATCGCCGCGGAAGAACGCGCGAAAAGGCTAAAGACGAGAGACGTTAGCCAGGCAGAGCGCCTCGCTAGGCTTGAGCCGTTGAACTTGAACCATGACTGGATCGTGGACCTCGATACGACAGAACTGAGACCGGATGCCGTGGCCGACTTCGTGATGGCCGAAATCTCGAAGAGCCCCATCGGCTGACGCTCGGCATCCGAGGTCTGAGCCCATTTGCACGACCTGATCGCAAGACCAGACCGCCAATCTTTGCCACGGTCGTGAGGCGCGACCGGGTGGAGGTCCGCTTCCCGCCCGGAAATCCCTGACTCCATCGCGTCTGCAGTGCTAGGTCGGCGCTACAAGCGCTACCGCGACACCCGGGGAGACCCGATTGATGGACCACGGGATTCACTTTATCTCCGGCCTGCCGCGATCCGGCTCGACCCTGCTGTCAGCGATCCTGCGCCAGAACCCCCGGCTGCATGCCAATATCACCAGCCCGGTCGGTCCCCTGGTCCTGGGCGCTCTGCACGAGATGAGCGCGGCAAGCGAAAGCTCGGTTTTCGTCGACGACGCCACGCGCCAGGCGGTCCTGCGTGGCATCTTCGACGGCTTCTATCACGCCATTCATCCGGCCAAGACGGTGATCGACACCAACCGGCTGTGGTGCAGCAAGGCGCCGGCGCTCAAGAGCCTTTACCCGCAGGCCAAGATCATCTGCTGCGTGCGCGATATGCCTTGGGTCTATGACTCCGTGGAACGGCTGATCCAGCGTAACGCCCTGACGCCGTCCCGAATCTTCGGGTTCGACGCTTCGGGAACGGTCTACGACCGGTTCGAGATACTCAATCGCAGCAACGGTATGGTCGGTTTCGCCTGGAATGGCCTGCGTCAGGCCTTCTACGGCAGCGATCCACAGCGGCTGATGCTTCTGACCTTCGAGACCCTCACCAGCGCGCCGGCGCGGGCGATCGAGGCCGTGTACGGCTTCCTTGGCCTCGAACCCTGCGCTCATGATTTTGAGAATATCGCCTTCGACGTCAGCGCATTCGACGGCTACCTCGGAACGCCGGGCCTACATTCGGTCGGTCGTCGGGTCGACGTCTCGAGCCGCCGCACGATCCTGCCGCCCGAGCTGTATAACCGCGTGGTCGGCGACACCTTCTGGCGCGACCCGGCGCAGAACCCCGGCGGCGTGCTGGTGGTCTAGGCTAGTGGCGCGCCGGCTGTGGCCGACGGGCGAGCCCAGCTAGGGCGCCGGCCGGACGGTTGGGTGATCCGGTCCAGCAAGAGGCTGGCGAGAAAGACCTGGAAGGCGGCGCCAAAACCGTCCGGAAGATTCATTTCCAGGCTGGACGTCCAGAACTTGCGCTGTCCCACCCCGCCTAGATTCACCACGTCGCCCTCGCGCTGGAGGTGAAGGTAGAGCCGGGAGCGGCTGGGCTGCAGGATATAGCTCTCGCCCTCCCGTCCCACGACGTACACTTCGAGTTCGCGTTCGGCGCGGGCTAGAAGGGCGCCGGCGGCGTTCGTCAGCGAGAAGATGCTCGAGAACGCCTCCTGGGTCGCCGGCGGGTCGCGGGCGGGTAGCTCCGGGCCGCGGCCAGCGCGCTCGACGACGAACCCGTCCTCGCCGATGTTGAAAGCGCCCCGCGACTGCTGGCGGTCATAGACCAGCTTGCCGATGGCCAGGTCGTTGTCATGGATGTCGAACCGCAACTTTCCATTGCTCAAGTCGGCGGGACCCGAGCCTCTGCACGGTCGCAGTCTGAGCACGACTGATCCTCCCTAGCTTGGCCGCGCCGCCGGGGCGACGGCGCCTTGAGCTACCATTGCAGCATGGCCCCGCCGCCGGTCGTCGTCTGGCCGTTGGCCGTACCCACGCTGGCGCCGATCACCAGCCCGTCGGAGATGCGAGCGCTGAACTTAAGGGCAAAGCCCGTCGTGCCGGCGTAGTTGCCCAGGCCCACGCCGATGCCGACCCGGTGACCCGGTTCGATGTTGGGAATGTTCGCCATGGCGGCGTCGGTGGCGATGCCGGCGATGGCGATCCGCGAGTTCTGGTTCAACTGGTTCTGCAACCCGTTCAGGGCGGCCGTCGCGTTGATCTGCAGCGACTGCAGTTGTCCGTAGTTGACCGCGTCTGTCGCCGCCGTCCCGGCCGCCACGTTGTGCAGGGCTACGGGCGCCGCGGCGTTGGCGCCGATGAGCGTGATGTCATTGCTCGGCGCCGCGGACGGCGTGGTCGGCGCTGAACTCTTGGAATACTGCACGGGCGCGCCGGACTGTAGGGCCGCGATGGCGCCGCCGACCGTCGCCTGCGTGGCGCCATAGACGTTGTAGGACGGGCCGGACACGCCTTTGCCAGGGGTGTAGGTCGAGCCTCCGCCGAGCGCCGCGGCCACCGAGGCGCCCGTCGCGTTGCCCGCGGCGGCCGTGCTGAAGAGCTGTGAGCCATTCACCGCATCGGTGGAAGTTGCGGTGACGGCGCCAGCTCCGACGTTCTGGATCTGTCGCTCCAGGCCGACCGCGCCGATTGAGACGACGCCGTTGAGGTTGGCCGTGCCGGCCGCCGTCCCGCCGGTGATGTCGAAGGGGCCGGCGTGCGGTGCGGCGGTGACGCTGCCGGCGCCGAGCGCGACGTCGCCAGCGTTGAGCGCAAGGCTGTTGGAGCCAAGGGCCACGCCGCCAGTGGAAAGCGCGCCGGCGGTATCGCCCAGAGCCAGCGACCCGGCGCCGGCCGCGTTGGCCGAGTTCCCTGCCGCCACCGACCCCTGACCGATGGCGGTGCTGTTGTTGCCGATGGCGACAGCGCCCTGGCCATTGGCCGTGTCGTTGGCCCCCATGACCACCGCGCCGGTACCGGTGGCCGAGCTGGGGTCGCCGATGGCCACCGAGCCCGCGCCCGCCGCGCTGACGCCCTGTCCGACCGCCACCGAGCCGGCCCCCGAGGCGACCGCCGAAGTTCCCGCCGCTACGGCCTGGAAGCCTGAGGCGACGGCGCTGGGACCGGCGATCGGCGGGCCAAACCTGAGCTGATCAAACTCGACGTCCAGCGCGCTGATGGCCTGGTCGGCGGCGAACAGTTCCGAACCGTTGATGGCGTCGGTGCTGTTGGCGCTGACCCTCCCAGCGGCGAGGTTGGTGAGGGTTCGTGTCGCGCCGGAGGCGCCGATGCTGACCGTGCTGGTGGGCGTCTGCCCGGCCAGCACGTAGGTGACGCCGTTGATCGACAGGGTCTTGGTGGCGATCGCCAGGCTGGTCATCGACCCGGCGCCGAGGGCCACGTCGCTGGCGTCGTTCGCCTTCGCTGCGCCGCCGATCGCGACTGAATTGAGTCCCGTCGCCGAGCTGTCCGCCAGAACCGAGTTGCTGTGGAAATACTTAGCGCCCCCTCCGCCCCAGATGTCCGCATTGATGGCCGATAGCGCCGAACCGACGTTGCCGTAGATCTGACTGCCGATCGCGTAGCCGGGCCCGCCGTAGACGCCGGTCGCTGGATTGAACGACGCGCCGCCGCCGAGCGAGGCCGCCACATCCGCCGCGCCGGTTCCGGCCCGGGTCGCGGCGGCCTGCGCCGCCGCCGTGGCGGCGTTGGCCGCGTAGAGCTGCGAGCCGCTGACCGCATCGGTAGAGGTCGCGGTCAGCGCGCCGGCGCTGACGCCCGTCACGGTGCGCGTGTGGGCGGCGCTGTTGGCCACGCTGAGGCTGGTCCCGCCGGTGGAGGCGCCGATCGTGATCTGCCCGGTTCCCGGAGAGCCTCCGGCCTGCTGCGCCAGCCCGGCCGGACCGGATGCGATCGCCGACAGGGCGCTGTCCACGCCGGCGAAGGCGCTCCCAACGTTGTTGTAGCTCTTTCCCGCGATCGTATAGCTCGGGGCGGTGAGCCCGCCCCCGGCGGTGTAGCCCGCCCCGCCGCCGAGACCGGCCGCGACGGCGGCGCCCATGGCATTGGTGGCGGAAGCACCGGCCGCGACAGCTTGGTTGGTCGCGTAGAGCTGCGATCCGTTCACGGCGTCGGTGCTGGCCGCGCCAAGCGCGCCAGGCGCGACGCTGGTAAGCTTCTGATCGCCGAAGTCGGCGCCCTGGAAGTTGGGCGTGGCCACGGTTGCCACCGTCAGAGTGTCGCCGCTGTGGGTGATGGCGATATTGGCGCCGTTGTTCACCTTCAACGTGGCGCCGGGCGCCACATTGGTGGCGGCATCGCCATTGGTCTGGAGGTTGAAGCCCGCGTCTGCCGTCGCCGCCACCGCATTGAGCTGGCTGACGTTCGCCGCGTCGGTGGCGGCCGCCCCGGCGGCGACGTTGTGCAGGCTCACGGGCCCGGCCGCCGCGCCCACAAGGGTGACGTCGTTCGATGGCGTCATGGGGGTGGCGACGCCGGCGGCGTTGGAGAACTGCAGCGGGGCCCCGGTCTGCAACGCCGCGATCGCACCGCCGACGTTAGACTGCGCCGCGCCATAGACGCTGTAGCTGGGCGCGGTCAGTCCGCCGCCCGCGGAATAGCTCGCCCCACCACCCAGCGCGGCCGCAACGCCGTCGCCCAAGGTAGTGGATTGCACGCCAACCACCCCGATGGCGGTGTTCGTGGCGTAGAGTTCGCTGCCGTTCACTGCGTCGGTGCTCGCGGCCGTGATCTGGCCGGCGGCGACATTGCTGATCTGCCGTTCGTGGCCGGCCGAGCCCACGCTCACGACGCTGGTCGGTGCGCCGCCGGCGTAGTTGTAAGTCACGCCGTTGACGACCCCGCTGGGCGTCGCGTTCGGCGCCCCGGTGACGCTGAGCGCCCCGAGGGCCACGTCGAAGGTGTTTGCGGCCTGGGCCCCGTCGCCCACGGCGGTCGCGGCATATCCGCTGGCGTTGGCGGTAAAGCCGCCGGCGAAGGTGTAAGCGTTCGACGCGGTGGCGCCGTTGCCGATGGCGGTGGACCTTTGACCCGATGCCAGCGTATTCAGGCCCACGGCGGTGGCGTTGACGCCGCTGGCGGCGGAGAATGCGCCGTCGGCCAAGCTGTAGCTTCCGGTGGCGGCGGCATGATCGCCCACGGCGACATCGCTCTGGTTGCTCGCGGTCGACGACGCGCCGATGGCGAGTGAGCTCGCGCCGTCGGCCTGCGAGCGGTATCCCACCGCGGTTGCAGAGGGGCCGCTTGCCGTCGTCTGAGCCCCCAGGGCTGTGGCGTAGGCCCCGCTCGCCGTCGCCAACTGTCCGCCCGCAAAGGCGGCGAAATTCGAGGCGCTGGCCAGGTCGCCGATGGCGGAGGACGCATAGCCCGAGGCGTTCGCTTCCAAGCCAATGGCGGTGGATTGCGCGCCGCTCGCCACCGCCAACTGCCCGTCAGCCAAGCTGCTGCCTCCGGTGGCGGCGGCATGATCGCCCACGGCGACATCGCTCTGGTTGCTCGCGGTCGACGACGCGCCGATGGCGAGTGAGCTCGCGCCGCCAGCGTTCGCCAGCTCGCCGACGGCCACGGAGTTGAGGCCCGTGGCCGAGGTGGTGCTGCCGACAGCGGTGGAGGTCACGCCGGTCGCGACCGCGCCGAAGCCCGCCGCCAGGGCGCCGCCGGCGTTGGCCACGGCGCTGTCGCCCACGGCTATGTCGCCAAAGTTCTGCGCCTTGGCGCTATCGCCGATTGCGACCGAGAATGGGCTGCTCGCCAGCGCCTGAGCGCCGCCTGCGAAGGCGTTGCCGCCCGTCGCCGCGGCCCCTTGGCCGATGGCGGTGTCGCTGGTCTGGCCGCCGCCGAAGACGCCGGCGGTGGCGCCGTTGCCAACGGCCGTGTCGTTGGCGTTGTAGCCGGACGAGAAACCGCCCAGCGCGGTGGAGCTAGCCCCGAGCGAACGCGCGGCGATGCCGAATGCGGCCGAGGAGCCGCCGGTCGCCTGAGTGCCCTCGCCGACGGCGGTGTCATCGACCTGCGTCCCACCCGACACGCCGGCCAGGGCGAACTCGCCGATGGCGATATCGTCGAGATTGTTGGTGGTGGCGTAATTGCCCATGGCAACAGCACCCCGCGCTGGCGCCGTCGCATTGTTGCCGATGGCGACTGAAGCCAGGCCCGACGCCACCGCTTGCACGCCACCAGCGAAGCTGTAGCCGCCGGTGGCGCCGGCCTGGTAGCCGATGGCGGTCGAATTGCCGCCGGTCGCCCCGGCCCCTTGGCCGAAGGCGCTGTCGTTGGTCTGACTGCCGCCGTACACGCCGGCGGTGGCCCCATTGCCGACGGTGGTGTCGTTGGCGCCCCAGCTGGTGGTGAAGCCGCCCAGCGCAGTGGAGTTGGCGCCCAGCGAACGCGCTGCGACCCCGAACGACGAAGAGAAGCCGCCGGTGGCCTGGGTTCCCTCGCCGACGGCGGTGTCGTCGAGCTGGGGGCCGCCGGCATGCCCGGCCAGGGCGAACTCGCCGATGGCGACGTCATCGAGATTGTTCGTGGTGGCGTAGTTGCCCATCGCGATCGCGCCCCGGGCTGGGGCCGTCGCGTTGTTGCCGATGGCGACTGAGGCCAGGCCCGACGCCAGGGCCTGCACACCGCCCGCGAAGCTGTACCCGCCGGTGGCCCCGGCCTGGTAACCGACGGCCGTGTCGTTGGTCTGGCTGCCGCCGTACACGCCGGCGGTGGCCCCATTGCCGACGGTGGTGTCATTGGCGCCCCAGCTGGTGGTGAACCCGCCCAGAGCGGTGGAGCTGGCGCCGAGCGAACGTGCGGCGACGCCGAACGCGGCGGACGATCCGCCGGTAGCCTGGGTTCCCTCGCCGACGGCGGTGTCGTCGAGCTGGGGGCCGCCGGCATGCCCGGCCAGGGCGAACTCGCCGATGGCAATGTCATCGAGGTTATTCGTGGTGGCGTAGTTGCCGATGGCGACAGCGCCCCGCGCCGGCGCCGTCGCGTTGTTGCCAATGGCGACCGATGCGAGGCCGGTCGCCTGGGCGCTGGCGCCGCCAGCGAAGCTGTACCCGCCCGTGGCGCTGGCCCCTGCGCCGATCGCGGTCGCACTGACGCCGGCGGCGTTGGCGTGGGAGCCGATGGCAGTCGCTTTGCTTCCAGTGGCCGAGCTGCCATCCGCACAGGCGAAATCGTCGACCGAGTCCTGTTGGCACACGCCGCTGGTGACGACGCCGCTCCCGCCGTTTGCGGTTTGGGCCTCGGCCGCGGGCGAAACGATCAGGCCGATGCCGAGCACCGCCGCCCCGACGGCGCCTACGCCGAGCGTTCCCAGTCCCAGGCGCCTGCGGGCGACGCCCAAGGTGCGGTGGGCCAGACGCAGGATCGCCATCAGGCGCCGTCGGCCGGCCCGACCGTTCATGCCGCGGGTCCAATGCGATGCGAACCGCGCGCAGCGGGAAGGCGGAACGGGTTTGGCCGTCATGTTAGTCCCCTCGCGATGATCGCCGGCCCCGCCAGCGGTGCGGGGGATCGGCGGCTCCGCGCTCTGGCTCGAAGCTGGCCGAAGCAGACGCCAGGGGGGTGCGAAAGGTCTTCAATTTGTCCGTCAATTCTTCTCAACGCATATCAACACGTTGAACTATCTGACGAATTTCATGCTTTCGGCCGAATCAGCCGCCGACCGCGACATTGCGGCAGTGACATGCGAACGCCCGAACGGATAATCGAAGGTCAAGGCTAGGTTTGATACGCCGAGCGTCGCTTGGGGTGGCGGCGCGGAAGCGGGGTGAGAGTTCGAGGCGATGGCTCAAGCCGAGGGCGGTCGGGCACTCTACGGGTTTGGGCCGTTCGTCCTGGACGGCGGTCGCCGCGTCCTGACGCGCGATGGCGCCGTCGTGGCGCTTCGCCCCACGGTGTTCGACACCCTGCTATTCCTCGTCGAGCACCCGGGCCGGGTGGTCACCAAGGAGGAACTGTTCGACGCGGTGTGGCCGGGCAAGGTGGTCGAGGAATCGAACATCACCCAGACGATCTTCATGCTGCGCAACGCCCTGGGCGAGCAGCACGGCATCGTCACGGCGCCCGGGCAGGGATACCGGTTCACGGCGCCGGTCACCTCTAAGCGAAGGGGTCTTCTGGCTCAGCTCCGCAACGCCGCAGCCGCGTTCGGGCGGCGAGGACCCGCTCTCCAGATCGGCGTCGCCGTCGGCGCGGCCCTGGCCGTGATCGTGACAGGTGTGGCCGTCTTCCGCCCCTGGGGGAACGGCGCCGTCGAACCCGGGGGCCTGGTAGTGGTCGCCGATTTCCAGAACTCAACCGGCAATCCCGTGTTCGACAAGACCCTCGCCGCCGCCACCGCGATCGACTTGCGTCAGTCTCCCCATCTGACCGTTCTCTCGCCCGACAAGATCCAGGACACCCTCGACCTGATGACGCGGCCGAAGGATTCGCCGCTCCCACCCGAGGTGGCGCGAGAGGTGTGCGCACGCAACAACGGCCAGGAGTCCATCGAGGGCGGCATCTCCCAGATCGGTGGACAATTCCTGCTGACGCTGACCGCGACCGGCTGCGGCGATGGACGGGTGATCGCCTCGGACAAGGCGGTGGTCGACACGGCCAGCGGATTGCTGCCGGCGCTGGACGCCATGGCCGACCGTCTGCGGCGAAACCTAGGCGAGACCGGCGCCTCAGTTCGGGCGTTCAACGTCCCCCTGCTGGGGCGAAAGACCGCGTCCCTAGACGCCCTCAAGGCCTATTCCGAAGCGACCTATCTGGCCGACCACGGCCGGCGCATGGAATCCATTCCGCTGTACCAGCGGGCCATCGAACTCGATCCCAACTTCGCCATGGCCTATGCGGATCTGTCTTTCGCCTACGACAGCCTGCACGACCATAGTTCCGCCGTCGACCTGATCACCAAAGCTTACGCCATGCGGGACCGAGCCGGCCAATACGACCAGTTCGCAATCGCAACGCGCTACCAGATTCTGGTCAATCAGGACGACATCGCCGCCATTCGGGCCCTGAAGGCCTGGTCGGACATCTACCCCGATGACGCTGAGCCTCGCACGACGCTCGCGAGCGAGGAGGAGTGGCTCGGACGGGTCCCCGAAGCCATTGCGGATGGCCAGCGCTCCCTGGCCATGGCCTCGGACAAGGAGCGGCCCTACGAAATCCTGACACGCGCCTACATGATGGCGAACCAGGCGGACAAGGCGAAGGCGGTTTGCGCTCTGGCCATCGCGCGGCATGTGGACGGCGAGAGAACCCACAAGCGGTTGTTCGAGATCGCCGTCTGGCAATACGATCCCCCGGGCATGCAGCGCGAGCTGCAATGGTTCGCCGGCAAGCCGGCCGAGCGTATCGTGCTGATCGACGCGGCGCAGGCGGCGGTGAGCGAAGGGCATGTGCGGCAGGCGAGCGCCCTGTTCGCCAGAGCAGTCGACATCGGCAAGGATAGCGGGCTCAGCAACTACATCGCCGCGCCTTACGCCCGACTGCTGAGCGATCTCGGCTTCACGGAGGAAGCGCGGCGCAATCTCGACCAGGTTCCCAAGGACCAGGACTTCGACGATTATCGCGTGGCGATGGTGCAAGTTGGCGAAGTAGCGCCGGCCGAGGCGCTGCTGCGCGAGCTGCTGGCGAAATCGCCGTCCGACACTCTGCTGAACGGCAAGTCAGGCCCCGAGACGCGCGCCGCGCTGGCCTTGCGCAAAGGACGCCCGGTCGAGGCGATCGAGGACTTGAAGCCCGCCACACCCTACGAGCTGACTGACTTCTCTGTGCCCTACCTGCGCGGCCAAGCCTTTCTGGCCACTTCCGACGGACCCCACGCGGCGGCGGAGTTCCACAAGATCCTCGACAACCGCGGCGTGGAGCCGCTTTCGGTCCATTACCCCCTGGCCGAGCTCGGCTTGGCGCGCGCGTTGCGCCTGCAGGGGGATGTGCCCGCGAGCCGTCAGGCCTACGCACGGTTTCTCGCCGGCTGGAAAGACGCAGACCAGGACATCCCTGTGTTGCGTCAGGCTAGGGCTGAATACGCGAAGCTGTAGCGGTCCAATCCCCGAACCCGGTGCTGGCGCGGGGTGAGGTTACCCCGGAAGGCTTTGGCTGACGTCTGACGCAATGCCGGCCTGTTGAGGCCCTCTCTATTGTTTGCCGAAGCGAAGCCGCCCACGGAGGTCCGTCAAACCACCGACTTGCAGACAAGGTGGTGATGTCGGCCCGCCACCCCGCAAGGTTTCGCGACGCGTCCGCTTTCCGGAGACCCAGCGCGGCAGTTGGGAAGTCCGCTTACTCCCTAGTCACCTCGCGTGTTCCGGACCGGGCGCGACGCTAGGCATGAGGACGAAGAACGGCGGATGGCCGTCAGGATCCCCAGCATGCAGCTGGCGTGATCGCCGGCGCCGTTCGCTCAACCCTGAAGGCGAGGCCCGCGCCGCGTTGCGAGACGGGACGCCGCCAAGGGACTAGCATTCGAGGACGATCACCTCTCGGGCTGGCCGATGCAAAGGGAGGGACGCCATGTGCTGGAAACGCACTATCGCGGGGCTGGCGGCGGTGTTCGCCGTCGCGCTTCTGGTCGTTCCCGCTGAGGCCTCGACGTTGTCGCGGCTCGGCGCGAACAAGAAGGTCTGCCAGCTCACCGGGGAGGCCGACTGGCTCACCGGCAAGCCGACCAACGCCCGGACCCAGTCTCGCTACGGCCTGTTCGGGGTCGACCTCGGCTTCCCGGTCGAAAGCGACTCCGGCGTGCTCTACTTCCTGTTCGGCGACACCCGGCCGAACGGCCATCCGCCGGGCTCGGTGCCGACCTGGCCGCCGGACGATGCGATGGGACAAACCTCGCGCACGGCCGCGCCGGACGAGAAGACCTGTCTCGACCTAACGTTGGTCGGGTCCGGGCGCACAAGCTTCGGACACCCGACGGTGACGCCGGCGATCCAGCAGGGCTCGTTCAACGTGCCGACCGGCGGCTACTTCGTAGGCGATCGGTTCTATGCGTTCTTCTTGACCGATCATTGCTGGCGGCCAGATCCCTTCGGACCGAACCCTACCACGCCGCTCGCGCTCCCGACCGCGCCGCCTGGCGGCCACTGCCCCGAGACGCCCGACAACAACAGCCTCGGCGCCAGCGTGCTCGCCCACGCCAAGTCCTCGAACCCGCTCGCGTTCACCCAGGTCGCCACGCCGATGCCGAACGGGTTCGTCTATGTGACGGCGGCGATTTCCGCGCCCCGGATGCGGGGAGTCGACTATCGCCGCCTGGGCTACGTGCCGCCGATCTACGTGTTCGGCATCGCGCGCTATCGGCAGAGCATTCCCTACCTCGCGAGGGCGCCGCAGAAGACGTTCGGCGATGTCACCACCTGGTCATACTATGGCGGCTCTAACACGAGCGGCCCCGTCTGGCTCACCTACGCGCAGTGGCAGAGCGGGCGCGTCGGGAGCGAGTGGTCGCCACCGGCCGGCGCGGAACTCTATGCCGACAGCCCCAACGCCTACAGCCCATCCATGGACGAGCACTGCGTCGGGGAGCATTCCGCGAACTATATCGGGGCCCTGCAATCCTGGCTGCTGCTCTACACCTGCGGTCCCCACCAGGTCGAAGCGCGCACCGCGCCCTACCCGTGGGGGCCATGGTCGCCGCCCACCGTTCTGCTGAGCGCCGAAGAGAATCCCGGTCTCTACTGCACCTTGTTCTGGAACAAGGCGGGCGCTGGCGGGTGCCCGGGCCTCGTGAGCCAACAGGGCCCGCTGTTCTCGTTCGGCGCCTTCTACGCGCCATTCGTGATGACCCGCTTCACGCAAACCGAGGCTCCGCCTAGCGGCGAGCTTGGTCGGCAGGCGACGATCTACTGGCTACTGTCGACGTGGGATCCCTACCAGGTGACCGTAATGCGAACGCGGCTCAACCTGGCGCCTTGAGCCCAGCAACGCGTGGCGGCAGTCCGCTCGGCGCAACGTCCTCTCCGCGGCCGCTCTCCATGTCGAACGGGCCTACGTTGACAGTCGTTGCTGTCCGCTCGTCGGCACTGCCGAGGGTCCGCTTCGGGCGGTGCACGAATGTCTGGTGTTGGCCCATTGGCACATGACGCTCCCTCGCCACGGGTTGGGCCACGCCAGAACGAGGCGTGGCCCGGAAGAGCGCCACAACCGACGTGAGATGCCTATGCGTTACCTGGCCTCCTCGCCGAGGAGGTCAGGTAGCACGCTAAGTCTTTGAAAAAATGGAGCGGGCGAGGCGATTCGAACGCCCGACCCCAACCTTGGCAAGGTTGTGCTCTACCCCTGAGCTACGCCCGCGCTCCGGAGCGGATAGGGCCCGCTCCTTTTTCGAAGGAGGGGCTTATTGCAGAGGGCCATGACGTTTGCAAGGCGGGGGAGGACCTGCGGCGTCAGAACCGCAGCCGCACCGGCTTCATGCGGCGGCGGTTGGTGTGGGCCTTGGGCGCGGGGCCGGTGTCGTCGGGCAGTTCGCCGCGGAAGTAGAACCGCTGCCAGGCGGCCTTCACCGCCTCGGGCTCGCGGCGGAACAGGGCGCGGTTGAAGTCGTCGCGCTGCTTGCGCCAGGCCTCGTACTGGCCAAACAGGGTCTCGTCGGCCTCCAGGCGCTTCTGCACCAGCTCGAAGCTCTCCAGCTGCCGGTCCTGGGCCAGGGTGATGAAGCAGAACGGCTCGCCTTTGGCGAAGCGCACCCGGCCCGGCCGGGTGAACATCCAGTTCATGGTGAAGGGGAACGGCAGCCAGTCGGTCTCGACCAGGCCCACCAGCGGCTGGATGCCGTCCTTGATGTGGTTCGGCGGCCCCATCGCCCACATCGACCAGTTCTCCGGCGTTCGGAACAGATAGCCGGCGTGGAAGGTGAGGATGCCGTGCGAGAAGTGGCTTTTGGCGAAGTCGTGGAAGTCCGGATAGGGGTGGTCGGGGGTGACGATGACATCCTCCGCGCCCATGCCGCCGGTCCATTCTGCGGTGAAGCCCACCGGGCAGAGAATCTCCCAGCCGGTGGAGTTGGCCATCGACATCGGCAGACAGCGGTAGGGGTGGCGCTCGGTGAAGCGGTCCATCCAGCCGCGTTGGGGCCGGCCAGGCACGATCTCCGGCGGGCGGGAGGTCATTGGGTAGCATTCGAGCAGCGGCATGGCGCTTGGGTCCGGCGAGCAGCGGTCAGCGCCATTGTCTAGAGGCGCAGCCGCCGCGCCGTCCAGTTTCTCAAGGCCGCAGGCGCGGCTATGAGGCCGTCATGAAGACGCGCGACGACCTCTTCGCCTTGTTCGACGGCCTCGGCATCGCCCATCGCACGTTGGAGCATGCGGCGGTGTTCCGGGTGGGGGAGGGCGATGAGATCAAGGCGGCGCTGCCCGGCGGCCACACCAAGAACCTGTTCCTGAAGGACGCCAAGGGCCAGCTGTGGCTGGTCTCGGCGCTGCAGGATGCGGCGATCGACCTGAAGGCGCTGCCGCGGGCGATCGGCGCGGCGCGGCTGTCCTTCGGCTCGGCGGCGTTGATGCAGGCGACGCTTGGCGTCACCCCTGGCGCGGTCACCGCGTATGGCCTGATCAACGACACCAGCCACCGGATCCGCTTCGTGCTGGACGCGGGCCTCGCCGCCAGCGACCCGGTCAACTTCCATCCGCTGACCAATACGGCCACCACCGCCATATCCCAGGCGGATTTCCGGCGCTTTCTGGCGGCGCTGGATATCGAGCCGCTGATCGTCGACTTCGGCGCCCTCGACCCTGCGTGATCGGCGCGACGTTGCGGCCGGCGGCGTCTGGTCCCATCTTGGGGGCCGCAGACGCTGGAGGAGTACTAGATGTCCCTGATCGGTGAGGCCGCCGCTGGCGGCGCCGGCGACTTGATCAAGGAAGGCACGGACGCGGGCTTCGCCAAGGACGTCATCGAGGCCTCGCGCGTCCAGCCGGTGATCGTCGACTTCTGGGCCACCTGGTGCGGGCCGTGCAAGACCCTGGGCCCGGCGCTCGAGCGCGCGGTGCTGGCGGCCAAGGGCAAGGTCAAGCTGGTCAAGATCGACATCGATAAGCACCCGGTGTTCGCCGGCCAGCTGCGGGTGCAGTCGATCCCCACTGTCTACGCCTTCGTCGACGGCCGGCCGGCCGATGGCTTCATGGGCGCGGTGCCGGAAAGCCAGATCAAGGCCTTCGTCGATCGCCTGGCTCAGACCGGCGGCGACGGCGGCGGCTCTGAAATCGACGACCTGCTGGCGCTGGCCAAGGAGTCGCTCGACCTCGGCGACACTGGCGGGGCGGCGCAGGCCTACGCCCAGGCGCTGCAGGCCCAGCCGGACAACCTCGCCGCCATCGGCGGCCTGGCGCGCTGCTACCTCGCCAGCGGCGACACCGAGCGCGCGGCCGAGGTCGCCGCCATGGCGCCGGCCGACGCCAAGAACGCCGACCTCGAGAGTGTGCGCGCCGCCCTCGCCCTCGCCCAGAGCGCGCCGTCGGAGACGGGCGAGTTCGAGCAGCGCATCGCCCGCAATCCGGACGACCACGAAGCGCGGATCGAATTTGCCACGGCGCTGGCCGCGCGCGGCCAGTTCCAGGACGCCGCCGACCAGCTGCTCACCAGCATCGAGCGCGACCGCGAATGGAACGAGGAGGCCGCGCGCAAGCAGCTGCTGACCGTGTTCGAGGCGGCCGGGCAGGCCTCGGACGTGGCGCGGCTGGGTCGCCGACGGCTTTCTGCGATATTGTTCTCATAGGGGGCGGCGGATGGCGGCCGGCTACCACAAGGTTTCCGACCTGCCGGCGCTGATCCCGGTGTTTCCGCTCGACGGCGCGCTGCTGCTGCCCGGCTGCCAGCTGCCGCTGCAGATCTTCGAGCCGCGCTATCTCAGCATGGTCGACGACGCGATGAGCGGCTCGCGGCTGATCGGCATGATCCAGACCCGCGCTGGCGGCTCGCGGCTCAAGCCGAGCCTAGCGGACGTCGGCTGCGCCGGGCGGATCACCGCCTACGCCGAGACCGGCGATGGCCGCTACATGATCACCCTCACCGGCATCTGCCGCTTCGCCGCCGGCGAGGAACTGGCGACCAACACGCCCTATCGCCAGCTGCGGCCCGGCTTCGAGCGCTTCGCGCGCGACCTGGAGGACAAGGACGGCGAACTGGCGCTAGACCGCGCCGCCTTTCTCGCCGTGCTGCGCCGCTATCTCGACCACAAGGGCCTGGAGGTGGAGTGGGACGCGGCCCGCCAGGCCCCGGCCGGCGCCCTGATCAACAGCCTGGCCATGGGCCTGCCGCTCGATCCGCCGGAGAAGCAGGCGCTGCTGGAAGCTGTCGGACTGGCCGACCGCGCCCAGGTGCTGGCGGCGCTGCTGGAGATCGACGCCGCCGCCGACGATGACGAGCCGCCGCCGCTGCAGTAGAAGCGCGCCATGAGCGACGACGCCGACATCGATTCCCGCCTGCTCGAGATCCTGGTCTGCCCAGTGACCCGCGGCCCGCTGACCTATGACCGCGAACGCCGCGAGCTGGTCAGCCAGGGCGCGCGCCTGGCCTATCCGATCCGCGAGGGCGTGCCGATCATGCTGCCGGAAGAGGCGCGGTCGCTGGACTAAAGCGCCTCGCCGCGCAGCAGCCGCGGCAGGTCGCCCACCGCGCCGCCGGCTTCCTGCATGAAGAAACGCCGGGCGGGCCCAAGGCGATTGACCACCGCCATGCCGGCGCCGCGGCCGGCCCGCAAGATCGGGTTGTCGTTGGAGAACAGCCGGTTGAAGCCGTCGCAGGCGAGCGAGACGGCGACGTTGTCGAGGCGCCGCCAGCGCGCGTAGCGCTCCAGCACCGCGACCGAGCCGATGTCTTCGCCCAGCCGCATTGCGTCGGCGAGGACCTCGGCCAGGGCGGCGGCGTCCTTCAGCCCCAGGTTCAGGCCCTGGCCGGCGAGCGGATGGATGGCGTGGGCCGCGTCGCCCACCAGCGCCAGCCGCGGCGCGACCAGCTGTGCGGCCAGCTGCATCGACAGCGGATAGACGAAGCGCGGGCCCCTTGCCGCAACGCGGCCGACGAAATCACCGAAGCGGCGGCGCAGGTGGGCGTGGAACACCTCGTCGCGGGCGCCGCGCAGCGCCTCGCCGCGCCGGGTCGGCTCGGTCCACACCAGACTGGCGCGCTGCTCGGTCAGCGGCAGGATGGCGAAGGGGCCGCTGGGCAGGAAGTATTCGTAGGCGACGCCGTGGTGGTCGCGCTCCAGGTGCACGGTGGCGACGACGCCGCTCTGGCCATAGCTCCAGCCCTGCACCTCGATGCCAGCCGCCTCGCGCGCCACCGACCCGCGCCCCTCGGCGCCGACCACCAGCGGCGCGCGCAGCACCCGGCCGTCCGCCAGCGTCACCTCGGCGACGGCGCCGCCGAATTCCACCCGCGCGACGCTCGCCGGCGCCAGCACCGTGAGGCCGGCGGCGGTCACCGCCTCGGCGAGGCCGGCGCGGCTGCGGCGGTTCTCCAGCATGTAGCCGAGCGGTTCGCCCTCACCTGGTTCATCCGCGGCGCGGCCGGCGATCTCGGCGGCGTCGAAGCGCAGGAAGGCGCCGCCCGGCGCGGCCGACGCGGCGCCGGCGCCGCGCCCGTCGGTGACCAGGATCTGCTCGATCCGCTGCGCATGCGGCTCGAGCGACGGGCCAAGACCGAGCGCGCGCCACTGCCGGAAGCTGGAAAAGGCGATCGCCGACGCCCGCCCGTCGAAGGTCGGCGCGACCTGGGCGTCGAACGGCTGCGGATCGACCAGGATCGGCTTCAGGCCGGCGCTGGCCAGCGCAAGGCCGAGCGTGGCGCCGGTCAAGCCGGCGCCGGCGATGATTACATCGGCATCGAGCACGTCGCCCATGGCGGCTTTGCTATGCGAGCGGCCGGGCCCTTGTGCAAGGGCGCGCATCACCCTAGTGGCCAAGCCGGCTGGCTCCTCCCCCGCGGCCGGCGTATTTTTGAAGCGACATGGCGTTGAACACACCCTGCCGCCCCGGCGCGGCGCCGTCCGCCTGATGCCGAGAGCCGCCGGCCAGATCGACCGCGCCAAGAACGAAGCCATCCTCGACGCCGCGTCGGATGTGATCTTCGAGCGCGGCCTTGCCGCGCCGCTGGACGAGGTCGCGCGCCGGGCGGGGGTCTCGAAGCAGACCATCTACAATCACTACGGCTCGAAGGGCGATCTGGTCCGGGCGCTGATCGAACGGCGATCAAAGAGCATCGCCGCGCCGCTGGAGCTGCCGGGCGCCGAGGCGACGCCGGTGGAGACACTGGCCGCCTACGCCGAGGCGCTGCTGCGCACCGTCATGATCGACCGCGGCGTGGTGCTGTTTCGTCTGATGATCGCCAACGCCGGCCAGGACAGCTCGCTGGTGCGCGCCGCGCTGCCCGAAGGCTTTCGCGGCGCGCGCAGCCGGCTCACCGACTTCTTGCGGCGCGAGGCCCGCGAGGGGCGGCTGGCCATCGACAATCCGGTCCAGGCGGCCGACTTCTTCGTCGGCATGTCGATCGGCAACCATCAGCTCGAAGCGCTGCTCGGCCTGCCGGGCGAGTTGAACGCCGAGAGCATCCCGCGCATCGCCCGCGAAGCCGCGGCGCGGTTCGTGCGCGCCTATGCGTCGGAGACGGCCTAGCTGGCGGGCGCCGGGGCCGCCGCTTCTTCCTCCGACGGCAGGCCCATCATGTGGAAGCCGGCGTCGACGTGGACCACCTCGCCCGTGGTCGAGCGGCCGAGGTCGGAGAGCAGCCACAACGCGCAGCCGGCGACGCCTTCCATCGTGGTGTCTTCCTTCAGCGCGCTGAGCGCGCGGCCCTCGCTGAGCATGCCGCGCCCGCCCTTGATGCCGGCGAGCGACAGCGTGCGCATGGCGCCGGCCGAGAGCGCGTTGACCCGGATGCCGCGCGGACCGAGGTCCCGGGCGATGTAGCGGGTCGAGGCCTCCAGCGCCGCCTTGCAGACGCCCATGGTGTTGTAGTTGGGAATCGCCCGCTCGGAGCCGAGGTAAGTCATGGTCAGGATCGAGCCGCCCCGGTCCATCATCCGTGCGCCGCACTGCGCGGCCTCGACGAAGCTGAACACCGAGACGTCCATCGCCCGCAGAAACGCGCCGCGATCGGCATTGTCGATGAACGAGCCTGCGATCTGGTTGCGCTCGGCGAAGCCGATGGCGTGGACCAGGAAATCGATGGTCGGGAAGGTCTTGGCGACGGTCTCGAACACCGCCGGAATCGAGCCGGGCTGCGAGGCGTCGAAGGTGGCGTAGGCCTTGACACCGATGCCCTCGCCCAGCGGCTTCACCCGCTTCTCGTTCATCTCCATGTAGCCGAACGCCAGCTCGGCGCCCTGCGCCGCGAGCTGGGCGGAGATGCCCCAGGCGATCGACTGGTGGTTGGCGACGCCCAGCACCAGGCCGCGCCTGCCGCGCATCAGCTCGCCCTTGGGCAGATCGAACGCTTCAGCCATGTCGGGGGGTTTCCTCGTCTTCGGTTGGCGCTTTTTGGACGGGCGAAGGGCCGCGGGCAAGCCGCCTGGGCGCGCGCCGGCGCCAGGCAGCGGTTAGCGCCGTCAGACTCGGCTCAGCACCAAGCACCCATTAGTGCCGCCGAAGCCGAAGCTGTTCGACATCACCGTGTCCAGCGGCCGCTCGAGTCGCTCGCGCACAATCGGCAGGTCGGCGAAGGCCGGGTCCAGCGTTTCGATGTGGGCGCTTTCGGCGACAAAGCCGCCGCCCATCATCAAGAGGCAGTAGATCGCCTCCTGGGCGCCGGCCGCGCCGAGGCTGTGGCCGGTCAGCGACTTGGTCGACGAGATCAAGGGCGGCGACGCGCCGAACACCTGGCGCACCGCCTCCATCTCCTTGAGGTCGCCGACCGGCGTGCCGGTGCCGTGCGGGTTGAGGTAGTCGATCGGGCGCCCGCCAGCGCCCTCCAGGGCCAGCCGCATGCAGCGTGCGGCGCCCTCGCCTGAGGGCGCGACCATGTCGTGGCCGTCGGAGTTGGCCGCGTAGCCGACGATCTCGCCGTAGATCTTCGCGCCCCGCGCCTTGGCCCGGTCCATCGCCTCCAGCACGAGAATTCCGGCGCCGCCGGCGATGACGAAGCCGTCGCGATCGGCGTCATAGGCGCGGCTGGCGACCGCCGGCCGATCGTTGAACTTACTCGACATCGCGCCCATGGCGTCGAACAGCGACGAAAGGGTCCAGTCCAGCTCCTCGCAGCCGCCGGCGAAGACGATGTCCTGACGCCCGCAGGCGATCTCGCCCGCGCCGACGCCGATGCAGTGGGTCGAGGTGGCGCAGGCCGAGGTGATCGAGAAGTTGATTCCCTTGATCTTGAACCAGGTCGACAGCGTCGCCGACGGGCCGGAGCTCATCGCCTTGGGCACCGCGAACGGGCCGATGCGTCTGACGCCCTTGGCGCGCGCGATGTCGGCCGCCTCGACGATGGCATGGGTCGAAGGCCCGCCCGAGCCGACCACCAGGCCGGTCTTCTCGTTGGAGACCTCCGCCTCGGTCAGGCCGGAGTCGGCAATCGCCTGCTCCATGGCGATGTGGGCGTAGCCGGCGCCGGCGGCCAGGAACCGCGCCGCGCGGCGGTCGACTAGGCTTTCCCAGTCGATCTGCGGCTTGCCGTGCACCTGGCAGCGGAAGCCGAGCTCGGCGTATTCGGGCGCGGCGACGATGCCGGACCTCGCCTCGCGCAGGGAGGCGACGACCTCGTTGGCGTTCACGCCGATGGACGAGACGATGCCGAAGCCTGTGACGGCGACGCGGCGCATGTTCCGGTTCCCGATCTGTGTCTGGTTAGGAAACGCTGGTGAGTCCCACGCGCAAGTCCTCCGTGTGATAGATGGGCTTGCCGTCGGCCTCCATCACGCCGTCGCCGATGCCCATCACCAGGCGTCGGTTGTTGATCACTCGCTTCATATCGACCTTGTAGGTCACCAGTTTGACATCGGTGGTCACCTCGCCGCTGAACTTTACGAGGCCGCAGCCGACCGCGCGGCCACGGCCCTTGCCGCCGATCCAGCCGAGGTAGAAGCCTACCAGCTGCCACAGCGCGTCGAGGCCGAGACTGCCCGGCATCACCGGGTCGCCCAGGAAGTGGCAGTCGAAGAACCAAAGACTGGGGTCGATGTCGAACTCGGCCTCAATGTAGCCGAGGCCATGCTTGCCGCCGTCGTTGTTGATCTGGGTGATTCGATCGAACAGCAGCATCGGCGGCGCTGGCAGCTGGGCGTTGCCCGGCCCGAACATCTCGCCGCGCGCACAAGCCATCAGCTCGTCGTAGGCGTAGCTCTGCTTTTGGACAGTCATCCGCCCGCCGTAGCAGGCAGGGCGTCCGGGCTCAACGACATTGGGCCTGCGGCGCAAGACCCCAGACCTCGGACGATTTCACCCAGCCGCGGGCGCCGTCGGCGCTGACCTCGCACCAGTCCGCCTTGCAGCGCCCAAGGTCGGCCACGGCCCTGGGCCGTAGGTAGGCGGCCGCCGCGGCGCCGTCGGCGGGGCTCGTGCGCAACGCCACCGCGCCCTGGCCAGTCGCCATCACCGTGCGCCGGCCGTCGACCATGGCGCTGGCCACCCACACCGCGGCGCCATCCGGATCGCAGATGCGCCGCCAGTCGGTGGTCTCGTCGACCACCTGCACCGGCAGGCCGCGGGCGTGGTAGACGAAGAGCGTGGCGTAATCCTTGCCCGGCCCCTTGCGGCCGAACACCTCGCCGCGCTTGAGGCTGAGGTAACGGGGCACGCAGTAGCCGGACGGCGTCTGTGGCTTCACCCCGGCCGGACAGTCCGAGCCTTCGCCGCCGCGATCGCCGCAGGCGGCGAGCAACAAAAGGCTGGCGAGGCTTGCTGCAATCGCTCGCTTGGACTTGCGCCCCATGCCACCCTTGCTTGGCCCCGGGTTGCTTGGCCCCGCCCTGGGCCTTTGCTAGAGGTCGCCGATGGCCGTCCGCAAGCCGAAAGTCGTCGTCACCCGCAAGCTCCCCGATCCGGTGGAGACGCGGATGCGTGAGCTGTTCGACACCGAGCTCAATATCGAGGACGCGCCGATGAGCGGCGCGGCGCTGGCCGAGGCGATGGGCCGGGCCGACGTGCTGGTGCCGACCATCACCGATCGGATCGATCAGAAGGTGATCGCCGCCGCCGGCGAGCGGCTGAAGCTGATCGCCAACTTCGGCGCCGGGGTCGATCATATCGACGTGACCGCGGCGACCGAGCGGGGCCTCACCGTCACCAACACCCCGGGCGTGCTGACCGACGACACCGCCGACCTGACCATGGGCCTGATCATGGCCGTCTCGCGCCGGGTGGTGGAAGGCGCCGAGGTGATCCGCGACGGCGGCTTCCACGGCTGGTCGCCGACCTGGATGCTGGGCCGGCGCATCGGCGGCAAGCGGCTGGGGATCATCGGCATGGGCCGCATCGGCCAGGCGCTGGCCCGCCGCGCCCGCGCCTTCGGCCTGTCGATCCACTACCACAACCGCAAGCCCGTCCCGGCGCGCATCGCCGAGGAGCTGGAAGCGACCTACTGGGAAAGCCTCGACCAGATGCTGGCCCGGATGGACTTCATCTCGGTCAACTGCCCGCACACGCCGGCGACCTACCACCTGCTCTCGGCCCGCCGGCTGAAGCTGATCCGACCGCACGCGATCCTGATCAACACCGCCCGCGGCGAGATCATCGACGAGGGCTCGCTGGCGACCATGCTGCAGGCCGGCGAGATCGCCGGCGCCGGCCTCGACGTCTTCGAGCACGAACCGGCGGTGAACCCGAAGCTGCTGAAGCTGCCCAACGTGGTCCTGCTGCCGCACATGAGTTCGGCCACCATCGAGGGCCGGGTCGACATGGGCGAGAAGGTGATCGTCAACATCCGCACATGGATGGACGGCCACAAGCCGCCCGACCGCGTGATCCCGTCGATGCTGTGACCGCGGAAAGCGGCGCTGTGACGCGCGGCTGGAAGCGCCTAAGGTGCTCAGCGGCGTCTGGAGAGAGGACCGTCCCATGTCGATCGATGAGCGGGCCCCTGCAGCGAAGCAGCGGCGCGCCACAGACGTAGAGCCGACCGGGCCAGGCCTGCTCGAACCGACCTATGTCCGCGGCCCGCGGTTCGCGCCGGGAACGGACGAGTGCGTCGCCTACCTGCGTGAGCATGGCTATGTCGTCATCGCCGGCGCGCTGAGCCCGGACGAGTGCGCCACGGCGCTGGACCTGACCTGGGACTATCTCGAGGGTCTCGGCACCGGCGTCGACCGCGGCGACTGGACCACCTGGGACGACGACCGCTGGCCCACCGCCGTGCACGGCGGCATCCTGCCCGGTCACGGCATCGGCCACAGCGCCGCGCAATGGTTCATCCGCGGCGTACCCGCGGTGAAGCAGGTGTTCGCGGCGGTCTGGGACGATGACGACCTGCTGGTGAGCTTCGACGGCATGGCGCTGTGGCGGCCTTGGGCGCTCAAGGAGTCGTGGAAGACCAACCGCGGCGGCTCGTGGCTGCACATCGACCAGCACCCGATCACCCGACCCGGCATGCAATGCGTCCAGAGCCTGGTCAACCTGCTGCCGACCTCGCCGGCCACCGGCGGCAACGTGCTGATCCCCGGCTCGCACCAGGCCTTCGAGACCATCCCCACGGTCTATCCCGTGCGCCTGGGCCGGATACCGCTGGAGGTCGATCACTTCCGCTTCCCGGCCGACGATCCGATGCTCGCCGGGACGCCGCCGATCATGCGCCACCTGGAAGCGGGCGACATGCTGCTCTGGGATTCGCGTACGATCCACTGCAGCAGCGGCAGCCTCGAGCCGCCCGAGGCGAAAGCCGAGCTGATGCGGGCGATCAGCCTGGTGTGCATGATGCCCCGCCGGCTGACGCCGCCCGCGGTGCTGGAACAGCGCAAGCGCGCCGTCGAACGGGTCACCTCCACCACCAACTGGACCGACCGCTTCATCAACGCCGACAAGTTCCCGCAGATCCTGGCCGAGCCCCACCCCGAACGCTTCCGCAGGCCGCCGCCTCC
>DATNIH010000075.1:0-6950 GCA_035604515.1 Caulobacteraceae bacterium | reverse complement strand
GGGCAGGGCGGTCGCCTGCGACATGAAGTCCTACTATATAGCGCCGCTGAAGGTGTCACGGGGATCGCGAATGCAGGCTTGGCTCGTATCCGGCGCGCTGGTCGCCGGCCTGTTCGCCGCAACCGGTGCGGCGGGGCAGTCCATCGCGCTGACCGGCCTCGCCGGCGAGACGGCGCAGCTGAGCGCCGCCGACATCGCCGCCCTGCCGCACCAAGCGGTGACGCTGCAGCTCGAGGGCAAGACCGAGCCCTGCGACGCCGTGCCGCTCAGCCTGATCCTGGCCAAGGTCGGCGCGCCGCAGGGCAAGGCGCTGCGCGGGCCGGAGATGGCCGACGTGATCGAGGTCGGGGCCGCCGATGGCTACCATGTGGCGCTGGCGCTGGCGGAAGCCGATTCGCTGATGCGCGGCGAGGACCAGCTCTTCCTCGCCGACCGCTGCGCCGGCGCCCCGATGGCGCCGCCCGAGGGCCCGTTCCGGCTGGTGGTGATCGGCGACAAGCGCCCGGCGCGCTCGGCGCGGCAGGTGACCTCGATCACCCTGCTGCGGTTGCCGAGCCGCCCCTAGAGCAGCAGTCCGAAAATCTTGCAGTCGCGGCGCTCGCCGCCGCGCTGGATGTGGCCGCGCAGGTAGCCTTCCTCCTCGAAGCCGAGTCGCTGCAACAGCCGCTCCGAGCGCTGGTTGCCGGCGTGGGCGCGGGCCCACAGCCGCTTCAGCCCCAGCGCCGCGGCGTGGTCGACCACCGCGCGCATCGCCTCCAGCCCGTAGCCGTGGCCCCAGGCGCCGTTGGCGAGCAGGAAGCCGACTTCGCCACGCCGATGGCGCCAATCGAGCTCGGAAAGGTCACACGCGCCGACGAAGCTGTGCTCGCTCGCCAGCTCCACCGCCCAGTAACAGGCGCGGCCGGCGGCCATGTCCTCGACCTGCGCGGCGACCATCTGTTCGACCACGTCCGGGTCCTCGATCTCGGTCGAGTCCCAGTGGGCCATCACCACCGGATCGCTCATGATCGGGTAGAGCACGCGCCAATCGGGCGTCTCGATCGGGCGCAGGACCAGGCGTTCGGTTTCGAGAATCACGGGACTTGGACCGGGGAGGCGGGCTTCCTAGCTATGGCGCGGACGGGCCTTGGATGCTAGAGGCCCCGACCCGCCGCAACGCCGCACACTGGCAGATTAGATACACCTGATGTGGTCAACACTCTTAATCTCGATCGATATTCTCGTCTGCATCGCGCTGATCTGCATCGTGTTGCTGCAACGCTCCGAGGGCGGCGCCTTCGGCATGGGCGGGGGTCCAACCGGTCTGGTCACCGCCCGCGGCGCCGGCGACCTTCTGACGCGGACCACCTGGATCCTGTTCGGGCTGTTCCTGGTTCTGAGCCTGGCGCTGACGTTGCTCGGCGCGCACGACCGGGCGAGTTCGTCGATCGTCGAGAAGCTGAAGTTGCAGCACGCCAATCCGAACGCCCTGAACCAGCCCGTTGCGCCGCCGCCCGGGACCGCGCCTGCCGGGCCGGTGGGACCGACGCCCGGTTCGCTGCTGGCGCCGCCGGTTTCCCAAGCGCCGGCGCCGCTGAGCGCACCCGCGCCGCAGCCGCTGACGACCGTGCCGAATCTGGGGCAAGAGCCGGCGGCCAAGCCCAAGGCCGCCCACGCGTCAGCGCCCCGCGCCGAGGCCGCGCCCCCGGTGCTGACGCCCCCGCCGCCCGTGCTTGAAGCGCCGAAACCAACGCCTGTCGCCCCGGCAAAGCCTGCTTCCGATGCGCCGGCGTCGGGCGCGCCGTAAGCCAATTCGCCGCGGCCTGATTCGCGGCTCTATCCACCCGCCGAATCGGCGCTAAGCTGGACGTCCATGGCCCGGTATATTTTCATCACCGGCGGCGTGGTCTCCTCATTGGGAAAGGGCTTGGCGTCGGCGGCGCTGGGCGCCCTTTTGCAGGCGCGCGGCTACAAGGTGCGGCTGCGCAAGCTGGACCCGTACCTCAACGTCGATCCGGGGACGATGAGCCCCTACCAGCACGGCGAGGTGTTCGTCACCGACGACGGCGCAGAGACCGACCTCGACCTTGGCCACTACGAGCGCTTCACCGGCGTTTCGGCCACCAAGGGCGACAACATCACCACCGGCCAGATCTACAAGACCATCCTGGAGAAGGAGCGGCGCGGCGACTACCTCGGGGCCACCGTGCAGGTGATCCCGCACGTCACCGACGAGATCAAACGCTTCGTGCTGGCCGATCCGGGCCAGGGAGTCGACTTCGTGCTGGTGGAGATCGGCGGCACGGTCGGCGACATCGAGGGGCTGCCGTTCTTCGAGGCGATCCGCCAGCTCGGCCAGGAGCTGCCGCGCGGCCACGCCTGCTTCGTGCACCTGACCCTGCTGCCGTTCATCAAGACCGCCGGCGAGATGAAGACCAAGCCGACCCAGCACTCGGTGAAGGAGCTGCGCTCGATCGGCATCCAGCCCGACATCCTGCTGTGCCGCTGCGAACAGCCGATCCCGGCCGAGGAAAAGCGCAAGATCGGGCTGTTCTGCAACGTGCGGCCGTCGGCCGTGATCCAGGCGATGGACGCGCCCAACATTTACGCCGTGCCGCTCGACTATCACGCCCAGGGGCTGGACGCGGAGGTGCTCGACGTGTTCGGCATCCACGATGCGCCGGCGCCGGACCTGTCGCGCTGGGACCAGATCTCCGATCGCGTGGTGCACCCCGACGGCGAGGTCACCATCGCCGTGGTCGGCAAGTACACGGTGCTGAAGGACGCCTACAAATCGCTGATCGAGGCGCTGAGCCACGGCGGCATGGCCAACAAGGTCAAGGTCAACCTCGACTGGGTCGAGAGCGAGACCTTCGAGGGCGACGACAACGCCGCGGCGACCCGGCTCGAGGGCGTGCACGGCATCCTGGTGCCGGGCGGCTTCGGCGAGCGCGGCTCCGAGGGCAAGATCCGCGCGGCCAAGTTCGCCCGCGAGCGCGACGTACCCTATTTTGGGGTGTGCTTCGGGATGCAGATGGCGGTGATCGAGGCGATCCGTAATGTCGGCGGAGTCCCCTGCGCCTCCTCGACTGAGTTCGGCCCGACCAAGGCGCCGGTCGTCGGGCTGATGACCGAGTGGGTGAAGGGCAACGAGCGCGAGGTGCGCTCCGGCGAGGACGACCTCGGCGGCACCATGCGGCTGGGCGCCTATGATGCGGTGCTGACGCCGGGCTCCAAGGTGGCTGAGATTTACGGCGCGACCTCGATCAGCGAGCGCCATCGCCATCGCTACGAGGTCAATATCGGCTACCGCGAGGAAATCGAGGCGGCCGGGCTGAAGATGACCGGCGTCTCACCGGACGGCCTGCTGCCCGAGATCGTCGAGCGCGAGGACCATCCCTGGTTCATCGGTGTGCAGTTCCACCCGGAACTGAAGAGCCGCCCGTTCGCGCCCCACCCCCTGTTCGCCAGCTTCATCGCCGCGGCGCTGGAGCAGAGCCGGCTGGTGTGACGTTGCGGGCCATTTATGTTAGGTTGCGCAAATGGACGTCAAACTAACGCCCGAACTCGAAGACCTCGTCCGCGAGAAGGTCGAGACCGGCCTCTATCAAGATGAGAGCGAGGTGGTCGCGGAAGCGCTGCGGCTCCTCGATCGCCTTGATCAGCCATCGGGACCTGAGATCGAGCGCCTCCGCGCGGCCATCCAGGTTGGCATCGATGACATCGCGGCTGGCCGGTTCACCACAATCCACAATGAGGAAGAGCTTCGAGCCTTCTTCGACGATCTTTGAAGAGACTTGTCGTCGCTGAGGGAGCAAAGGCGGACTTGCGCGAGATTCGCGCCTTCTCGCGTGAACAGTGGGGACGCGAGCAGGCCAAGGCTTATGTCGAGCTGATCATCAGCCGCTTCGCTTGGTTGATGCTAAACGCTCGCCGCGGCGCCCGAGCCGACCAACTGATCGTCGGCGTGCGACGCGTCAACGTAAGGCGTCACGCGATCCTCTATCTCGAGCACGCTGACTCCATTGAGGTTCTGAGGGTGTTGCACCAGCAGATGGATTTCGCCACTCAACTCGGCGTCGAGCCGCCAGATGATCCTTAGCTTTGCGTCAGCGGCTGAAGTCCGGTTACTCGCCCTGGCGTTGCCCGAGGCCTATGAGCGGCCGCATCGGCGCAGGCCGACGTTCTGGGTGCATGAGCGGATCTTCTGCATGCTGCAGCCGGGCGAGGACCACGTCACGGTCAAGCTGGAGCGGGACGACCAGCTGAACATGATCGAGGGCCATCCCGAGGCGGTGACGCCGGCGCGGCTCTACAGCCATCATGGCTGGACCTACCTCTATCCCGACCGCGCCGGCCCGGACCTCACGGCGCTGGTGCTGCGGCTGGCCTGGACCCATGTCGCGCCGAAGAAGCTGGTCAGGGCATACGCGCTCTGATGGCGAGCCCCGACGACATCCGCCGCCTGGCGCTGGCGCTGCCCGAGGCGGTCGAAGCCGATCATCACGGCATGCCGTCGTTCCGGGTCCGCGGGAAGATCTTCAGCACGATCCACTTGGCGCACCCGCGAATGATGGTGAAGCTCGACCCGGAGGATCAGCGCAACTTAGCCGAGGCGCATCCGGGCGTGATCGAACCGGTGCCCGGCTACTGGGGTCGCAAGGGCTCGACGTTTGTCTCGTACGAGCTGGCGGATGAGGGGTTGATCGCGATGTTGCTTACGATGGCGCACGCCGGCGTTGCGCCGAAGCCCTACAAAAGAGCGATCAAATTAGAGGACGAAGGCCGAGGATGACCACCCTGGACCGCGCCCGCTATGGGTTGTTCGCGTTGGCGTGCGCTATCTACAGCGGCATCGGGCTCTTTCATTTCCTTTGGGTAGCCCATGATCCAAAGGGCCCAGATCACACGCATCGTTTTCAACTAATCTTCGATCCATCAGCCTACGTTACTCAGACCGAAAATGTTGTGGGTTACAGCCTCTTTGTCGCGGCGTTCGTGGTTTCCGTCCCTCTCATGTTTCTCACTCCCGCCGCGCTCAGACGACGGAGGCTCAGAAGCTGAGACGCCGCCTGCCGCCGACCCCGCTTGTAATCCGACCGCGCTTGCGGCATAGACGCCGGCTCCTTTTCAGAGACCCGCGAAGCGTCCCATGGCCGTCCCCAAGAGAAAAGTCTCCCCCTCGCGCCGTGGCATGCGCCGCGCGCACCACGCGCTGAAGCCGAACAGCTATGTGGAAGACACCAACACCGGCGAACTGAAGCGCCCGCACCACATCGACCTGAAGACCGGCACCTACCGCGTCCGCCAGGTGCTGACGCCGAAGGAAGACTAGGTTCCCCATTCCCGCTCATCCCGGCGAACGCCGGGACCTAGCCAGGAAGTGGTTGCGGGAGCGCATTCCCGGTCGGACGAGTTCGCCGCCAGCAAAGAAATGAACCGCGGAGATCGCGGAGATACGCGGAGCTACAGCGCTTTCTTTGCTCCTCCCGCGAGAGCGGGACTCCACGAGGTTGGCGCCGCTCTCGCGGCGGAGAGTGCCGGACGCACTGAACGCTCCGCGTATCTCTGCGATCTCCGCGGTTCAATTCTTCCATCGCTCGTCACGCGCGCTGCCATCACGGACTGGCGCTTTTGCATTTGCCTCCTTCCTGGGTCCCGGCTTTCGCCGGGATGAGCGGGATATTGGGGGGCTGAGATGAACGACGGGTGCTTGCCGGTTGCCCGGGGGTTTTGGCGCGGCTAAGCCTCCGGCCCTCATCGAACACCGGACCCGAGCGGCCATGACCGAGATCGTCGACATCATCGCACGTGAAATCCTCGACAGCCGAGGCAATCCGACGGTCGAGGTGGACGTGGTGCTCGAGGACGGCTCGATGGGGCGCGCGGCCGTGCCCTCGGGCGCCTCGACCGGGGCGCATGAGGCGGTGGAGCGGCGCGATGGGGATCCGGACCGCTACGGCGGCAAGGGGGTGCGCGGCGCTGTCGATGCGGTGATGGGCGAGATCTTCGATGCGCTCTCAGGCGCCGAGGCCGAGGACCAGCGCCGGCTCGACCGAATTATGATCGAGCTCGACGGCACGACGAACAAAGGCCGGCTGGGCGCCAACGCCATCCTCGGCGTCTCGCTGGCGACCGCCAAGGCCGCGGCGCAGTCGTCGGGCCTGCCGCTCTACAAGTACGTCGGCGGCGTCTCGGCGCGCATCCTGCCGGTGCCGCAGATGAACATCATCAACGGCGGCGTCCACGCCGACAATCCGATCGACTTCCAGGAGTTCATGGTGCTGCCGACCGGCGCTGCGACCTTCGCCGAGGCGCTGCGGATGGGCTCGGAGATCTTCCATGCGTTGAAGCAGGCGCTGCACGACGCCGGCCAGCCGACCAACGTCGGTGACGAGGGCGGCTTCGCCCCCAGTTTCTCCGGCGCGGACGAGGCGCTGGGTTTCATCATGAAGGCCGGGGAGGCGGCGGGCTACCGCGCCGGGGAGGACTTCAACCTGGGCTGCGACGCGGCCGCCAGCGAGTTCTTCAAGAACGGCCGCTACGAGATGACCGGCGAGGGCAAGAGCCTCGACGCCGGCGGCATGGTCGACTTCCTCGCGGATCTGGTGGCGCGCTACCCGATCGTCAGCATCGAGGACGGTTGCGCCGAGGACGATTTCGCTGGCTGGAAGCTGCTGACCCAGCGGCTGGGCTCGACGTGCCAGCTGGTGGGCGACGACGTGTTCGTCACCAACCCGGAGCGGCTGAAGCTCGGCATCGAACAGGGCTTCGCCAACTCGATCCTGATCAAGGTCAACCAGATCGGCACGCTGTCGGAGACGCTGGACGCGGTCGAGATGGCGCACAAGGCCGCCTACACCGCGGTGATGAGCCACCGCTCGGGCGAAACCGAGGACACCACCATCGCCGACCTCGCCGTCGCCACCGGCTGCGGCCAGCTGAAAGCCGGCTCCCTCTCCCGCTCCGAC
>DATNIH010000074.1:0-27088 GCA_035604515.1 Caulobacteraceae bacterium | reverse complement strand
ACGCTCTCGCGCTCGCCGCGCACCACGATCGGGGTCTTGAGGATCGCGGTCTTGGCCTTGTCGAGGTGCTGCACGAAGGCCTCGACCCCGCCCTCGTAGCGCATGGTCTCCTCGAACGGCTCGGCGCCGCGCAGGTCCTTCAGGATGATGGTGACGCCGGAGTTGAGGAACGCCAGCTCGCGCAGCCGGTGCTCGAGCGTCTTGCGGTCGAACTCGATGGTGGCGAAGGTCTGCAGCGACGGCAGGAAGCTGACCTCGGTGCCGGTGAGGAACTCGCCGTTGGCGCGGTAGGGCGCGGCGCCCGTGACGGCCAGCGGCGTCACCGGATCGCCGTGGGCAAAGCTCATCTCGTACTTCAGGCCGCTGCGGTAGATGGTCAGCTTCAGCCATTCCGACAGCGCGTTGACCACCGACACGCCGACGCCGTGCAGGCCGCCGGAGACCTTGTAGGAGTTCTGATCGAATTTCCCGCCGGCGTGCAACTGGGTCATGATCACCTCGGCCGCCGAGACGCCTTCGCCCTCGTGGATGTCGGTGGGGATGCCGCGCCCGTCGTCGGTCACCGTGGCCGAACCATCGGCGTTGAGGATCACCTCGACCCGCGTCGCCCAGCCACCCAGGGCTTCGTCGATGGCGTTGTCCACCACCTCGTAGACCATGTGGTGCAGGCCAGAGCCGTCGTCGGTGTCGCCGATGTACATGCCCGGGCGCTTGCGCACCGCATCGAGGCCCTTCAGGACCTTGATCGAGTCCGCGCCGTAGTCGGCGGCGCCCGTTGCGTCGTATTCGTCCGTCATCCGCTAGTCCACGGGCTCGAGCCGCGAGGCGTCCACACGCACGCCGAGGGCCCGACCCTTGAAGTGATCAAACAGCGCTTCGTCCGTTCCCGTGAGGAAAGCCTGCAGGCCGAGCGCTTCGATTTCGTCGGTGAGAGCGGCGCGCCGGAGCAGGTCGAGATGCGCCGCAACTTCATCCAGCAATAATATAGGATTCGGCTGCGATTTAGCACGGGAAAGTCGCGCAGCCTGGGCCAAAACCAGGTTCAGAATCAGCGCTTTCTGCTCGCCGGTCGAACATTCGGCGGCCGGACGGCGCCGCTCGCGGTGGACGATGGCCAGATCGGTGCGGTGCGGGCCCGTCAGAGCCCGCCCGGCCGCCGCATCGCGGGGCCTGGAGGCGGCCAGATCGGCCGTGAGCCGCGCCTCGATTTCGACGATCGCCGCCCCGGACGCCACCAGCTTCTCGTAGTCGCCGGCGAGGCCGAGATCGGCCTGCGGGAAGGGGCGATCGCCACGCCCGTCGATCTCTGCCTGCAGCGCCTGCAGCGTCGCCGCCCGCGCTTCCGCCATGCGCGCGCCCGCCACGGCCATGCGCCCCTCCAGCGCCGTCAGCCACGCCGGATCGGCGGCGCTCTCCTCGGCCAGGAGCCGCGAGCGCTCGCGCAGGGCGCGGTCATAGGCGCCCGCGTGGGCGGCGTGGATCGGCTCGGCGGCGAACACCAGCCGGTCGAAGAACCGCCGCCGCTCGGCCGCACCCTCCAGGAACAGCCGGTCCTGCGCCGGCGTCAGCCAGAGCGGCCGCAGGTGCTCGGCGAGGCGTCCGGGCGGCACAGCCTCGCCCCCGACCCGCACCAGCCGCCGCGCCGCGCCTGGGGTCTCCACGCCCGTGCCGAGCCGCACCTCGCCCCCATCGCCTTCGATCGCCACCGACACCGCCCAGGCGCGGCCCTGCGCCTCGTCGGGCAAGCGCCGCCCGAGTTCGCCCAGGCTTGCCGCGCGCATGCCGCGTCCCGGCGAGAACAGGCTGAGCGCTTCCACAAGGTTGGTCTTGCCAGCGCCGTTGGGTCCGAACAGATAGACACTGCGCCCACCCGCACTGAGCTCCCCACGGTCATAGGAGCGGAAGTCGGTGAGCGCGAGCGACTGGACGGCGGCCTTCACCGCTCAGCGTCGACCGAGCGCCAGGCGTGGGTCATCTCGTCCAGCTTGGCCTTGAGGTCGGCGGCCATCGGGGTCTCGGTGGCGGCGAGGCTGTCGGCGAGTTGATCGGGGCGACTGGCGCCGACGATCGGCGCGGTGATCGCCGGGTTGGCCAGCACCCACGACACCGCCATGGTCGCCATACTGATCCCGGCCTCGGCCGCCACGCCCTTCAGCGCCGCGACGCTCTCGAACTCGCGGTCGTGCCAGTAGCGCTCCTGGTAGCGCGCGCCGGCGTTGCCGAGCGTGAAGCGCGTGCCTTCCGGCGGCGCGCCTTGCTGGTGCTTGCCGGTGAGCATGCCGCCGGCCAGCGGATTATAGGGGATGACGCCGATCCCCTCTTCGAGGCACAGCGGCAACAGGTCGCGCTCGAAGGTGCGGAACAAGAGGTTGTAGCGCGGCTGCGCCGAAGTGATCCCGGCCCAGCCCTTCAGCTCGGAGCGGCCGATCGCGCGCGCCACCTTGGTCGCCGGCCAGTTGGAGACACCGACGTAGCGCGCCTTGCCGCTCTTCACGACGGCATCCAGCGCCTCCAGCGCCTCGTCGATCGGCGTCGTGGGATCGTAGCTGTGCAGTTGGTAGAGGTCGACGTAGTCGGTCCGCAGCCGCTTCAGCGACGCGTCGATCGCATCCAGGATGTGCTTGCGCGACATGCCCTGGTCCCAGACCTTGCGGCCGGTGCGGCCGACGCACTTAGTGGCGACGATGTAGTCGTGGCGCTTGCCGACCAGCCAATTGCCGACGATCTCCTCGGTACGGCCAACCGTGTTGGCGCCGCCGCCGAGCGGATAGACGTCGGCGGTGTCGAAGAAGTCGATCCCGCCGTCCGCGGCGGTGTCCATGATCGAGCGGCTGAGGTCCTCCTCGCACTGCAGCCCGAAGGTCATGGTGCCGAGGCAAAGCCGGGAGACGGAAAGGCCGGTGCGGCCGAGCTGGGTTCTGCGCATGGTGTCTAACTAGTACCCCATGCCGGCTTTGACGAGGCGCCCAACACGCAGGGCGCTTGTCGGTCCTAGCGGCGCCTCGCTAGGTTTCGCTTTGACGGCGCGCCAGCAAGGCGCGCGGCGGGGAGCGCTTGATGTCCGAGAGTCTGTTCAGCGACCTGCTGGTGATCGATTGCGCCAGCTTCATCGCCGGCCCGGCGGCCGCGACGGTGATGTCCGATTTCGGCGCCCGGGTGATCAAGATCGAGCCGCCCGGCATCGGCGATTCCTACCGCAACCTCTTTCGGCTGCGCGGCACGCCCGACGACATCGACTACTTCTGGGCCATGGACAGCCGCAACAAGGAGAGCCTGGCGCTCGACCTGAAGCTGCCCGAGGCGCGCGGCGTGCTGGAGACGCTGGTCCGCAAGGCCGACGTGTTCATCACCAACTTCCCGTTCCCGGTGCGCGAGCGGCTCGGCCTGCGGTCGGAGGACCTGCTGCACCTGAACGAGCGGCTGATCTACGCCTCGCTGTCGCCCTACGGCGAGCACGGGCCCGAGCGCGACCGCACCGGCTTCGACACCACCGCCTGGTGGGCGAGGTCCGGGCTGATGGACATGGTGCGCGCCACCAACGACACCGAGCCGGCGCTCTCCATGCCCGGCATGGGCGACCACCCGACCGCGATGGCGATGTACAGCGCCATCGTCACCGCGCTCTACCGCCGCCAGCTCACCGGCCGGGGCGGCGAGGTCACCACCTCGCTGCTGGCCAACGGACTGTGGTCGAACTCGTGCCAGGTGCAGGGCGCGCTGTGCGGCTACGAGCTGACCGGCCGCGGCCCACGCGGCTCGCGCGGCGCGATGACGGAGAGCTACACGACGCTGGACGGGCGCAGCTTCATCCTCGTCACCACCAATCCGGCCCGCGACTGGCCGCTGCTGGCCCGCGCCGTCGGCCACCCCGAGTGGACGCTGGACCCCCGCTTCGCCACGCCGATGGAGCGCTTCGCCAACGGCGCCATCCTGGTCGGTCTCCTCGAGGAGATCTTCGGCGCCGACACCTGGGAGGCCTGGCGCGACCGCCTCAACGCCGGCGGCGTCACCTTCGGCATCGTCGCCAAGGTCGAGGACCACATCGCCGACGAACAACTCGACGCCAACGGCCTGCTGCCCGAGTTCGTCGACGGCTATGGCCTGCGCACCGTCGACAGCCCGTTCCACCTCGACGGCGAGACCAAGCAGCCGCCGCGCATGGCCCCCGAAATCGGCCAGCACACACGCCAGATTCTGGAGGAGTGTGGGCTGGATCCGGCAGAGATCGAGGCGCTGAGCGGGGGCTAGGCATATCTCGCTCGCGTGACGGGCGTCCTAGATCGCCAACGGTCCTGGCGCCCGTATTCTGGCGGCCAGCCTCCGCGAAGGCGCGACAGCCCGGATCGACAGTGGTTAAGGTGTCGGGACGCAGCCCGGTGGAGCTTCGCATTGACAGACGAAGCCCTTGGCGACTCGCGGCTGCGCCAGAGCCTGAAGCGTCGCCACATGACCATGATCGCGCTGGGGGGCGTGATCGGCGCGGGACTGTTCGTCGGCAGCCGGGTGGTGATCCAGTCCGCCGGGCCCGCGGCGAGCCTCTCCTTTCTGCTCACCGGCCTGCTGGTTGTGTTGGTGATCCGTATGCTGGGCGAACTGGCGACGGCCCTGCCCGCGGCGGGATCGTTCTACGAATACTCGCGGCTGGCGCTGGGCGACCTAGCCGGCTTCGTGACCGGCTGGATGTATTGGTACTTCTGGGTCGGCGTGGTGGCGTTCGAAGCGATCGCCGGCGCCGATCTCATCCGGTTCTGGTTTCCGCAGTTCCCGCAGTGGCTGCTCGCGCTGGTCCTGTTGCTGATCATGACAGCCACCAACTTACGGTCGGTCCGCACGTACGGTGAGTTCGAGTTCTGGTTCGCCTCGATCAAGGTGGGGGCGATCGTTGTCTTCCTCGTAGTGGGGACCCTCTACATCGTGGGCCTCTGGTTCGGCACAGGCCCGCACATCGCCAACCTCACCGCCCACGGCGGGTTCGCGCCGCGGGGGATCCTGCCGATCTTCACCGGCGCGGTGGCCGCCACCGGCTTCTATTTCGGGGCCGAGATCGTCACCGTCGCCGCCGCGGAATCGGCCGAGCCCGCCGCGGCCATTGCGCGGGCCACCACATCGGTCATCACCCGAGTCCTGGTCTTCTACATCGGCTCGATCGTGCTGGTGGTCGCGATCGTCCCGTGGAACTCGCCCGCCATCACCACCCCCTATGTCAGCGCGCTCGCCGCCATCGGCGTTCCGGCGGCCGCAAACATCATGAACGCCGTCATCCTGACGGCGGTGCTGTCAGCGCTGAATTCCGGGCTCTACGTCTCATCCAGAATGCTGCTCGCGCTGACGCGCCGTGGCGACGCGCCGCAGATGCTCGCGCGAGTGAACCGCCACGGGACGCCGGTGCGCGCGATCCTGGCCGGCACGGTCGTCGGCTTCGCCGCTGTGATGATGTCGTACATCTCGCCCGACGCGGTCTTCCCCTTCCTGGTGAAGTCGAACGGCACGGTGGCGCTGTTCGTCTACCTGCTGATCGCCCTCTCCGAGCTACGGCTCCGCCGCAGGCTCGAGCGCGAGAGCCCGGGGCGTCTCGTGGTGCGGATGTGGCTGTTCCCGTGGCTGACCGGCGTCGCCATCGCGGCGATGCTGGGGATACTGGCCGCGATGGCGTTCATTCCCGACCAGCGCGTCCCGCTGGCGGCAGGCCTTGCCAGTCTGGCGATCGCCGTGGCCTTGTTCTGGCTCCGCCGCGGCTACTTCCCAGGCCGTCTCGGCCCGAAACCCGGACGCACTGGTGCGTCCGCCGAGTGAAGCCGCCTAAGCCCGCAGCGGCATCAGCACGTACTGGGCGCCGGCGTCGGTGGGGTCGAGCACCAGGGTCGGGTCGAGCACGGTCGCGCCCCCGGTGTGTTCGGCGAAGCGGAACTCGGCCAGCTCGCCGCCGACCTGGCCGGTCAGGTCCAGGAGATAGCGGGCGTTGAAGCCGATCTCGAACGGCTCGCCCTCGTAGTCGACCTCGAGCTCCTCGACCGCCTGCCCGGCGTCCATGTTGCGCACGGTGAGGGTCATGCGGCCGGTCTCGACCGACAGCTTCACCGCGCGGCTCTGCTCGTTGGAGATGGTCGCCACCCGGTCGACCGCGGCGCCGAACAGGCTGTTGTCGAGCATCATCACCCGCTTGTTGTCGCGCGGGATCACCCGCTCGTAGGGCGGGAACGAGCCGTCGATCACCTTCGAGGTCATGGCGGCGTGGCCGAAGCCGAGGCGCACCTTCTGGGCGCTGACGGCGATGGTGACGGTCTCGCCGGCGTCGTCGAGCAGGCGGCGGATTTCGTTGATGGTCTTGCGCGGGATGATCACGCCCGGCGCGCCGGCGTAGCCCTCCGGCGCCGGCATCTCCGCCAGGGCCAGCCGCCGGCTGTCGGTGGCGACCGCGCGCAGCTTGGTCGCGCCGTCCTCGACCACCACGTGCAGGTAGAGGCCGTTGAGGTAGTAGCGCGTCTCCTCGGTGGAGATGGCGAAGCGGGTCTTGTCGATCAGCCGGATCAGGTCGGCGGTGTCGATGGCGATCGGATCGGACAGGCCCTCGGACGACATCACCGGGAAGTCGCCGGCCGGCAGCACCGGCAGGTTGAAGCGCGAGCGCCCGGCCTGCACCGTGAGCCGCGGGTCCTCGCCGGTGTAGCTCAGCGAGACGTCGGCGCCTTCCGGCAGCTTGCGCACGATCTCGTAGAGCGTGTGCGCCGGCGCGGTGATCTGCCCGGTCCCCTCCACCTGCGCGGGGCTCGAATCGGTGATCTCCATGTCGAGGTCGGTGGCCGAGAAGGCGACCTGGCCGGCGCTCGCCGACAAGAGGACGTTCGAGAGGATCGGGATCGTATTGCGCCGCTCGACGACGCTCTGCACGTGCCCCAGGGCCTTCAGCAGCGCCGCCCGCTCGATTGTCAGCTTCATCCAGGTCCTATCCGAAACGGCCGCGCAAATGCCCCCGCACGGCTGGGTGATGGGACGCGTGAGATTAGACGAAACCGCGCGCGGCGGAAGGGCTCAAGCCTTGGTATCCACAGACGCCCCAGAACCTTGGTCGCCGGCGCCTGCATAGGGGTTCTGGGCGACCGGTTCGGCGGCTTCCGCGCCGGCCGAGCCGCGCGCGGCGACGATCACCATCGCCGGGCGCACCAGCCGTCCGAACAGCTCGTAGCCGGGCTGGATCACCTGCAACACGCCGCCGGCGGCGACATCGTCGGCCGGCTGCTCCTGCACCGCCTGGTGCTGGTGCGGGTCGAACTTGGCGCCGCGGACCGGCTCGAGCTTCTTCAGGCCGTTGCGCTCGAACGCGCCCATCAGCTCCTTCTCGGTCATCTCCAGGCCGATGGCGAGGTTCTTGACCAGCGGATCGGCCGCATCCTTCGGGGCGTGCAACATCGCCCGCTGCAGGTTGTCGGCGACGCCCAGAAGGTCGCGGGCGAACTTCTGGATGGCGTAGGCGCGCGAATCGTTGGCCTCGCGCTCGGCCCGGCGCTTGGTGTTCTCGGCGTCGGCCGCCACGCGCAGCATCTGCTCCTTCAGCGCCGCGATCTCGGTCCGCAGCGCCTCGGAGTCCTCTGTGGCCGCAGCGATATCGGCGGCTTCGTCGGTCTCGGGGCCCAGGCCCTCCGCCGGCGTTTCGTCGTCACTCATACGGGTTTTCTCATCCGTCCATGATGCGCCCCAGCGCCCGCGCCGTGTAATCGACGAGCGGGATCACCCGGGCATAGTTGAGCCGGGCCGGACCGATCACGCCGATCGCGCCCAGCACCTTCTGTCTGCCGCTCATATAGGGCGCCGCGATCACGGCGGAACCCGAAAGCGAGAACAGCCTGGTTTCCGCGCCGATGAAGATGCGCACGCCCTCGGCGTCGCGCACCAGATCCAGGAGGCCGATCAGCTGCTCCTTTTGCTCGAGGTCGTCGAACAGGCGACGCACGCGCTCCAGGTCGGCCAGGGTTTCCGGGTCGCCCAGCAGGTTGGCGTGGCCGCGGACAATGAGCGCGCGCCCCATCTCGCCGCCCCCGCTCCAGGCCGCCAGCCCGTCTTCGACCAGCCGCGCGCTGACCGCGTCGAGCTCGCGGCGCGCACGCTCCAGCTCGCTGCCCACCTCCAGGCGCGACTCGGCCAGGGTGCGGCCGCGCATGCGGGCGTTGAGGAAGTTCGACGCCTCGACCATCGCCGAGGGCGTGACGCCGGCGGGACGGTGCATCAGCCGGTTCTCGACCTGGCCGTCGTCGAACACCATGATCGCCAGCGCCTGGTCTGCGCCCAGCGCGACGAACTCGACGTGCTTGACCCCGGCGTCCCGCGACGGCGCGACCACCACCCCCGCGCCGCCCGCCAGCCCCGACAGGATCGAGCTGGCCTCGTTCAGCGCATCCTCCATGGAACGGCCATGGGCGCTGAGTCGCGCTTCGATCGAGCGGCGATCGTCCTCGGCGATGTCGCCGACCTCCAACAATCCGTCGACGAACAGCCTCAGCCCAACATGTGTCGGCATCCGCCCGGCGCTGATGTGCGGCGCATCGAGCAGGCCCAGTTCGGCCAGGTCCTGCATGGTGTTGCGGATCGACGCGGGCGAGAGCGCCACGCCGGCGCGGGAGATCGTGCGCGAGCCGACCGGCTCACCGGTCTCCAGATAGGTCTCGACCACGCGGCGGAAGATGTCGCGGGCGCGGCTGTCCAGCTCCGTGAGAGATGGGCCGTTGACGATCGAGATGCCGACGAGCGGGTTGGTCATCGTTGCGGATAAGGATAAGCCGCCCCCCACCCGGCGCAAGCGCCGCGCTTCGAGGGAGACAAACCATGGCGGCGAGACCTTCCGGCCGGGCGGCGGACGCGCTGCGCGAGGTCAAGCTCGAGACCGATGTGAACCGCTACGCCGAGGGCTCGTGCCTGGTCTCGTTCGGCCACACCCGGGTCTTGGTGACGGCCAGCCTCGACGAGACGGTGCCCGGTTTCCTGCGCGGCCGCGGCCAGGGCTGGGTCACGGCCGAGTACGGAATGCTGCCCCGGGCCACCCACACCCGCGGCCGGCGCGAGGCCGCCGAGGGCAAGCAGTCGGGCCGCAGCCAGGAAATTCAGCGCCTGATCGGCCGCAGCCTGCGCGCGGTCACCGACCTGAAAGCGCTGGGCGAGCGCCAGTTCACCCTCGACTGCGACGTGATCCAGGCCGACGGCGGCACCCGCACCGCCGCGATCACCGGCGCCTGGGTGGCGCTGCGGCTGGCGACCCGCTGGCTGCAGGACGAGGGGGTGATCAAGTCCGACCCGATCCGCGACCACGTCGCCGCCATCTCGTGCGGCGTCCACAACGACACGCCGGTGCTCGACCTCGACTACGAGGAGGATAGCTCCGCCGAAGCCGACGCCAACTTCGTGCTGACCGGGGCCGGCGACATCGTCGAGATCCAGGCCACCGGCGAGAAGCGCGGGTTCACCCGCGCCGAGTTCGAGGCCCTGTTCAGCCTGGCCGAGGGCGGGATCAAGACGCTGGTTGGCCTGCAGGCGTCGGCGGTGGCGCGAGTCCATAGTGGCGGCGGGTGAACACCACGTGGGTCGCGCCGACCAGGCAGACCGGCTGCATCCACCCCGCCTTCTCGGCCGCCAGCGGGCAGACCCGGAAGTCCGCGTCGACCGAGCGCAGCCAGCCCGGCGTCGTGGGGGTCATCTGCGTGTTCAGCGGCTCGGGGATCAAGCTGTCGGCGGCTGGATCGCCATCGCCGCCGACGATGCCCAGCACCCGCTTCGTGCCGGTGCGCCATAGCCGCACCGCCGGCACGCCGTTGCTGCCCTGCAGGATGCCGTGGACCGTGAAGCAGGGCGCCTTGGCGTAGGGGATCGGATCGCACCCGGCGTGCGGCTTCGGCTGCGAGAAGCAGGGCGCGGTGTAGACCGGGATGCGCCGGCAATCGACGCCGCCCGCCCCAGCCTGTCCCGCCATCAGCGCCAGCGCCCCGAGCGCCAGCCCGATCCGCCCCGAACCCATGCGCCGCATCCCGCCCGCCTCGCCACCGCCGTCCGACCCGGCGTGATAGCACGGCGGCGGGCGCCCCAGGCGACTTGCCCGTGGGCTTTTCCTTGCTGCCTCCCAGTCGCGGCCCCTAGGGTCGTGGGGGGCGATAAGGATCGGCCGCGATCGGCGCGGCGAAGGTCCGGCTCGCCCCTGGCGGAGGGACGGGACCATGGCTGAACTCGAAGGACGCGTCGCGCTGGTCACCGGGGCCTCGCGCGGTATCGGGGCGGCGACGGCGCGGGCGCTGGCGGCAGCGGGGGCGCGCGTGATCGTCACCGACCTGGCCGATACCGGCGCGCTTGCCGCGGAACTCGGCGGGATCGCACGACGCCAGGACGTCACCAGCGAGGATGAGTGGGCGCAGACCGTTGCGTTCGCCAGGTCGGAAGTCGGCGGCCTCGACATCCTGGTAAACAACGCCGGCCTGTTCCTGATGAAACCGCTGATCGAGACGACGCTGGAAGACTGGCGGCGGTTGCATGCGGTGAACGTCGAGGGCGTGTTCCTGGGCTGCAGGCACGCGGCGCCCCTGCTCGCCGAGCGCGCCGGGCGCTGGCCGGGCGGGTCGGCGATCGTGAACCTGTCCTCGGTCGCCGGCCTGGTCGGGTCTCCCCTGACCAGCTGCTACAACGCCTCCAAGGGCGCGGTCAGGCTGCTGACCAAGTCGGTGGCGCTGGAGCTGGCCGCACTGAAGATCCGCGTCAACTCGGTCCATCCCGGCGTCATCGACACCCAGATGGGCCAGGAGGTGGTGACCGGATTCTCCTCGGCGCTCGGCATCGGCGATAACGACGCGCGCACCCAGATCGCCGCGAGGCATGCGCTGGGCCACTTCGGCCAGGACGGCAACATCGCCGACGCGATCGTCTTCCTCGCCTCGGACAAGGCCGCTTTCGTCACCGGCTCGGAGCTGGTCGTGGACGGCGGCTTCACGGCGCAATAGGGCCTCCAGGTCGGCGCGGTTGCGCTGACGCGACGTCGGTGCGTTTGGATAAGCATTGGGTTGTACCGAGGCATGACGCAGGTGGAAGCGTATCTGGAGCCGACGCCGCCGGCCGCGCTGGCCGGCATTCGTATCTGCGACTTCTGCGGCCAGTTGGCGGGCGCCGGGGCGACCAAGTGGCTGGCCGCGTTCGGCGCTGAGGTGATCCGCATCGAGGATCCGGAGCGCGAAGGGCGCTGGGACATCCTGCGCGGCATCGGGCCCTACGTCGACGAGCGCCGCGGCCTCGAGTTCGGCGGCGGCTACAACAACCACAACACCCAGAAGCTGGGCGTCACCATCAACGTGCGCACCGCGCGCGGCAAGGAACTGCTCACGGAGCTGATCCGCCAGTCCGACTGCGTGACCGAAAACTTCGCCGCCGGCGTGCTGGAGCGCTGGGGCTTCGGCTACGAGCAGCTGAAGGTGATCAAGCCGGACATCATCTACGTCTCCAACTGCGGGTTCGGCCACATCGGCCCCTACGGCGCGTTCAAGACCTGGGGACCGATCGTGCAGGCCGTCTCGGGCCTCACCTATGCATCCGGCCTGCCGGACCAGCCGCCGGCCGGCTGGGGCTACTCCTACATGGACCACACCGGCGGCTATTACATGGCCATGGCCATCATGCTCGCGCTGCTGCACCGCCAGCGCACCGGCGAGGGCCAGTGGGTCGACCTCGCCTGCACCGAGGCGGCGCTGACGCTGCACGGGCCGGCCCTGCTCGACTGGACCGTGAATGGTCGGCCCAGCCGGCGTGAGGGCCAGCCCCACTCCAATCGCAACACCTCGCCGCCGATGGCGCCGCACGGGATCTATCCCTGCGCCGGCGACGACGCCTGGGTGGCGATCGCCTGCCGCGACGACGCCGACTGGGAACGCCTGACGGCGGCGGTCGAATCAACGTGGACGGAGGATGCCGCCTACGCCTCGCTCGACGCCCGCCAGACGAACCAGGACGCGCTCGACGAGGACCTCGGCGCCTGGACCGCGACCCAGGACAAGTTCGCCGTGCAGAGACGGCTCCGCGACGCCGGCGTGCCGTGCTCGGCGGTGCAGACGCCGCAGGAGCGCGTCGACCATGATCCGGATACGGAGGGTCTTTGGCCAGAGGTCAGCCATACGGCGATGGGTCGGGTGCGGGTGGACGGCCTGCCGGTGCGCATGTCGCGCACGCCATGGCGCATCGAGCGCGGCGCGCCGTGCCTGGGCGAGCACAACGAGGAAGTGTTCGGCCGGCTGTTCGGCCTTTCCACCGCGGATGTGGCCCAGCTGCGCGCGGAGGGGGCGATATGAGCGCGCTCGCCGGCGTCCGCGTCGTCGAGCTGGCGAGCGAGCGCATCGCCTTCGCCGGCAAGCTGCTGGCCGACATGGGCGCCGACGTGATCCTGGTCGAGCCACCCGGCGGCGATCCGGCGCGGGGTTACCCGCCGTTCCTGGACGATACGCCGGGTCCGGATCGGAGCCTGTGGTGGTGGCACTATCACACCAGCAAGCGCGGCGTGGTGATCGACCTCGAGAGCGCCGAGGGCCGCGCGCGCTTCAAGGCGTTGATGGCCGAGACCGACGTTCTGCTGGAATCCGAGCCGGCTGGGCGTCTGGCGCGGCTCGGGCTCGACTACGACGACCTGCGGCAGGTGCGCGGGGACCTGATCTTCGTATCGATGACGCCGTTCGGTCGCGGCAGCCGCAATGACGATGCGCCGGTGACCGACCTGACCATCCTGGCCGGCGCGGGACCGGCGTGGAGCTGCGGCTACGACGACCACGCGCTGCCGCCGGTGCGCGGCGGTGGCGGCCAGGGCTTCCACACCGCCTGCCACTTCGCCGCCCTGTCGGCGCTGACCGCCCTGCTCTACCGCGCCTCGTCCGGCGAGGGTCAGTTCATCGACGTCAGCATGCACGGGGCCTCCAACGTCACCACCGAGGCCGCGTCCTACAGCTGGCTGGTGGCGCGCCAGACGGTGCAGCGCCAGACCGGACGCCACGCCGCGGCGGTCCCCACGCAGGGCACGCAGATGCTGTGCAAGGACGGGCGGTGGGTGAACACCGGCGTGCCGCCCCGCTCGCCGGCCGAATTCGGCTACATCCTCGGCTGGTTGCGCGAGTTAGGTCTCGAGGAGGGGTTCCCGGACGCCATCTTCCTCGAGATCGGCGCGGCGATGCCCAAACCGATCACCTACGACCTGATCGGCGTCGACGCCGAGGCCACCGCGATCTTCTCGGCCGGCCGCGAGGCGCTGGCCTTGATCGCCGAGAACGTCAGCGCCTACGACTACTTCATCGGCTTCCAGCGCCGCGGCATCGCGGTCGGGGTGATCTATTCGCCGGAGGAAGCCTTCGAGGACGAGCACTTCCGGGCGCGCGGCTTCCAGACCGCGGTCACCCACGAAGACCTAGGCCGCAGTTTCCGCTATCCGGGCGCGCCGTACCAGCTGCCCGCCAGCCCCTGGCGCATTTCCCGCCGCGCCCCGAAGCTGGGCGAACACGACCGGGATATCCTGGGGTGAAGACTAGGCGCTCGCCGCCGCGATCAGCTTGTCGTCGATCTCGGTGGCGCGCTGGTAGGCTGGCCTCGCGTGCAGGCGCTCGGCGTAGGCTACGAACGCCGCTCGCTTCTCGATCGAGCCGAACTGCAGGCCCCAGCTGACCTGGGAGCCGAAGTAGACGTCGGCGGCGCTGAAGGCGTCTCCAAGCACGAAGCTGCGTCCGGTGATCGCCCCTTCCATGGCGTTCATCGTGTCGGCCATGTCGCCGAACCCCATCATCCGCTTCTGTTCCGGCTTGATCTCGACGCCGAGGCTGTGAACGCTGGTCGCCTGCTCCACCGGTCCGGCGCCGAAGAACAGCCAGCGGAAATAGGTCCCGCGCCGCTTGTCGCCGGGCGGCGGCGCCAGACCCTTCTGCGGGAACGCATCGGCCAGGTAGGCGCAGATCGCCGCCGCCTCGGTCACCACCACGTCGCCGTGCTTGAGCGCCGGCACCTTGCCCATTGGATTGACCGCCAGATACGCGGGGCCCTTCAGTGTGGTGGCGTAGTCCAGCACCTGGGTCTGGTACGGCTCTCCCACCTCCTCGAGCATCCACCGCACGATCCGGCCGCGCGACATCGGGTTGGTGTAGAAGATCAGATCGTCGGACATGGCGGTTCTCTTCGAGGGGGGGCTGCGGTTGATCGACACTAGAGCACCGCCATGCTGTCAGGATATTGGCAAGAGCGGTGAGCCGACGACCTTTCGCGGCCGCCAAAGTTGAGTTAGCTCTCGCCCATGGGGAGAGGCCATATTGGTGTCGCGCTGGCCCTGGGCCTGGTGGCGGCCGGCTCGGCGCGCGCGGCCTGCCAGCTACAGCAATATGTTCAGTTGCCGGTCACCATCGAGGGTGGCGGCGCCGTCGTCTCAGCCAAGCTAAACGGCGCGGACGCCCGCCTCACGGTCGACACCGGCGCCTTCTTCAGCATGCTCAACCCGTCCGCGGTGGCGAAGTTCGGGCTGCGGACGGAGCCGCTGCCCGCCTATATCTCGGTTCACGGCATGACCGGCGGGGCCGATCCCAGACTGACCACCGTGAAGGAGTTCAGCGTGCTCGGCGTGCCGCTGCACCGGGTGGACTTCCTGGTCGGCGAGCACTCGGTCGGCAGCGCCGACGGGCTGCTGGGCCAGAACCTGCTCAGCATCCTCGACACCGAGTTCGACTTCTCCAGCGGCGCGATCCGCCTGATGAAGCCGCAAGGCTGCGGCGACGCCCCGCTGGCATATTGGAGCCAGGATTCCCACGCCTATGGCGCCATGTCGATCGATCCGATCGAGCCGCCGAACCAACAGATCGTCGGGTCGGTAGCGATCAATGGGGTCAGGCTGCGCGCGCTGTTCGACACCGGCGCGCAGAGATCCGTGCTGAGCCTGGCCGGCGCGCGCAGGGCTGGGGTCAAGACCACCGATCCGGGCGTGATCGGCGGCGGGGTCTGGGGCGGAATCGGACGGAAGCTCACCGAAACCTGGATCGCACCGTTCAACCTGGTCGACATCGGCGGCGAGCAGGTCAAGAACACCCGCCTGCGGATCGCCGACATCAATCTGGCGGACGCCGACATGGTGATCGGCGTCGATTTCTTCCTGTCGCACCGGATCTACGTGTCCAAGAGCCAGCACAAGCTCTACTTCACCTACAATGGCGGCCCCGTGTTCAATCTGGAGGTCCGGCCGCCGACTGGCGCCGCCGCGCCGACGACGACGACCACGACGCCGGCAGGGCCACCGTCTGCAGGGGTCGCTGCATCGGCTGCTCCGGCGACTGACACGCCGACCGACGCCGCCGGTTTCACGCGCCGCGGCGACGCCTTCCTCGCCCGACGTGAATTTGCCGAGGCGGTCGCCGATTTCGACCACGCCGCCGCGCTCGAACCAAACGATCCGCAACACGTCTATGACCGCGCAAGGGCGCGGCTGCAGAACCACCAGCCGCTCCTGGCCCTCAGCGACCTCAATCAGGCGTTGACGCTCAAGGCCGACGACGTGCCGGCGCTGATGTTGCGCGGCCAGATGCGGCTGGTGCTTAAGGACTCGGTCGGCGCCAAGGCCGATTTCGACGCCGCTCTGAGCCACGATGCGAGCGTCGGCCTCAGGGTGGCCGACGCCTACGCGCGGGCGGGCAGCTTCGAGGCCGCGCTGGCCGATTATGACCTCTGGATCGCCAGCCATCCGAAGAACGAGGACCTCGCCAGGCCCTTGAACGGGCGCTGCTGGGTGCGAGCCTTGTGGGGCCACGACCTCGACAAGGCGCTGGCCGACTGCAACGAGGCGCTGAGGCTCTGGCCCGGCGCGCCGCAGGTGCTCGACAGCCGGGGCCTGGTGTTCCTGCGGATGAACCTGCCGGACAAGGCGATCGCCGACTACGACGCCGCGATCAAGCTGGCGCCGCAGACAGCCTGGTCGCTCTATGGCCGCGGCCTGGCCAAGCTGCGCCTGGGTCGCAAGGCGGAGGGCGACACCGACATTGCCGCCGCGGTCGCGATCTCGCCCCGGATCGCCGACGAGGCGAAGAAGAACGGCGTCGGCCCCTAGCGCCGCGGCGGCGGACGCTGGCCTATTCCTCGGCGACTTCCTCGCTGTCGTCATCGGGCGGGCCGGGCTCGAACACCAGCAGGTCGCCGGGCTGGCAGTTGAGTTCGCGGCAAAGGGCGTCGAGGGTCGAGAAACGCACCGCGCGGGCCTTGCCGGTCTTCAGGATCGAGAGGTTGGCGATGGTAACGCCCACCCGGTCGGCGAGCTCGGTCAGCGACATGCGCCGCTCAAGCAGGATGCGATCGAGATGGACGCGGATCGGCATGGATGTGAGCGCCGCGGCCTAGATGGTCAGTTCCGCGTCGCGGCGCAGGCGCGCCCCTTCGCGGAACACTTCGGCCAGCACCACGATCACCAGCACCGCGAACCACGGGGTGAAGTCGAGGCTGAGGCCGCCGGGCGTGTGGATGTGCAGCACGAAGCGGTCGATCGCGGCGAACAGGTAATGGTTGATCTCGATCAGCGCGAGCACCAGGGCGGTCACCCGCAGGCGCCGCACGTTGTCGGGATGGAACGGATCGCCGGCGGTCATCGCGCCGAAGATGCGGCGCAGGCGCTGCACGATGATGACGACGCCGATCAGCGAAAGCTCGGCGCCGGACAGGCGGATCGCCGCGGCCAAGCCGGGCGCCTGGCCCATGATGTAGGCGTGGGTGAGGATCGCAGCGGGCAGGATCTGCGGGTCGAAGCTGATCAGCAGCAGGCCGAGGATGATGGCCGCCACCAGGAAGCCGACGCCCCAGAGCACGTAGTAGAAGACGTCGAGGATCACCTTCAGGAAGCTCGAGACCGAGCCGGGCCCCAGCGCGCGGATCATCTAAGCATCGCCCTTCCAGATACGAGTTCGCCTCCCCCTCCGAAGCGAAGAGGAAGGCGAACATGCCTCCAACCTGGAGGCCGCGCTAGCGGGCGCCACCTTGAGGGCGGGCCGCTAGAGTGCGTTGGTCAGAAGACCGAACGCCGCCAGCGGCATGCCGGCGATCACCATGACCTGGATCAGGCCCAGCGAGGCGCGGTCGAGCAGCTTCAGAATCGTGTTCATCGGAGTATCCCCTTGAGATTGTGCATTGCAGCAGAAGTGGGCCTCGCCCGGTCCGAAACAACCGTCGCCGGCCGCTTCGTTGACACAATCTGTACGGTTTTATCGTTATTCGATCAAGTGAACATATCGATAAACGATGTTAAACTTTCGCAATGCATTAAAATGCTGTAATGCAGCATGAGCGGCGCGGCGGCGCGATGAGCGCGACCAAACTGCCGACGGCGATCTCGAGCGTGGCTCTCGTCTCAGACTTGACGGTTGTTCGGGCCGTCGGCATGCGACGCCGGATGCGACGGATCGTAGTCCTCGGCAACGCCGGCAGTGGCAAGTCAACCTTCGCGCGGCGGCTCGGCGAGCGGCTCGCGCTGCCTGTGGTTCATCTCGACCTGCTGTTCTGGGAGCCGCGTTGGAAAGAGACTGACAACGAGGTGTTCCGCTCGCGCCTCAGCATCGCCATCGCGGGTGACGCCTGGGTCTGCGAGGGGAACTACGCAAGACGCAGTTTCGATCTGCGGCTCGCCAAGGCCGACCTAGTCATCTGGCTCGATACGCCGCGTCTCCAGTGCCTCGGACGCGTCGTCCTGCGCACCCTGCTCGGGCGGCCTCGCCCGGACCTGCCAGCCGGGTGTCAGGAGGGTCTGCTGACCGTCGGCATGCTGGAGTTCTTCACCTTCTGCTGGACCTTCGACCTGACGAGGCGGGCCGCGATCGACGCCGAGCGGCAAGCCCAAGGCCCAGATGTGCCGGTCGTCCATCTCAGGGGAAAGCGCCAGATCGAAGCTTTCCTGAGGGAGGCGTCGTAAGGCCCTCCCTACGACCTGATGGTCGGGTGTTCCGATAGCGCGGGCCGACGACCCCCGACGTCACGCGACGCTCGCCAGCGCGCCTCGGCGATCACCCGCGCCAGCGCCGGCAGGGTGATCGGCTTGTTCGCCTGGTCGTCGTAGAGGCCGCCGTCGAGCCAGGAGACTGGTTCGGTGGTCCAGCGGACGATGTACGCGGCCTCCGAGGCGCCGGCGGCGCGGATGCGCCGGGTGGTCGCATCGCCGTCGAGCCCGGGCATGTTGAGGTCCATGAAGATGACGTCGAACCCACCGGCGGCAGCGTAGTCGATCGCTTCCTCGCCACAGCTGGCCAGCGTGGCGCTGCAGCCGCACTCCTGCAGCAGCAGGTTCATGACGCGCCGATTGAGCTCCTGGTCGTCGACCACGAGCGCCTTGAGCGGCGGCGCATCACAGCGCCGCTGGATTTCGACGTAACGTGGCTCCGTCATAGCGCGGTCTCCTGTGCCGCGCCCCGCCCAGGCCTGGAAACCTAAAAGCTAGTGCTTAAGTAGAACTCAAAGATCATACTTAATCCAAAGTTGACAGTCGCGCGGACGCCCGGCTTGCGTCCGAGACGCCCACGCGCGACTTATGGCCTATGTCGCTAAGGCTTCTCTCCGGGGCGCGGATCGTCGCCGCCACCCACAACGACGGCAAGGCGCGCGAGCTGGCCGCCCTGCTGGAGGCGCGCTTCGAGGTGGTGACCGCCGGCTCGCTCGGCCTCCCGGAACCGGATGAGACCGAGCAGACCTTCGCCGGCAACGCCCTGGTCAAGGCCAGGGCCGCCGCCGACGCCGCCGGCCTGATCGCGCTGGCCGACGATTCCGGGCTCTCCGTGACGGCGCTGGCCGGGGCGCCCGGCATCTATTCGGCGAGATGGGCCGGCCCCGACCGCGATTTCGGCCACGCCATGGCGCTGGTCGAGCGCCGCCTCGAAGAGATCCAAAGCGACGACCGCTCTGCGTGGTTCACCTCCGCCCTGGCCGTCGCCTGGCCGGGCGGACCGGCGGTGGTGGTCGAAGGCCGGGTCGACGGGCGGCTCACCTTTCCGCCCCGCGGCGACAAGGGCTTCGGCTACGACCCGATCTTCCTGCCCGAAACCGAGAGCCAGACCTTCGGCGAGATGGACGAGGCCGAGAAGGACCGCTTCAGCCACCGCACCCGCGCCTTCGCCAAACTGAAGGCCGCGTTGTTTGACTGAGGCGCTAGGCGGCGACTTGGGCGACGTCGGCGTTTACGTCCACTGGCCCTACTGCGCCCGCATCTGCCCCTACTGCGACTTCAACGTGGTGCGCGACCGCGGCCGCGGCGAGGCGCAGGCGGCGCTGCTGCGCGCCATCGTCGCCGACCTGTGGGCGCAGGCCGAGCGGCTCGGGCGCCGGCGGCTGATCTCGATCTTCTTCGGCGGCGGCACGCCCTCGCTGATGGACCCGGACTGGGCCGGCGAGATCATCGCTGCGGCGCGCGGGCTGTTCGAGGCGGCGGACGACCTCGAAGTGACGCTGGAAGCCAACCCGACCGACGCCGAGGCCGGCCGGTTTGCGGCGTTCGCCGCAGCGGGTGTCAACCGCCTGTCGCTCGGCGTGCAGTCGCTGGACGACGCGGCGCTCGCCTTCCTGGGCCGCAACCACGACGCGGCGGCCGCCAGACGGGCGGCCGAAGTCGCCGGGCGCGCCTTCCCGCGCCTCTCGATCGACCTGATCTACGCCCTGCCCGGCCAGAGCCCCGCCGCCTGGCGCGCCGCGCTGATCGAGGCGCTGGCGCTGGGTCCGGAGCACGTTTCCGCCTACCAGCTGACTTTGGAGAGCGGCACCGCCTTCGACCGCGCCGTGCAGCGCGGGCGCTGGGCGCCGCCGGAGGCGGATGCGGCCGGCGCGCTGTTCGAGGCCACCGACGACGTACTCGGCGCCGCCGGCTTCGACGCCTACGAGGTCTCCAACCACGCGCGCGGCGAGACCGCCCGCTCGCGCCACAACCTGATCTACTGGCGCGGCGGCGACTATCTCGGCGTCGGACCCGGCGCCCATGGCCGCCTCACCACGCCGGACGGCGCGCGCTGGTCGACGCTGACGCCGGCGCGGATCGCCGACTACGTCGCCCGCGTCGCCACTGCCCGATGCGGCGTCGCCGAGCGCGAGCGGCTCTCGCCGTCCGAGGCGGCGCTGGAGCGGCTGCTGATGGGCCTCAGAACCGTCGAGGGCGTTGCGCTCGCGGAGCTGGCGGCGTTGGCGCTCGACCCGGCCACGATCGATCGGCTAGCCTCGGGCGAGTACATCGAGGCCGGCGCCGATCGCCTCGTCGTCACGCGCCGCGGCCGCGCGGTGCTCGACCGGATCACCCTCGAACTCGCCCAAAGCGCGGCGTCGGGCTAAACCAGCGCGTTCGCCCGCTTCGAGGAGGCCCAGCTGGCCCCGCGTCCGCCGCCGCCCGCCCTGTCCGACGCGCCATTGGCGCCGGGGCTCTATCTGGTGGCGACGCCGATCGGCAATCTGCGCGACATCACCTTGCGCGCCCTCGATGTGCTCGCCGCTGCCGACCTGGTGCTGGCCGAAGACACCCGCGTCAGCGCCAAGCTGCTCTCGGCCTATGGGCTCGCCAAGCGGGTCGAGCGCTACGACGAACATGCCGCCGCCCGCGCCACGCCGAAGATCATGGCGTCGCTGGCCGGCGGGGCGCGGATCGCGCTGATCTCCGACGCCGGCACCCCGCTGGTGTCCGATCCGGGCTACCGCCTGGCGCTGGGCGCGATCGAGGCCGGCGTCCCGGTTTTCCCGATCCCTGGCGCCTCGGCGGCGCTGGCGGCCCTGAGCGTCGCCGGCCTGCCGACCGACCGCTTCCTGTTCGCCGGCTTCCCGCCGCCGAAGTCCGCCGCGCGCCGCGCGTTCCTGCAGGACCTGAAGGGCGTGCGCGCCACGCTGATCCTGTTCGAGGGCGCCTCGCGCCTTGGCGCCTCGCTGACGGACATGGCGCAGGTGCTCGGGCTAAGGCCCGCCGCCGTCGCCCGCGAACTGACCAAGCTGCACGAGACCCTGGTCCGCGGCGACCTAGCCAGCCTCGCCGCCGACCCGAAGCTGGCCGCGCCCAAGGGCGAGGTGGTGGTGGTGATCGGTCCGCCGCCCGACGTCGCCGCCGAGCCCGCCGACGCCGACGCGGCGCTGGCCGAGGCCCTGGCCCGGCTATCGCCGGCCGACGCCGCCCGCGAAGTCGCCGACGCCCTCGGCCTGCCCCGCCGCGACCTCTACCGCCGCGCCCTGGCGTTGCAGGGGCGCTGAGCATGGCCCGCAGTCGCAGCCTGACCGGCTTCAACGCCCGTCGCGCGGGGCGGCGCGGCGAGGTGCTGAGCGCGCTGTGGCTGATGGCCAAGGGCTACCGCATCCTGGGCTTTCGCCTGAAGACGCCGCAGGGCGAGATCGACCTGCTGGCCAAGAAAGGTCAGGTGCTGGCGGTGGTCGAGGTGAAGCTGCGCGGCACGACCGCGCTGGCGCTGGAGGCCGTCGGCTATCAGCAGCGCCAGCGGCTGCGGCGCGCCGGCGAGACTTTCGCGGCCCGGCGAGCCGATCTGCGCGGCATTGCGGTGCGTCTCGACCTGATGGCCCTCGCGCCGGGGCGCTGGCCTTGTCATATTCGCGATGCATGGTTCGGGGACTGACCGGCGGCTAAGATGACGCGCGAAGACGCCCAGCGCTTCCTGACCGACGTCGGCGGCCAAGCCGACGGCGGGTTCCCGCTGCTCGAAGCGGCGCTGGCCTGCGCGGTGCACGAGGACCCGAGCCGCGATCCGGGTCTCGTGCGCAGCCTCGCCCACGACGCCGTCGAACGCCTGAAGGCGCGGCTGCAGAGCGAATCGCCCGAGGAGGCGCTGGCCGAGACGATGGCCGGCGACATGCGCCTGGCCGGCGACCTGATGACCTACGACAGCCCCGAGAACACCGACGTCATCTGTGTCGCCGAGCGCCGCAAGGGCCTGCCGGTGACCCTGGGCATCTTCTATCTCGACGCCGCCCGCCGCGCCGGGCTGGACGTGAAGGGCGTCGACTTTCCCGGCCACTTTCTGCTGCGGATCGAGACCCGCGAGGGGCCGCTGGCGCTCGACCCGTTCAGCGAGGGCCGCGTGGTGCTGCCCTCCGAACTGACCCGCCGCGCCCTGCACGCCGGCCTGACCCCGGGGGTGGCCGAGCGGCTGGAGGCGCTGATGACGCCGGCCAGCGACCGCGCCGTGCTGATCCGGCTGCAGAACAACGTGTTCGCCAGAGCCGTCGCCGTCCGCGATTTCGCCCGCGCCGAGCGCTCGGCGCTGCGCCGGGCCTTGATCGACCCCAGGGACCACCGGCCTTGGATCGACGTCGCCGCCGCCCGCGAGGGCCAGGGCGCGCTGGCCGGGGCGCTTGAAGCCCTCGCCCACGCCCAGCGCCTCGACGGCGGCGCGACGCTGGCGGCCCGAGCCGCGCGCGAGCGGGTGAGGCTGAAGCTGAACTAGGGTATCTGGTGCCCCTTGGGCGGCGGGGGGATGACCGGGGGGCCGGCAACGTCGCACTGAACTTGGGTTTTCGGCAGAGCCAGGCTGCCGGCCGGCGGCGATTGCCCCAGAATCTTCGGCTCGAGCTTGAGGGCGAACCTGGTCACCTTCTCGACTGCGATGAGGCCAACCGCCGCTAACGCCTTGGCCCCATCGTCAATCGACATGCCCGTTACGTCCGGCACCGCCACCGGCTGGGGCGTGGCCTCGACGCTGTAGGTCACCGAGTAGTCCGAGTTCGCACCGCACCCGATCGCGCTGTCCGTCCCCGGGTACTCGAAGGTCATGTTCCAGGGGCCTGGGGTGGCCAACTGCAGCAACTCCGTCTTTCCGATGGTCATCACCCCCGGAACAACTGTGCCGTCGCAGTCGGCGAACAATATGTTGATGCCTTCCAGCACGATAACGAGCCCGGCGGCTATCTCTAGTACAGTAGAAAGTGGAATGAGAGTCGGCGCTACCGTTACCGTCCCGTCCGCCGCAACCGTCGTGGTCGTGGCGCCCGCGATGCTGCCCTGCGCCAGGGCGCCCAGAACGGCTGAACCCGCAAGCTCCAGGGCGTTGATGACATCGCTGTCCCAAGACCAACCGCCTTTGTTCATCACGACGAACGCGACGGCCATCGATCCGCCGTCGGGTACGGTGATGCCCGTCAGCGACATTTCAGGGTCGATGGATTGGTGTTTGCTAAGATTGCCGAGAGACCGGACGACCGGCCCGTACTGTTGGATCACGGTGTTGTCGGCGGCCAGGACGTTGATCGCCAAGGTCGCGTAGTCCGTGTCGTCGAACGGGGCCCGGGGATTATTCACCGTCATCGACGCAACACTGAAGTCGAACGTCGCCGGCGCGGGCGGACTTACGGGAGGGACTCTCCAGATCGGTTCGGGCCCTGTCGGAAGGCGGCCCGTCACCGGAAGCGGGTCGGTGGGAATGCGGGCCGAGACCGGAATACGCGCCTCTTCCTGCCCTGCTTTGTTGAGATCTCCAGGCTCGGTGCTCATGCCAGCCCCCTTTGAAGTGTGTGCGACACTTTAACACGCAGAACAATGATATGCTAGCATAGGTATAGTTGTGGCCATGTGCACTTTAGATTGAGTCTTGAAGGTTCTCGCGCATGAGACTGAAGCCGATCTAGGACGCCTGCGGGTATTTCTGGCTTGCCTGCCGGCCCCCGCGAAGGGACAAGCCCAGCCATCGCCGCGGAGCCGTCATGCCCCTTCAGGTCGCCATCCAGATGGACCCCATCGAGCGGGTCAACATCGACGCCGACACCACCTTCTTCCTGATGCTGGAGGCGCAGACCCGGGGTCACGGCCTGTTTATCTACGCCGCCGATAAGCTCGCCCTAGACGACGGCCGGGTGCTGGCGCGCGGCCGCGCCGCCAATCTGCGCGCGGTGAAGGGCGACCACCACAGCTCGGGCGATGTCGAGGTGCGCGACCTTTCGGAGTTCGACGTGGTGCTGATGCGCCAGGACCCGCCGTTCGACCTGGCCTACATCACCGCCACCTACTTCCTGGAGAAGATCCACCCGGCGACGCTGGTGGTGAACAACCCCGCCGAGGTGAGGAACGCGCCGGAGAAGCTGTTCGTCACCGGGTTCCCGGGCCTGCAGCCGCCGACCCTGATTACCTCCGACGCCGATGCGCTGCACGATTTCCACGCGCGGCACGGCGACATGGTGCTGAAGCCCCTCTACGGCGGCGGCGGCTCGGGCGTGGTGAAGCTGCGGGCCGGCGATCCCAACCTCGACGCGCTGCTGGAGCTGCACGCGATGATCGGCCGCGAGCCGGTGATCGCGCAGAAGTTCATCCCCGCGGTCTCGGCCGGCGACAAGCGCATCCTGCTGGTGGACGGCGAGCCGGTAGGGGCCATCAACCGCATTCCGGCCGACGGCCAGGTCCGCTCGAACCTGGCCCGGGGCGGCCGCGCCGAAGCCGTCGAGCTCACCGCCCGCGACCGCGAGATCTGCGACGCCATCGCGCTGGAGCTGAAGGACCGCGGCCTGCTGTTCGTCGGCATCGACGTGATCGGCGACTACCTGACCGAGATCAACGTCACCTCGCCGACCGGCGCACAGCAGCTGAAGCGCTTCGGCGGCGCCGACGCGGCCGCGGCGCTGTGGGACCGCATCGAGGCGATCCGAGGCATCGTCTGACGGCTTGGCGGGCGACGCGCCGGCGGCCTAGGTTCGGCGGAAAGGGAGAACGCCATGACCAACGAGACCACCGCGCCGGGGCAGGTGCGCCTGCCGGCGCGTGAGATACCGCTGCCCGCCGCGCTCAGCGACGCGGCCAAGGCGGTGCTGGGCGCCGCTCCCCGACCCGGCGACAACCTGCCGGCTCTGGACGACCACGACGGCTGGCGTCGGCTGATCGCGCAACGCGCCGAAGCGGCCGGCGCCATGAGCGGCCCGCTGATGTCGCACCTCAAGGCCGACGTCGAGGCGCGCGAGATGGCCGGCGTACCGGTCTATGTCGGTCGGCCGCGCGGCGAGCGGCTGCTGGACGAGCGCCATGTGGTGTTCGACATCCACGGCGGGGCGCTGATCTTCGGCGGCGGCGAGGCGGCGGTGCGCTTCGAGGCCGCGGCGATCTCGCTGCGCACCGGCCGCGTCACCTATGCGCTCGACTACCGTGTGCCGCCCGACGGACCCTACCCCGCGGCGCTCGACGACTGCCTGGCAGTCTACCGGGCGCTGCTGACCGAGCACGCGGCGCAGGACGTCGTCGTCAGCGGCACCTCCGCCGGCGGCAATCTCGCCGCCGCGATGCTGCTGCAGGCCAGGGACGAGGGCCTGCCGATGCCTGCCGGCGCGCTGTTGCTGACGCCGGAACTCGACCTCACCGAAAGCGGCGACAGCTTCCACACGTTGATGGGGCTGGACACGGTGCTGCGCAGCCGGCTCACCGAGATGAACCTCTACTACGCGGGCGGCGCCGACCTCACCCACCCCTATCTCTCGCCGCTGCTGGGCGACGTCGCCGGCTTCCCACCGACGTTCCTGCAGGCCGGCGGCCGCGACATCTTCCTCTCCAACACCATCCTGATGCACCGCAAGCTGCGCCGCGCCGGCGTCCGCGCCGAGCTGCACGTCTGGGAGGGCATGCCGCACGGCGGCTTCAGCGGCTTCACCCCCGAGGACCGCGAGGTGAGCGCAGAGATGCAGGCCTTCATCGCCTCGCTGTAGCGGATCGTCCGTACCGTGAAGCTTCCATGACGCATCAAGCGCCGCCGTTAGGTCACTGATTCGCCACAGTCTCTCGGATTGTTCCGTATTTGTTCTTGATCCATCCTCGCGGCTGTGCTGAGATGTGGATAAGTCTTGGGATAAAAAGGGGTTTTCGCACTTTGGCCGGACGCGTGGTCACCGTGGCTTTCGAAGGGGTCGAGGCGCGGCGCGTCGACGTCGAGGTGCAGCTGACCAGCGGCGCCGTGCATTTCGCCGTGGTCGGACTAGCTGACAAGGCCGTCGCCGAGAGCAAGGAGCGGGTGCGCGCCGCCTTTTCCGGCCTCGGCCTCGCGTTGCCGGCCAAGCGCATCGTCGCCAACCTCTCGCCGGCCGACATCCCCAAGGAGGGTAGCCACTACGACCTGCCGATCGCGCTGGCGCTGATGATGGTGATGGGCATCCTGCCGGCCGACGCCCTGGACGGCTGGGCGGCGATCGGCGAGCTCAACCTCGACGGCCAGATCGCCCCGGTCGCCGGGGCCCTGCCCGCGGCCATGGCCGCCGGCGCCTGGAACATGGGACTGATTTGCCCCGAAGCCTGCGGCCCGGAAGCGGCCTGGGCCGGCGAGACCGCCATTCTGGCGCCCCGCTCGCTGATCGCCATCGTCAACCACTTCCGCGGAACCCAGGTGATGGGCCAGCCCAAGCCCGGGCCGATGCTCGACGCCGCCCGCGTCCCCGACCTCAGGGACGTGAAGGGCCAGGAGCAGGCCAAGCGGGCGCTGGAGATCGCCGCGGCCGGCGGCCACAATCTGCTCTATGTCGGCCCGCCCGGCTCCGGAAAGTCGATGCTGGCGCAGCGCCTCCCTGGCCTCCTGCCGCCGCTCTCGGCCGAGGAACTGCTGCAGACCTCGATGGTCCACTCGATGGCCGGCCTGATCGCCAAGGGCGCGTTGACCCGGACCCGGCCGTTCCGCAGCCCGCACCACTCGGCCAGCATGGCCGCCCTGACTGGCGGCGGCGTCCGCGCCAAGCCAGGCGAGGTCTCGCTGGCGCACAACGGCGTCCTCTTCCTCGACGAGCTGCCCGAATTCCACGGCATTAGGTAGCAAACGGGACTAGCCCCAATGCCCCCTTCGGGGGGTCCGGGGGGATTTCCTCTTGCTCCTGATGCCCTAGAATTCAGGGAGGCCCCGATGGGGTTTGGAGTTCTAGCGGCGGTGGCCGCGCTATCCCGAAGACTCATGGACCGGTGGGTCTGTGGGAGTCTTGCGGGCCTTTGCCTTGTCGCAGTATTGCATAACACTGCTATTGGCGAGGTTCATCCAACAAAACATTTCATGATACGGGTGATTGAAGGTGTCCTGATAAGTTATATCGACCCTTATCTTTATAGCATAGTCGATGTTAGCGGCTGCATTCGCTTCGGTACAAGAGTCCTTGTCGCCGTAGAAAGCGG